>CANFZA010000011.1 GCA_947451235.1 Methylophilaceae bacterium | reverse complement strand
GTGGCACTAATAACAGAGTAACAACGAATATAAAAACTTACTTAAAGGAAATTTATCATGTGGACTACACCAGCTGCTACAGAAATGCGTTTTGGCTTTGAAGTAACAATGTACGTAATGAACAAATAATTAGCGTTTACGCTGTTATATAAAAGGCTGCCGAAAGACAGCCTTTTTTTATACAAAAAATTGTTGTAAATAAAGTTTTTGCTTAGAGCTTTCTTCATTAATCATTGTCTAAATTTTACCCAGCTTCTTATACGAATTTTTATTCTGGGTTTTATATTGGTCATTTATCTTAGAGCTTTACGCAAAAACCTTAAGGCCAAGTCTAAATTGGCTAATGTTGTAAATTTTTTAATTTTAGAAGAATTGTAGAATCACATGCATATACATGTATTAGGTGCTGGCGCTGGTGGCGGTTTTCCGCAGTG
Organism: Methylophilaceae bacterium; assembly: GCA_947451235.1. Classification (GTDB taxonomy): domain Bacteria; phylum Pseudomonadota; class Gammaproteobacteria; order Burkholderiales; family Methylophilaceae; genus Methylotenera. The sequence continues at coordinate 40,252 of CANFZA010000011.1, read as the reverse complement.
GAATTGTAATTGTTTTAACTGTGATGGCTTACGTAAAGGCACTATTAAGTCCACTAAACGCACGCAATCTTCTATTTGCGTAAGCGGTGATGGTGTTAACTGGGTGCTGTTCAATGCCTCGCCAGATGTCTTACAACAAATCCAAGATTTTGCACCATTGCAACCAGGTCGGGCGATTCGCGATACTGGCATTCAAGCCATTGTGTTGATTGATGCGCAAATTGATCACACCACCGGTTTGTATATGTTGCGTGAAGGCCAAGTAAAGCGTGAAATTTACTGTACTGATATGGTCTATGGCGATTTGACTTCAGGCAACCAAGCGTTAAATATCTTGGGACATTACTGCGGTATTAATCACCACCAAGTGCCGATTGATGGCAAAACTAGCTTTACTATTCCTAACGTGCCTAACCTTAAATTCACCTCAGTTTCGCTTAAAAGCGCTGCGCCACCTTATTCTCCGCACCGCAATGATCCTCAACCTGGTGACACTATAGGTGTGTTGATTGAAGAGATTAGCTCAGGTAAAAAATGTTGGTATTCACCTGGTTTAGCTGAGATAGAACCGCATTTGCCAGCGCTTATGAATCAGGCCGATTGCATTATGGTAGACGGTACTTTTTGGACCAATACCGAGATGATGGACTTGGGTTTAATGACTAAAACTGCGCGTAGCATTGGTCATAATCCGCAGTCTGGCGAAGGCGGCATGATAGAGCAATTAGATAAATTTGGAGATGTGCGCAAAGTCTTGATACACATCAATAATACCAATCCTATTTTAAGAGAAGATTCTGCCGAACGTGCCGAGCTTACTCAACATGGGATTGAAGTAGCATACGACGGCATGGATATTATTCTTTAGGAGATCGTAATGAATGCAATGACCAATAAAGATTTACCTTGGACACGTGAAGAGTTTGAAGATAAATTACGCGAAAAAGGTAAGGGCTACCATATCTATCACCCGATTCATGTGATGATGTATGAAGGCAAAATGACTAAAGAGCAGTTGCAATGCTGGGTGGCGAATCGTTTTTATTACCAAATTGCTATTCCACTAAAAGATGCGGCCATACTTTCAAATTGCCCGGATAAAGAAGTGCGTAAAGAGTGGATTGTGCGCATTACCGATCATGATGGCGATGGTGATAATGTTGGTGGTATTGAAGCCTGGATACAATTAGGTCAAGCGGTCGGTCTTAGCCGTGAAGACGTAACATCGCTTAAATTTTTAAGCCCTGGTGTTAAGTTTGCCGTTGATGCTTATGTAAACTTTGCACGTCAGCGCCCTTGGCAAGAATCTGTTTGCTCATCTTTGACTGAATTATTCGCACCGCATATTCATCAGCAACGCATTAGCTCATGGCCTAGCATGTATCCTTGGATCAACGAAGATGGTTTGGTGTACTTTAAAAAACGCCTGACAGAAGCGCGTCGCGATGTAGAACAAGGCCTTAGCGTTACCTTGGATTACTTTAGCACTTCACGTGAAATGCAGTTAAAAGCCTTAGATATTCTACAGTTTAAGTTAGATGTACTTTGGGTAATGGCAGACGCTATCATGCTTGCATGTACAGATGTAAAGGTTGAAGGCAAAGATTATTTGCGCCAGCCTGTGATTAACTTTAACTAAATCAATTTAACTAAATTAACTTTAATTAAACAAACTATCACTAAAGGTTAAAAGATTATGGAGCAAATGCAAATTGATCCGTCAGCAAGTTCATCAATACTTAATGATGATGTTTATGGCTTGGCATTTCACCATCGTTTTCAGTGGGAAGAAGCACAGCAAAGCTATGTGATTCTTTTCCCAGAAGGTATGGTGAAGTTGCATGGTGGTGCTGGTGAAGTGATTAAACGTCTAGACGGTAAAGTCACAGTGGCTGATGTCACCGCTGATTTAAAACTTACCTTTCCTGATGCGCCTGGTATTGAAGCTGACATCATTGGTATGTTTGAACTTGGTTTAAGTAAAGGCTGGTTACGTAAGATTTAGTATTCATATTCATACGTTACAAGTTTAAAACATTAAGCAATACGCAAAAAATTAGGAGTAGCAAAATGACACAAGCCTCTTTAGGGCAATCAGTGGTGCAAAAAGAAATTCACGCATCACAAAATAACGGCGTAGCTGCAAATATTACCCAAACACAGCCATTATGGCTGTTGGCAGAAGTGACTTATCGTTGCCCTTTACACTGTGCATTTTGCTATAACCCTACCGATTATGACAAGCACACGCAAAACGAATTAACTACGGAACAATGGATAGACGCTTTACGTGACGCACGTAAACTAGGCGCCATACAACTGGGTATTTCTGGTGGTGAACCTTTATTGCGTGATGATATTGAAGATATTGTCATCGAGGCGAAAAAGCTCGGTTATTACAGCAATCTGATTACTTCAGGTGTGGGCCTAACAGAAAAACGCATTAAGGCCTTTAAAGAGGGCGGTTTAGACCATATTCAGCTTTCTATGCATGATATTACTGAAGAGATTAATAACTTCATTACTAATACCAAAACTTTCGAATTGAAGAAAAAAGTGGCTGCAATGATTAAAGATCATGGCTACCCTATGGTGTTGAATGTGGTGATGCACCGCTACAACATTGGTCATATCAAAGAAATTCTTGAAATGGCAGAAGCGCTAGGTGCAGATTATATTGAGCTAGCAAATACACAATATTACGGTTGGTCATTAGTGAATCGTAATCAACTCATGCCTTTAAAAGAGCAGGTTGATCATGCCGAAGCTGTGACGAATGAGTTTAGAGCTAATCCAAATAACAAAATGAAAATTTTCTTTGTGGTGCCAGATTATTTCTCTGATCGCCCGAAAAAATGCATGAATGGCTGGGGTGAAATCTTTATGATAGTCACCGCAAATGGTGATGTTCTGCCATGTCATTCTGCGCGAGTGTTGCCGAATATGCAGTTTCCAAATGTACGCGAAAAAGGCTTGGAATGGGCTTGGAATGATTCCCCTGCTTTTAATAAATACCGCGGTGATAGCTGGATGAAAGAGCCATGCCGTAGCTGCTCAGAAAAAGAAAATGACTTGGGTGGCTGTCGTTGTCAGGCATTTTTATTATCGGGCGATGCCGAAGCGGCTGATCCGGTGTGTAGTAAATCGCCGCATCACCATTTAATCGAAAAGGCGATTGAGGATTCTAAAAATCCAGTATTAACCGCCCAACCGATAGTATTTAGAAATGACAAAAACTCGAAAAAAATCATTGCGGGCGAGTTAAACGACCGTGTTGATGAGTTTCATGCCTTGCCCTGATTAATTCAGCCTCATTTAATTCACGTTAATTAATTAACGTTGAATTAGGATGAATTAGCTAGAATGTGTTTAAATCAAACGCGCAAGCTGATGAAAATCAGCCGCGCGTTTTTTTATTTGAGAGCCCTAATTTTGAAGCATCCATCTACTCCGCTTGTCCTTTCTGTTGTATTAGCTGGACTCGCAGCACTTGCACCTTTTGCCATTGATACTTATCTGCCAGCTTTTCCTACTTTGGAAGGCGCATTAAACGGCACGCCTTTGCAGTTGCAGCAAAGTCTTACTTTTTACCTACTGCCTTATGCGCTGATGACTTTATGGCATGGTGCAATTTCAGATTCTATCGGGCGTATCACCACCATAAAATGGGGCTTAGGCGTGTTTGTTTTGGCTTCTATCGGTTGCGCCTTTGCACCTAATGTAGAAACCTTATGGTTCTTTCGCGCACTACAAGGGCTTTCTGGCGGTGCGGGTAATGTTGTGGCACGCGCAATGGTGCGGGATTTATTTGAGGGCGCACAAGCGCAGCGCGTAATGGCCACAGTGCAAATGTTGTTTGGCATAGCCCCAGCCGTTGCACCCATTATTGGCGGTTTATTGTTGGGCATCCATTGGCAGGCTATTTTTATATTTTTGGCGTTATACGCAGCCTTAAGTTTGTGGGCGGCGATGCGTTATTTGCCAGAAACCATGCCTGTGGCTAAGCGTATGCCGCTGTCTGCAAAACAAGTGATGAAGGACTATCGCATCATTTTTGGTGATAAAGAATTTAACTATGTAGTGTTTGCCTTGGGCGCAAATTTTGCCGGATTTTTTATCTATGTGTTGGCAAGCCCGGTATTTTTAGTTAAACATCTAGGTTTAGGTCAGCATCAGTTTGGTTATATGTTTGTGCCTACGGTATTGGGCATGATTTTGGGTTCGTATTTTGCCAAACGTGCGGCAGGGCGCTATTCAAAACAAAAGGTCGTAAAAACTGCTTATGCATGGATGGCGACGATGGTTATCCTTAACGTAATTGTTTGCTACACCTTACCTATTAACCAAATTTATAACATTTTGCCGATTGCCTTATTTAATGTTGGTATGGCCTTAGCAATGCCTGTACTCTCTATTGCCGCGCTTGATCGCCATCCCAAAATACGCGGAACAGCGGCTTCTGGGCAGGCGTTTATGCAAATGTTATTATCTACCGTGTCTGCTGGTTTAATTGTGCCGCTGGTATGGTATGCGCCTTCTGGCTTAGCGATTGCTATGGCGATTTACTTGCTGCTAGGCTGGATTTCGATTCGCAAAAGTAAATTGTGGCAAGCTTAAGTGGCATAAAAATTACGGCGCTTTAAATAATACTGAACGTACATTAATGACGCCACTTAGATATTTACAGCATTATCCTATACATCTGCAGGAGCAGATTCGGCATTTGCAAGCCACAAACATGCTGGGCGACTATATTGCCCAGCGCTATCCTGAATCGCATATGATTCAAACAGATAAAGCACTTTACCAATATGCAACTGAACTTAAACAAGCGTTTTTGCGTAATGCGCCCTTGCTAGATAAAGTACATTACGACAATAGACTGACCGTAGATCATCATGCGCTAGGATTAAATACGGCAATCTCACGCGTGCAGGGCGGCAAGCTAAAAGCCAAAAAAGAGATTCGTATTTCTAGTTTTTTTAAAGAGACGCCTGCAGATTTTTTACGCATGATTGTTGTGCATGAACTGGCACATTTAAAAGAAAGTAATCACGATAAAGCGTTTTACCAGTTGTGCCGCTATATGGAACCTGATTATCACCAGCTTGAGTTTGATTGTCGGGTATATTTAACTTGGAAAAGTTAGTTTCGACCAAACTAAATTAACTCAAGTAGATCAACGCAACAAGAACAACAAAGTCATTCAAAGTCACGCAAGCCCGCCACGTTAGTAATCACAATTTCTTTACCGTTAACTTCAATCAAGCCTGCATTATTAAGCCGTAACATGACGCGTGAAAATGTCTCTGGCGTAATGTTAAGCATAGAGGCAATGGTCAGCTTATTCGCCGGTAATTGCACACGTGCTGGGTTGGCCGAATCTGCGCTAATTTGCAGTAAATAACCAATTAAACGCTGCGTACTATTTTGTAATGAAATAGATTCAATATCGTTTACCAATTGCCGATTACGTGCAGAAATGCCAGCTAGCATTCGTCTAACCACGGTAACGTCGTTGTCTAATATGTCAAAAATAGCATCTCTAGTGATTAACAGTACTTTAGAATCTATTGTAGCCTGAGAGTAAATTGGAAATGAACGCTCTAAAAATAGCACGGCTTCACCAAAACTTTGACCAGGCTGAATGAGCCCAATGACTTTTTCATCGCCTTGTGGCGAGATGATGCCTAATTTGATTTGCCCTTCCAGCAACAGATAAAAACCATGCGCCCTATCACCACGGTTAAAGAGCATGGTGTTACGAGGCGCATCTAAAACTCTAGTGCCAGCCACTAGTTTATCAATCTGAGCCGCTTGCAGTTCTGAAAACATGTAAAACTCTGACAAGCGATTGGCAATGAGTTTTTTATCCATAGCAACTCTTTTGTATTTATTTAAAACGGTATTGTCTACCAAATTAATCAAGTATCCAAACTTGATGTGTATCAAGAGTTTATTTTGCGTGCTCTGTTACTGTGCAGGTTGAAATTCTTATTCACTCTTAATGTAGGGGAGCAATGTTATGAGCGCAACTTTTACCAAGTCGATGGCGCGAAATGTTTTTTATGGTGGGGGAGTATTCTTCTTCCTGCTATTTCTCGCGCTTACTTTCGACACCATGAAGGTTTTACCAACGCGTGATAATAGTCAGAACATTACGCCTGCCGTTGCACACGGCAAAAAATTATGGGAGACAAACAATTGTATCGGTTGCCATACTTTATTAGGTGAAGGTGCTTACTTTGCACCAGAGCTAGGTAATGTGTATGTACGTCGTGGGCCAGACTTTATTAAAGCTTGGATCAAAGGCCAGCCTACGGGCGTGCCTGGCCGTCGTCAAATGCCGCAATTCAATTTAAGTGATGCAGATATTGATGATGTTGTCGCCTTCCTTAAATACGCTTCCGAAATCAATACTAACAAGTGGCCGCCAAACATTGAAGGCTAATGCGTCATTATCTCAGGAGATCACAAAATGAAATATAAGTCTCAGGCAGTGGCGAAGCTTTACTTTATCGCCGCGATAGGCCTTTTCCTAGGTCAGATTCTGTTTGGTCTGATTATGGGTTTACAGTATGTGGTTGGGGATTTTCTATTTCCCGCCATTCCTTTTAACGTAGCACGCATGGTGCATACCAATTTGTTAATTGTTTGGTTACTGTTTGGTTTTATGGGCGCCTCGTATTTTTTGATTCCGGAAGAATCAGAAACCGAGTTATTTAGCCCAAAGCTGGCCATTATTACCTTTTGGGTATTTTTGGCCGCGGGAGCAATTACCGTGCTTGGCTACTTGCTAGTGCCTTATGCATCGTTAGCTAAATGGACAGGCAACGACTTGCTCAACACGATGGGGCGCGAGTTCCTAGAGCAACCGCTACCAACTAAAGTGGGCATTGTGTTAGTGGCATTATCTTGGTTATTTAATATCACCATGACCATGCTTAAAGGTCGAAAAACAGCCATTAGTTTAGTCTTAACGCTAGGCATGCTTGGTTTGGCGGTGTTCTTTCTATTCTCGTTCTACAACCCGGTTAACTTAGTAAAAGATAAATTTTACTGGTGGTGGGTGGTTCATCTTTGGGTAGAAGGCGTTTGGGAATTGATACTTGGCGCGATGCTGGCTTTTGTCTTGATTAAAGTGACTGGTGTAGACCGTGAAGTGGTAGAAAAGTGGTTGTATGTGATTATTACCATGACTTTAGTCACGGGCATTATCGGTACAGGCCACCACTACTATTGGATAGGCACACCTGTTTATTGGCAATGGTGGGGTTCAGTATTCTCTGCGCTAGAGCCAATTCCGTTCTTTATGATGACAGTGTTTGCTTTCAATATGGTAAATAAACGCCGTCGTGAGCATCCAAACAAAGCAGCCGTTCTTTGGGCGCTTGGCACTAGCGTAATGGCTTTCCTTGGGGCTGGCGTGTGGGGTTTCTTGCATACACTTGCACCAGTTAACTACTATGCACATGGCACGCAACTGACTGCTGCACATGGTCACTTAGCATTTTATGGCGCTTATGCTTTAGTGGTTCTCACCATGATTTCTTACGCGATGCCTATTATTCGCGGTCGTGCTGCTAATCCTGAAAGAGCGCAAATTATGGAGATGTGGTCATTCTGGTTGATGACGGTTTCAATATTCTTCATTACTTTATTCTTAACTGGTGCCGGTATTGTGCAGATTTGGTTGCAACGTATCTCTACCACACCGATGAGTTTCATGGCGGTACAAGATCAAATATCAATCTTTTACTGGGCGCGTGAAGCCGCTGGTGTTGTATTCTTGATTGGTTTGTTACTGTATATCACCAGCTTTTTCGTTAAAGGCGAAAGCAAGGCGTTTGAGTAATTCAGTTAAATAGCGGTTAATTAGCTTTAAATTAAATTGAGGGGCTTATGGCTCCTCTTTTTTATGGTTCTTGTTTTTATGTCTCTTGTTTTTATGGTGCTTGTTTTCTAATAATCTTGAGGCTTGATGTGCATCAATGAATAATATTCGCTACGAGCGCATGATAAACAACATTGTGACCTAACCTATTTCTATCTTATTTGTAAATCTAGGACATGTAATTAAACCATTGGAATAGCCACTTGCTTACTCAAAATGCCACCATTAATTTAGTCGAATTACAGCAAGTACCAATCCTTAAAGAGGGTGAAAATCTGCCTGGTGACTTTGCGCTTTGGATATTCATCTTTGCTGAAATGCTGGTATTTGGTGTGCTTTTTGTGGCTTACGCGTTTACACGGGCTAACAATGTTGAGTTATTTAATGCGTCACAACTGACTTTAAGTCGCACATCTGGCGCAATTAACACGTTGGTGCTTATTACTAGCAGTTACTTTGTGGTGCGCGGAGTGGCTGCCATTAAGTTGGGTTTATCCAAACAATGTGCTGATTGGCTGATGGGTGCTTTCTTGCTTGGTGGCGTGTTTATCAGCATTAAAATTGTTGAGTTTCACGCCAAGTTTGCAGCAGACATTAGCATGAGCACCAATGCTTTTTACATGTTTTACCTATCACTGACTTTTTTTCATTTTATGCACGTGCTGATGGGCATGGTGATCTTGGCCAGTATTATTGTTAAAGCGCGTCGCGGCGCCTATAACGCACAGCATCACACAGGCGTAGAAACTGGCGCTTCATTTTGGCACATGGTTGATTTTTTGTGGATTATTCTGTTTCCGCTGATTTATATTATCCGTTAGGTAATTATGCAAAAATTACAATCTACTCGTTTCTCTACGCTCATTTGGCTGATATTAGTAGCGCTAACAATAGCGACTTTTTGCATAGGTGAGGCTAATCTTGCCGGCAAAAGTACCATGCTGACCTTGCTTGCCATTGCTATGATAAAAAGCCAAATGGTGGCCAATTACTTTATGGCACTACGGCAGACGAAAGTGATTTGGCGCATGATTATGCTGGCTTATTTTGTCATTGTTGGCGGCTTAATTGCACTGGCTTACTTAATGGGTTTGACCTAGAAAATAATAAAAGTTTAAGGCTTTATTAATCAAGAAAATAAGTATTACCATAAAAGACGTATTGGAAAAATAATGGAAAACCACCCTTTTTACCAAGCACAAGGCAGCGAAATTGAGCTGTTCGAACGCGCATGGCGCAACCGTTTACCTTTGCTGATTAAAGGCCCCACCGGTTGTGGAAAAACCCGCTTTGTGGCACACATGGCGGCCAAGTTAAACTTACCGCTTTATACCGTTGCTTGCCACGATGACTTAACCGCAGCCGATTTAGTCGGTCGCCATTTGATTCTTGATGGCCAAACGGTGTGGAGCGATGGCCCGCTAACACGTGCGGTGCGCGAAGGTGGTATTTGCTATTTAGATGAAGTGGTCGAAGCGCGTAAAGACACCACAGTGGTGTTGCATCCGCTTGCCGATGACAGGCGCATATTGCCGATAGATCGTACCGGTGAGCAATTAGTGGCGCCAGCATCTTTCATGTTGGTGGTGTCTTACAATCCCGGTTATCAGAATTTTTTAAAGGGCATGAAGCCTTCTACAAGGCAGCGTTTTATCTCACTAGCGTTTGATTTTCCGCCTGCAAAACAGGAGGAAGCTATTTTGGTGGGCGAAACTGGCATAGATGAAATGACCGCTAAACGGTTAGTTTCTATCGCCAATGCTTTCCGAGCGCTACGTGATCATGATTTAGAAGAAGTGGCCAGTACGCGCTTGCTGGTGTATGCCGCTACTTTAATAAAAGATGGCTGCGACCCAACCTTGGCTTGCCGCTCAGCTTTGGTGGAAACACTCACCGATGACCCGGAAACAGCGGTTGCTTTACGTGAAGTCATAGACGCGACTTTCGGCAGATAATTAACATTTATATGTTAGGCAAACCTTAACATGGAAGAATACGTCGGTGAATTGTGGCATAAGCTGGTTACCCGCGCGGCTGATAAAGAGCATGAAGATGCCGTTGTTCGGCTAGACGAAATCAGCAAAACGGCCGCGATATTCTTTCGTGCATTAGGCGGTGACGCTGGTTTAAACTTATCGGCATCACCCGCCACCCGCCACGGCGCGCGTAGACGTTGGATGCAACGGCTGGCAACCACTGGCGATAGAGTCGAGTTATCTTGGCGTGATGGCGAAACCTTGCGCTTACCAGAACACATAGGCTTATTTTCTGAACGCAGTCTTAATCGTGATTTGTATCTATGGTTAGTAGCGCTTTCAGCCGCTGATGTTGATGAAAACTTACCTTGGATTATACGTAATCAAGCCGCTACGCAACTTACCCTTGAACGTTTTGCTGGTTTAGTGCCACGTTATAACCGCTTGCTTGAGGCTACTTTGGCGTTGCGTCCTTTGCCGGAAAAATTACCAACTGCAGAAGCTGCACAGGAAAATTCTATCCGTCAGGCGCTACAAAATCCGGGCAGTGTAGACGTTTTACCGTACTCAAAAACGCCATTTCATCCAGTCGCTTTATGGTCGCATCCGGCGCCACCTATTAACGCCAATGCCAATGTAACAACAAATAACGGCGCACCAGAAACAGTATCACCCGACAAACCTGATGCGGCAAAAAGTCGCCGTAAACATGCGGCCGAACGTACCGATATGCCAGATGGAAAAGATGGCTTTTTGATGATGTTCAGGGCTGAAAGCCTATTTTCTTGGACTGAATATATCAAAGTGAATCGTCCGCAAGATGAAGAGGATGATTTAGAAAGTGCCGCCCAAGCCGCTGAGGATATGGATAATATGACGGTAGCGCGGGATAGCGAAACCAGTGCCGCTAAACTACGATTTGACCTTGATTTGCCGCCCGCAGGCGAAGACGATGCACCACTAGGCGAGGGTGTTTCATTGCCAGAGTGGGATTACAAAAAACAGTTATTGCAACCAGATTACTGCCGCCTGCAAGAAGTGGTAGCTCAGCAAACTGAAGCTTGCGAGCTGCCGGCACAATTACGCAGAACTGCGAAGCGCCTCCGTAGCCAGTTTCAAGCGTTAGCGCCGGCAAGAACCTGGCTCAAAGGTCAGCAAGAAGGGGAAGATATTGATCTTGATGCTTGGGTGCGACAAGAAGCAGATTTACTGAGCGGCACCCATCCTGATAATCGCGGTGTGTATCGCGCGCAAGTGAATCAGCAGCGTGATTTAGCTTGTTTATTGCTGGCTGATTTATCGCTTTCTACTGATGCATACGCGTCGGATAACGCACGTGTGATTGATGTGATACGTGACAGTCTATTTTTATTCTCCGAAGCACTTTCTGCTACCGGCGACAGGTTTGCTATGTATGGTTTTTCATCGCTTAAACGTAGTAATGTGCGCTTTAATCATCTTAAAACCTTTGATGAACGTTACGACACCAATGTGCGTGGCCGTATTCAGGCTATTAAACCGGGTTACTACACGCGGATGGGCGCGGCTATTCGCCATGCCAGCACTTTGCTGGCCGCGCAGCCGCAACGTCAGCGTTTATTGCTGCTACTGACCGACGGCAAGCCTAATGATTTAGATCGCTATGAAGGGCGTTATGGCATAGAAGATACGCGTATGGCGCTACATGAAGCGCGTCAATTGGGCTTAAGGCCATTTTGCGTGACCATTGATATTGAAGCCAACGAATATCTGCCACATTTGTTTGGTGCAGGTGGTTTTGCCGTAATACGTAAACCGGAAGATTTGCCTAAAGAATTACCTTTGCTTTATGCGCAGATGACAAGATAATAAATAGTTTTTTATTTTATTGAAACTCTGTTTTAACTAAATCTATAGCGCTAATTTAGCTGTAGTGACTGCTCAAACAACTCAATTGGCACCGGTCTACCGAATAAATAACCTTGATAATGCGTGCAACCATTATTAATCAGCAATTCTTTCTGTTCTTCAGTTTCAACACCTTCGGCAATCACATTCAAGTTTAGCGTGTGTGCCATGGCAATAATGGTGCGCACAATGGCTTGGTCACTGCTGTCTATGGCAATGTCACGTACAAAGGATTGATCAATTTTTAATTGATACAGAGGCAAGCGTTTTAGGTATTGTAGTGAAGAATAACCTGTGCCAAAATCATCCAACGAAAAGCGAATGCCTATCTCTTTTAGCGCATTCATCGTGGTAATGGTGTCATCAATATGGTCTAGCAATATGCTTTCTGTCAGCTCTAGTTTAAGCAGCATAGGGTTGATGTCGTATTCGTCGACTGCTGCTTGTACTTGCGCTACAAAATTAGCTTGGCGGAACTGTTTGGCACTCACGTTAATTGATAAAGTAAGGGCTTGCGTGAGCTTGTTTTGCTGCCAAGCTTTAAGTTGAGCACAAGCCGAAGCAAGTACCCATAAACCCATCGGTAATACCAGACCGGTTTCTTCAGCTAAAGGCACAAAATGGTAAGGTGAGACTAATCCACGGTCTGGATGTAGCCAGCGAATCAAAGCTTCCGCGCCTATTGCCCTAAGTGAGCTATCTACTTGTATTTGATAATGTAATTCAAACTGTTGCAGCTCCAGTGCCTTGCGTAATTCTTGCTCTAGCGACACGCGGCTATGTATCGCATCTTGCATATATGGATCAAAAAAGCGTATAGCGTTGCGTCCCGCTTTTTTTACTTGGTACATGGCGATGTCAGCGTGTTTCAGTAAATCTTCTTGGCTTTGATTGTGGTCACTGAATAGTGCAACGCCGATGCTTACTGTGCTCTGATATGTATTATTTGACAGTTGGTAAGTTTCGTTGAGTGCAGCTAATATTTTTGCACCAATTACTTCTACTTGTGCGGCAGCTTCAAGTTCGTGCGTGCTTAAATTTTCAAGCATGACCACAAACTCATCACCGCCTAAGCGTGCAACAGTGTCACCTTCGCGCACGCAATAAGTCAGTCGCGTTGCAACCTGCATTAAGAGTTGATCCCCTACGGCATGTCCGAGAGAGTCGTTGAGAGTTTTAAAATGATCAAGATCGATAAATAGCAAGGCGCCATCTTTACCGCTACGTGTGCTATTGACCAAAGCTTGGTTGATGCGGTCTAGCAGTAGGCGGCGATTAGGCAGCGTTGTTAAAGGGTCGTAGAACGCTAGGCTTTGAATTTCAGCTTCTGCGGCCTTGCGCATAGTAATATCAGTAAGCGCTGCAACGTAATTAGTGACAATTCCATTGAGGTCTTTCACTACGGTAATTGTCAAATATTCTGGGTAGATTTCACCATTATTTCGTTTGTTCCAAATTTCACCTTGCCAAGTGCCTGTAGCGTTTATTTCATCCCATAACTTGTGATAAAAATCAGCATTTTGACGACCAGAATTGAATAGGCGCGGTGTTTGTCCTACGGCATCTTCAGCGGTGTAGCCGGTAATTTGTGTGAATGCGGCATTCACCCTGAGAATGACATTGTAGGCATCGGTCACAAAAATGCCTTCCTGCGTCTCGAAAGCCGTAGCAGCAATGCGCAGGCCATCTTCTGCTAATCTACGGTCTGTAATGTCAGAGAATAATCCCACATAATGGGTGATAGATTCTGCATCATCACGCACTGAGAAAACATCCAGCCAAGCGGCGTAAATCTCATTATCATTGCGCCTGTTCCAAGTTTCTCCACGCCACTCACCGCTACGAACATTGTTTTTTAAAAGGTTTTTAAAAAAACTGGTGTCGTAACAAGCAAAGCCTAATTCTTCTGGCGTTCTGCCTAAGGCCATTTCACGTGAGCAACCGGTAATGGCAGTGAAGGCCAGATTAACTTCAATAATTTTAGTATTTGCATCTGAAATAAAAATTCCATCATGCGCATGGTCAAAAACACTGGCAGAAAGACTTAGGCGATTTGCATTTTCATTGAGCGTACTCATCATTTCACGCAACTTTCTTCGCATACGCAGCACGTTAGCCATTAAGGTATCTGGTTTGGCTGTTAGGTTGTCGTCTTGCAAATCACCGGCTGCAATGCGCCTGACAATGTCAATCGCAAGCTCAGGATCTCCACCAATAGGATTCAGAATCAAGCGTCTTAATTGCCACAAAATAATGGCTACAAGTAATACGCCTAAAAGTGTGCCGGCAATAATAATGAACCATGAATTAGCCAAGCCAACCGCGCGGGCTTCACTGAATGGATAAGCAATAATGACTCGAAATCCCCAACGTGGAATATCTTCCCTTACAAACTCCCAATTTTCAGGCTGCTCATGCAGTAGATTGTATGCTAGCTCTATAGAAGCATGGGACGATAAAAAACGGATTTGATTGTGGTTATCTAACACCATCGCAAAACCGGTTCTCAGTTGCTTCGTGTTTTTTACCGCATCGCGAAGTACCTTCATATCGACTTTATAACCAACATAATAGGCACCAATTATGCTTCCGCGTTCATCATAAATTGGGTCGTAGCGCGTGATATATGGCGCGCCGAGAATGTCCACCACACCTTGAAAAGCCTGCCCTGCGCGTAATGCAATAATCGCTTTGCCATTTTCATCCAATTTGGTACCTACTGCTCTGGAATCGTTGCTTCGCCTTACGTTGGTAGTGACTCTGATGAAATTATTTCCAGATTTCACAAACATGGTTGCTGTGCCGCCGACTAAGCTACTAACGTCGTCTATCAATCTGTAATTGTTGATTAATGGTGTGTCGCCAAAAACCAGATTAGGTACGGATTCGCCATAAATGTTTACCACACCATCAATAGATAAATCGCCCAATGCTGAAACGCGTTCTTTTAAAAGTCGCATAGCTGTATTCGTTTGTTCGCCTACTAATTCGTCGGTAATGTTGAGTAGGCTAACCAGTGTACGCGCTTGATCTTGGGCGCCAATTCGAATGTTGGCTAACTGTTGTGAGGTTTGTTGTTTGATTAAAACGAAGGGGGCTAAGGTTAACAGGAAAAGCACTGGTAATAAAAAACGCCAGATGGTGGAAGACATTATTTTCATGTTGTGTTTTTTAGCATTTGTTAGAATTACCTAATAGGTATACTAACCTGATCTTGTTTACACCAATCTTTCGATTAACGGCATAAAAGTGCATTTAACAAGATCAGTACCACTATGAGTTTTGCAACCTAATACTATAATTTAATGGCTAGTGCCAGACGAACGTGTGATTTTATTGTAAACGTTATACTTTCCTGATGGTCTGTTCATAGGTAAGCGCTTAACTTCGCGCAGTGTTTCTGCGTCGTAAATAACCAATGCTCCCTCGGTTTCCCATAGGCTCACCAGCGCATATTTTCCATCACGTGTGAACTCTACATGAGCCGCAGTTTTTCCTGGAGAAGGCTGAAGTGTCTTGGTTATTTCTAAGGTCTGTTTGTCTATTAATTGCAGCGTATCTTTATCTGCGCCATTAAAAACATCGGTCCAAGCGTAGCGGGTATTCTCATGGCTACGCATAAAAAATCCTGGCCCTGGTGTTTTGATTTGTTTTACCACTTGCCAGTTTTGCATGTCGATGACTGTAATCACGCCATCTTTTAGGTTAGGTGTGGCTAACACAGATTTTCCCTGCCATTGCCAAGTAATGCCAGAGCCTAAATGCGGCATGCCGGGTAATGCCAAATCAGCAATTTTTCGACGAATATCTAAATTAACCACTTGGCCTTTACCCTCGCGTGAGGCGCCAATTAAGTGTGTATAAGTTTGATCGAAAAAGAAATCATCCAGCACGGTTCCTAGTGGCGTGCGGCGCGGATTTAGTTTGCCGGGCAGGGCAATTGCTTCGGCCATTTTATAGTCGTGTACATAGCCTTGAAAGATAGGCGCGGCATTGTCGTCATAACTAATTTCCCAAAGTTCAGGCACATCTTTTAGGGCAACAATAAAGCTTTTGCGCGGTGCGGCATCGTAAACGGCTGACACGCGTGATGTTTGACCTTTTTCATCCAATGCGGGAATGGTCTTAATCAGCGATAAATCACTGGCATTCAGCACTACAACGGTATGCGGTAAATAATTGGCTGCCATTACATAGCGACCATCGCTAGAAACAGCGATATTACGCGTGTTAATGCCGACACGAATTTCAGCCACATATTCCAAATTCCAAATATCGAATTTAGAGACCCAGCCATCGCGTGAAGCAAAGTACACATAACGGCCATCAGGCGAAAATTTAGGCCCGCCATGCAAAGCAAAACGTGTAGGAAAACGTTTGATAGGCTCAAAAGTATCGCCGTTTAGCAAGGTCGCATGGTGGTCGCCAGTTTCTACCACAATAAACAAATTTAGCATGTCTGCAGTAAATGCCGGTTTGTTGGGCAAACTGTCTGGCGCGTGAACTTCAATTCTAGAACTACGAATCTCGGTATCACCCCATTTAGGCGCTGTTGCCAAGGGCGTGAAAACATAATCCAAAAGTGACTGAATTTCTTCTTTTGATAATGTTGATGCAAAGGCTGGCATGCGCGTAGCAATACGTCCTTCGGTGATGGTTTTAAGTGCCTCTGGTTTTTTTAGCCGTTCCAAGCTTTCTGGCAACAACGCTGGCCCTGTGCCACCTAGGCGATCTGCACCGTGGCAACTGGCACAATTTTTTGAGAATAGCGCAGGCGCTTCTGCTGCAAAAGTTTGCAGATTAACCAGCAACAATAAAAAAAGTAAGACAACAGCACGCATTAAACAACCCGCCTAATTTGAATGTAAGGCGTCATCTTGATGCGCTCGCCACCTTCGGCCACACCAATTTCTTCATCTGTTAAATAGCAGGCTGGGTCTTCTTGCCAAGGGTCGCCTGTTAGTTGCTGTGCGCGCACACGGGTATTGCCGCCACATATATCAAAGTATTCACATTCTCCGCAACGGCCTTTTAGCGTTCTAGGGCTGGCTTTAAACCCTGCCATTAATGGGTCGGAAGTATCTTGCCAGATTTCTGAAAATGGACGGTCTTTTACATTGCCTAATGGATAATGCCACCAAAAAGTATCAGGATGCACTACACCTAAATTGTCGATATTAGCTACATTTACACCGCTGCTATTGCCGCCCCATTGGGCCAATTTAGCGCGGATGTGTGCTTCTAAATGTGGGAAGTTTTTGCGTACCCAAAATAATAAATACACGCCATCGGCATCATTATTACCAGTGACAAATTCACGATGGCGACCTTGTTGAATATCGTTCCAGCAGGTGTCAAATAGCAAATCCATGGCCTTGCGTGTGGTTTCCATCACGGCATCGTGTTTGCGATTGATATTGCCGCGCCCTGCGTAATTGAGGTGTGAAAGATAAAATTTATCAATACCTTGGTCTTCAACCAGTTGCAACAAAGCGGGTAAGTCATGTGCGTTATCTTGCGTTAAGGTAAAACGTACACCCACCTTAATGCCAGCTTCACGACAAAGCTTTATGCCATGTAGCGACTCTTTGAACGCGCCTTGTTTGCGGCGAAACTTGTCATGTGTGGCTTCAATTCCATCAAGGCTAACGCCGACATAATCAAAGCCAATTTCAGCAATTTGTGCAATATTAGCTTCGGTAATCAGCGTGCCGTTTGAAGACAAACCTACGTAGAAACCCATACTCTTAGCGCGTCGTGCGATGTCGAAAATATCAGGGCGTAATAGCGGTTCGCCACCAGAAAGTATCAACACTGGCACGTGAAAGGCTTTAAGGTCGTCCATCACGGTAAACACTTCTTGCGTGTTTAATTCACCAGGAAAATCTTTATCCGCTGAAATAGAGTAGCAATGCTGGCAAGTGAGATTGCAGCGGCGGATAAGGTTCCAAATGACCACAGGGCCGGGCGGGTTGCGCTTAATGCCTAGTGGCGTAGGGTTGGCAATTTCTTGCATGTACTGACTGATTCTGAACATTTTAATCCTTATTAAAGCTAAACTTATTTGTGCCTATGTACAATTCTCAGTTACGAAAACATCAATCTGCCTGTACCCCAAGGTACTTTCTCTGCTTTCGGCGTTCACCTTGTAGGAGCGGTCTGTGACCGCGAACAGTATTTTTCGCGGTCACAGACCGCTCCTACAGATGAATGTTATGTTGGGGCCTACTTGCCTATAACCTAACCTGAAATAAGTTCATGGGTATTAACTTATTTATCCGCCGATTAATACCGATAAAAATAGATGCTCTGCGAGGCAATAGGGATAGGCTTTTTAGCGCATCAATTTTAATGGGTGATTAATTGTTCTTTTAAATTCGTAACCCGGTTTTTTTTAATATTTGCGTGCTGTAAAGCGTGTCACTGGCATGGCAATTAGAGCCTAGCAGTGCGGCAATTTGCGCTGTTTTAGCGGCTACTTCATCACGATCTTTACCATGCACCATGGCAAATAAGTTGTAGGGCCAGTCTGGCATTAAGCGTGGGCGGCGATAGCAATGGCTCACAAATTCTAGCGCACCGACTTGTTGGCCTAAGTCGTCAATATGCGCATTAGTCACATCCCAAACTGTCATGCCGTTTGCATTCCAGCCTAGTGAATAATGGTTAGGCACCGCACCTATGCGCCTAATAACGCCAAAGTCGAGCATGGTTTGCATGCGTTCCATCAATAATTCAGGCGGTAAATTAAGTTGCTCGGCAACGGTGTGATAAGGCTGTGACGTAAGCGGCAAGCCAGATTGCGTAGCTTGAATAATTGCACGGTCGATGGCGTCTAGTTTATAAGTGCTTGCTTTATATTGTGCGTTTAATGTCATGCTGTGAACCTTGCGCCTACAAAAAATTCTTTTTCTTTAGGCAAATTAAACACCGGATAGCCAGTTTCAGCTTCAATTTTAGCAATCGCTTTGCCTATGCCAGAGGGCGTTTCAGTGGCCAGCACAAACCACATATTGAACGCATGTTCACGGCGATAATTGTGCGCCACTTCTGGTAACGCATTCACAGCTTCAGCGACTTGCTCGTAATCTTCTTCTAGCACTTTTAACGCCGCCAAACTAAAAGCACCACCCATACGTTCTATTTGATACATGGGGCCAAAGCGCGTCAGTACTTTTTGTTCTAAGAGATTTTTTAGTCTGGCGAGCAACTCATCTTCACTAATGTCGAATTGCTTCGCCATGGCTAAATAGGGTTGTTCACAAATCGGTAATCCGCCTTGTAAGCCATTGATAATTGCTTTATCAGTTGCGTCCATTTGCCACATATTGCGCTCCACGTTGTTTAAAGCGGCGGCAACTAAACAACACCTGTGTTGGATATTGTTCTAGCCCCGCAATTTTGCTGAGTTTATTAATTTGCGCTAATACCACCTGGCGATTAGTGCCGTGTACCATGCAAAAAAGGTTGTATTGCCAATCGGGTAACTGTCGCGGGCGGCGATAACAGAGTGTTACGCCCTCTTGCTGAGCGGCTAAATGTCCTAATGCGCTCACTTGCTCGTCTGGTATATTCCACACCACCATTGCATTTTCGCAATAGCCTAATTCATGATGTCTTACTACCACGCCAAAGCGCTTGATTACGCCTTGCTCGCGCCATTCTGAAATTTGACGAATAACTGCCTCTTCAGGCTGATTGATGTTAGCGCTTAAGTTGGCAAAAGGCTGCTGTTTAAAGGTAATGCCAGATTGCAGTTCTGCAACGATAGCGCTTTGTACGCTATCTAATTGTATGCGCGTTTGGCTTCCTGAAGATTTACAAACCTTAGTTGGACTTGCTTCTAAACCAGCTTCTGAACCAGCTTCTGAACCTCCGTTAAGATCAAAACCCAAATCAATATGAAAGCGCTCGGCTAAAGGCAAAACTAGCATAGGGTAGGCGTAAAATTGGTTTGTTTTTTGCCGTACTTTGACTAGAATATTTTCTATCACTTCGTCTAGCCACGCCTGATTTGGTGCAGTCACCACAAACCATAAATTGAACTGATGTTCACGTTCGTAATTATGATTCACTTCAGGTAGGGCGTTAATCCAAGCGGCTATTTCATCCAATTTTTCGGGTGGCACTGCCAAGGCCGCAAGTGTGCTGGCACCAATACAGCCTGGACTGAATACTGGGCCGACACGGCTCACCACACCTTGCGCACTTAAGTGTTCAAGACGCTCGATCACTTCATTTTCTGCAATACCTAACTGTTCGCCTATGGCCAAAAAAGGCCGATTAACCAGCGGAAAATCATGCTGAAATTCATTTAAAAGACGTTGCTCGATAGCGTTGAAACCATTCATGGCTAGAAGCCTATCCGCGTAGCACGATGCGTGAAAAATATACCGCTAGGCGCTGAAGCTTTAAATTCTGCTAGCGCTTGCAGTGTTTGTGTATCGTAAATAGTGACATGATTATCGTCGCGCGATGAGACCCAAGCTTCTTCGCCGCGCGGGGTAAATTCCATGTGCAAAACGGCTAGACCCGGCCGTAAAGTTTTTACAATCTGCTGAGTTTCTGTCTCTACAATTTGCACTTGGGCATTGTCTGGGAAGGCGAAATTTACCCAAACTTGTCTACCATCAGGCCGTGCGATTGCAAAAACAGGTTGTCCTGCAACTGGTATTCTGCCAACTTCCTGCCAGGTTTGTGTGTCAACCACTAATAATTCATGGTGGCCAATCGCTGGTAAATAAGCGCGCGTGCCAGCAACCGCCCAACCGCGTAGATGCGGCATTTTATATACGGGCAGTTTTTCTGAGCCTTGTCCGTAACCATTTAATATGCGCTGAATGCCTTTTTCTGGGTGCCATAAGTCGAGTAGGGCGAGGCCATCTTCACCGAATAGTCCGGCAATATAATGTCTACCGTCAGGCGTAATTAAGCCGTCATAGGGTTGTTTGCCCGCCTTAAATTTTTTAATCATTGGCATTGAAGGTTCGCTAATGTCAGCAACCCATATTTCGCCAGCATCAAACAAACTGAACACAAATTGGTTGCCAGGCGCATCAACCAAGCCAACGACCTTTGATAATTTTCCGTTGTCGTATGCGGCCGGAATATCTGCGACTAATTTGAGTGTAAGCGCATCAAAAATCTTAACACCGCCGGGGGTGTAATTTTGTGCAGCCACATAGCGGCCATTTTGCGAGATGGCACCGCCTATGCTGTTGCCCGCTTGCATGATGCGTTTTGCTATCACGTGTTTGAGCAAGTCTACTTTGGTCAGGCCACCATCGCGCCCAAACACATAACCGTAGCGGCCATCGCGACTAAACACCACAGAAGCGTGCGATAAATCACCCAAGCCGGCAATCGTCGCTAAGCTTGTTTTGGCAGAAGTATCGACTATTTGCACACGGCCAACATCGCGCTCAATAATCAAGCCTAAATCACCAGTGCCGCGCATAGGCGCACTGGCACAGCTAGTGAGTAGTAAAGTTAATATGGCAAAGCAACACTTAATGCGCATCAGGAAAACCTTTCATTAACTGTTCTACAATCCAATCAGCTTCTGCGCCATTGATAAATGCAGACCAAGGTGGCATCGCTGTGTCCGTTCGCCCATGGAGTATGGTTTCGCGTAAACTTTCAGGGTCGCTATTGTGCAGACTTTCTGCTGATAACTCCGGCCCTAAGCCGCCTTTTAAGGTCATGCCGTGACATGATCCACAATCGTTGCGTACTAATTTAATCAGTGCAGTTTTTCGCTCATGACTGATACCAGTATCGGCAACTGCAGTGTTAGAAAAAGCGACGCACGTGATAAATACAACACTCATAACCGAGCTAAAAATCGTGCTAAAAATCATAACGAAAGCGGGGCTTGCGCCCCGTTTCGTCAAAGTAGATGTCATTAACAAGCGTCTATCCTAATATGACATCACTCACCTAAAGTGACAGAACCCAGCCAACTACCGCTTTAAATTCATCATCGCTTAACTTGCCAGTATTCGCTGGCATAGGCATAGGCCCCCAAACGCCGCTACCACCCACTTTTATTTTTTTAAGCAACATCTCAGGTGCATCTTTTTGACCTTTGTATTTTGCCGCAACATCTTTAAACGCTGGGCCCAATATTTTTTTATCGGCACTATGGCAGGCCATACAGCCACCTTTTTGTGTCAATGCTGAAACATCGGCAGCACTTGCTGTTTGTGACATTAATCCAAGTAGGCCAGCAGCCATTATTGCTAGTATAAATTTCATTATTTATTCTCCAGAATCTTAGTAAATATCATGCTGAGTGTTATAAACGTTAAACTTACCAGTGGGTGTCACTAGTCTAGGGTCTCTAATCACCGCTTTAAGTTTGCGTGTTTTGTCATCCACTACCACAATCGCAGATTCCTTATCTTTAGCACTCCACACTGAGAACCAAACTTCATCGCCGGCCTTATTGTATTCAGGCTGAACGATACGTTTAGCGCCTTCAGCTAAACCTGACCACTCACCAATCGGCAACATTTCTAAGCCTTTGTCTAAGTTTTTAATGTCGTAAACCGCCACAGATTGACTTAATTTAGCATCAGGATTTAGCGGCGTATCTACCCATAAATTACTAGATTTAGGATTGGTTTTAATGAATAAAGAGCCGCCACCTTGTCCAGTAAGCGTATGTACCACTTTCCAAGCTTGGGCTTTATGGCCTTTTGGATCTGTACCAATCAATGAAATTGAGTCGTCGCCTAGATGGCTAGTTGCCCATACTGGACCAAATTTTGGATCAATAAAGTTAGCACCACGGCCAGGGTGTGGGGTTTTTCCTACATCCACTAATGCTGTTAATTTATCTTCTTTAGTATCGACAACAGCCACTTTATTAGACGCGTTAGCCGCAACCATAAAATAGCGACCGGTAGAATCAAAACCGCCGTCATGCAAGAATTTAGCCGCTTCTAAGGTTGTCGTTTTTAAGTTATTAATATCGCTGTAATCCACCATCATAATTTTGCCGGTTTCTTTGGCATTAATTAAGAACTCAGGGCGATAATGTGAAGCGGCAATTGAAGCTACGCGTGGCTCAGGGTGATATTCAGCCGGCGCTACGGTCATGCCACGGGTTGATACGATTTTAAGTGGTTTAAGCGTATCGCCATCCATAATGACATATTGAGGCGGCCAATAAGTACCGGCAACCGCATACTTATCTTCAAAACCTTTGAATTTTGAGGTTTCTACAGAGCGGGCTTCTAAACCTACCTTAATCTCGGCAACGGTGTCTGGCTTAGCCATCCATAAGTCGATTAAATTGATTCTGGCATCGCGGCCAATCACGTATAAATAACGGCCTGAAGCTGACATGCGCGAAATATGCACGGCATAACCGGTTTTAAGCACAGTCACGATTTTCTTGCTATCACCATCAATCAGAGCAATTTCGCCCGCATCGCGTAAAGTCACTGAGAATAAATTCTCAATGTTTAAATCATTTTCTTTTTTCTTCGGACGTTTATCCGCAGGCACAATCACCTTCCATCCGGCTTCCATTTCTTTCATACCAAACTCTGGCGGGGTAGGTGGCTCTTGCTGCACATAACGCGCCATTAAATCGACTTGCTCATCGGTTAACTCGCCTGAAGTGCCCCAGTTAGGCATGCCCGCAGGTGAGCCGTATTTAATGAAAACTTTCAGGTAATCAGTACCATTTGCAATGGTTTTATCTGTTGTTAAAGGTTTGCCTGTAGCACCTTTACGTAAAACACCGTGGCAACCAGCACAACGTTGAAAGTAAATATTTTTACCAATGCCGAATTCATTTTCAGTCATTGCCGGCGCTTTAGGGTTGATGTTTTGGTGCATCTCAACTGCGGCTAGTGGAGACTCGGCTGATTGATATTGCGCACCAGCATCTTTACTTGCATCTGCGTAGACAGAGCTAACTGCCAGTGCAAGCGCAGATAAAACTAATGATCGTACCAAACGTTTCTTATTGACTTTCATGGCTCACTACCTCTCAGTTGTTTTCAGAACTTGCCGGCTTAGCTTGCCGGGATAGTCGTCATCATGTCGTATATGAAATTGTTACTCCTTGATATTAATCAAGAAATGTAATTTTTTACTATGTTAAATTGCAAACATGAATTTTAAATCTATCTTATAAAAAGGTGGCCATTGTATGGATGGAAGCTCAGCTAATAGCAACAGTGCTAACAAAGTCTATAGCGATGATTATCATCATGATTTGACTGCCGGCAGTGCGAATAGCCTTGTAAGCAAAGGTGAAGTCTATTTGGTAGGCGCTGGACCAGGTGATCCTGAGTTGCTGACAATTCGCGCTTTAAGATTATTACAGAGCGCGGATGTTGTGGTCTACGATGCTTTAGTAAGCGCAGAAATTATGAGCTTAGTGAACAAGGATGCTGAACTTATTTATGTAGGTAAAACCTGTGCGAATCACACTTTGCCACAAGATGAAATCAATACACTTTTAATTAAGCTAGCCTTGCAAGGCCGAAACGTGGTGCGATTAAAAGGTGGCGATCCATTTATTTTTGGCCGTGGTGGTGAAGAAATTGAAACCCTAGCCGCATGGGGGATTCCCTTTCAAGTAGTGCCTGGCATTTCAGCCGCCAATGGCGTTTCTAGTTATGCTGGCATACCACTTACACACCGTGATTATGCGCAATCTGTACTTTATACCACCGGCCATTTAAAAGATGGCACGGTTAATCTTGATTGGACAGCGCTTGCTCGCCCACATCAAACCGTTGTGATTTATATGGGTTTAGGTGGCTTGTCAGAAATTTGTCGCAACATTATTTTGCATGGGCAAAGCCCGGATTTAGCGGTGGCTGTTGTTCAACAAGGCACCACTAAAAATCAGAAAGTAGTGACCGGCACGCTGGCAAGCATCAACGATTTGGTGCTAACTGCGAAGCTTAAATCACCTTGTTTAATTATCGTGGGTGAAGTGGTTATGCTGAGAGAAAAACTGGCTTGGTTTGAACGAAAAGAGATCATGCCACCTAGCGAAATGCTTAAAAACCAACCCTATAATTTGCCACTAATTACAGAAACTGAATCAACCATTTTAAACGTAAT
This sequence comes from Methylophilaceae bacterium, assembly GCA_947451235.1. Lineage (GTDB taxonomy): Bacteria > Pseudomonadota > Gammaproteobacteria > Burkholderiales > Methylophilaceae > Methylotenera. The sequence goes on along the minus strand of CANFZA010000011.1, from coordinate 15,403 downwards.
AGGATACTAATAATGAAACACGCCTTGCTTAATCGAACTTTGAATACGTATTTATTCGCCGCTATTGCTACCATATATGCTTTACCAAGCTTGGCTGAAGATGCAATTAAAGCTGTACAGCCAACGACCTTGATGGAAGCCATTACTATGGGTAAGCCCATGACCAGTTTTAGATTGCGTTATGAAAACATAGACCAAGATGGGAAATCAGAACAGGCTAATGCTTGGACAATGCGTAGCTTAATCGGTTGGCAAACCAAGCCATTGAATAACTTTAGTGTTGCCGCACAATTGATAAATGTGACTCAGTTTAATAATAATTTTTATGATGGCACACCAAATACCTTTGGTCTTTCTACTTCTACACCAGCTAATAAAGCCAATTATCCATTGGTGGTTGACCCTGATTACACAGGTGTAAATCAATTGTTTGTTGAGTGGACTGGTTTAGCTGATACCAAACTGCGCGTAGGTCGGCAATCAGTCAAGCTTGATAACGTTAGATTTATTGGCAACGTTGAATACCGCCAGATTATGCAAGTGTTTGACGGCATTGCGCTTGAGAACAAAAGTATTCCTAATGTTGATATTTATGCGGCTCACTTTGAAGGCTTAAGGCGCATTACCAGCGAGTATTTTAGTGATGGTAGCGTAGATATTGCGCACGCAACATGGAAATATTTACCCACGGAAAGCTTGACTGGATATGGATATTTCCAAGATATGGCTAGAAATGGTTTCAACCCTAATAGCACAAGCACAAGCGCTTTTGGCGGTACTACTTTGTCTAACAACTCCAGCCAAACATTAGGTTTACGTGCTGATGGTAGCCATAAAATCAATGCTGATTGGAGTGCGCTTTACACGGCGGAATATGCAAAACAAGATAATTATCGTGGTGGCGATAGTAAAATTGATGCGCATTACTGGCGTTTAGGTGCTGGCGCCGGTTTCGGTAACTGGTCAGCGCGTATTGATCGTGAAGTGCTTTCCAGCAACAATGGTTTATATGGTTTTCAGACCCCATTGGCCACTGGTCACCTGTTTCAAGGCTTGGGCGATTCGTTCTTAACCACACCAAAAGAAGGTATAAAAGACACGTTTATAACGTTGAATGGCAAAGTGTTAGACGTACAATTGTCAGCTGAATATCACTGGTTAGATTCTGATGTAAATTTCATTGCTTCCGGTAGTGCGCCGAATAGCAATCATTATGGTAAAGAACTGGATTTAGTTGCAGGCTACAGTTATAACAAAAATTGGAGTGGAAAATTAGAGTATTTTAGCTTCAAAGAAGATGACTTATATGGTCCTACATCAGCCACTCCAACCCGCAAACGTGACACCGATAAATTCATGGTTACCATGATGTATACATTTTAATGACAGCTTAACATGCGCTTAACATGTGACTAAGCACTAGGGTTTGAAGTGGTTTAGCTAAATTTTATGTGAGACTTAACTTGAAGTTTTAGCTTAAATTTGTTCAATACTTTTACTAGAAATAGGCGTAAATTAAAATAAAAACGGAGGCAATTGCCTCCGTTTTTATTTGTAATCAGATAGTCGTCAATAACCCAAAAATCACTCTATCAATAAATCCATTTTTCCTGGTACGCCATTCATCGCATCTGCATCTTCAAGCGCTGCTTTACGTGAAGTAATTACCGGCCAAACAGTGGCTAGGCGAGCATTCAGCGCAATAAATGCTTGTTGGTCAGCAGGTACATCATCCTCAGCAAAAATTGCCTCCGCTGGGCATTCTGCCACGCATAATGTGCAATCAATACACTCATCCGGATTAATTGCTAAAAAGTTAGGGCCTTCTACAAAACAATCAACAGGACATACATCAACGCAATCGGTAAATTTGCATTGAATACAGTTTTCGGTAACGACGTAAGTCATTTATATTCCTTAAAAAGCTTAAAAATTCTAATCGGGTATTTTAATTGATTTTACTTATATTTAATATGCGATTTAACACATGATTTAACACGTGATATAACACATGATTAAACCATGAGCTTTAAAGTCGCATATTAATAAAACCTAAATAATCATGCCTGCGCCAACGGTGTTATTACTGCTTTCATCAATGATGATAAACGCACCAGTGGCACGGTTTGCATTGTAACTATCGACCATTAACGGTTGTGCAAGTTTAAAAGTAATACGTGCAATGTCATTCATTTTTAAATCAGCGGTCGCTTGTTCTTCCAGCGTATTCACATCTACTTTGTAATGTATTGCGCCGACTTTTGCTTTAGATTCACGCGTAGTGTGGCGAATTACATAAGTGCGTGCAGGTGACATAGGCGTTTCTGAAAGCCAGCAAACAAACGCATCGATTTGCTTCACTGGTTCTTGCGCTTCGCTAGATTTAACTATCATGTCGCCGCGAGAAGTGTCAATTTCGTCTTCTAGCAGCAAAGTAATACTTTGCTCGGTAGTGGCTGACTGTAATTGCGCATCACCAATTTGTATGGCTTTGACTTTAGATTGGTAACCGTTAGGCAACACAGTGACAGCATCACCGACGGCAATTTCACCAGATTCAATGCGACCCATAAAGCCACGGAAATCGTGAAGCTCTGGATTGTCTGAAGCATGCGGACGGCAAACAAATTGCACAGGAAACCTAAACGGCTCGTTGTGTTCGGTGTGCGCTGAAGGTGCAGCTTCTAGCATTTCTATCATCGTTTTGCCGTCGTACCAAGGCATGTTTTCTAGTCTATCCACCAGCATATCGCCATTTAATGCAGACATTGGAATAAAGCTAATATCGTTGCCAGCGGCAATTTGACTCTGTGCTAAGCCAATTTCATTGGCAAATACTAAATAGTCGGCACAAATTTTGTCGTAAATCGCTTGGTCATAATTGACCAAGTCCATTTTATTTACGGCAACCACAATATGCGGAATACCCACTAAATGAGCAAGATAAGAATGGCGGCGCGTTTGCGTCAATACACCTTTACGCGCATCAATCAAAATAATCGCTAGGTTAGCGGTAGAAGCGGCCGTGACCATATTGCGCGTATATTGCTCATGGCCTGGCGCATCAGCAATAATGTATTTACGCGTGCCTGTGCTGAAGTAGCGATAAGCCACATCAATGGTGATGCCTTGCTCGCGTTCAGCTTGTAAACCATCGGTTAGCAGCGATAAATCAACCGCAGTTAAGCCGCGTTTTTCAGAAGTGCGCGTCATTTGTGTGAGCGTATCTGCCAAAATAGTTTTGGTGTCAAACAGCAAACGGCCGATTAGCGTACTTTTGCCATCGTCTACGCTACCGCAGGTCATGAAGCGCAATAGGCTGGCGCTGTGTTGTGAATCTATAGTTTGTGTATGGCTGCTGCTCATTAGAAATAACCTTCTTTCTTGCGTTGTTCCATAGATGCATCTGATGTTTGGTCATCCAGACGAGTTGCACCGCGTTCGGTAATGGTGGATGTTGCCGTTTCAAGTACAATTTTAGACACATCATCTGCGTCAGAAATTACCGGCGCGGTACAGCTAATATCGCCCACGGTTCTAAAGCGTACTTGCATATTGATAATTTCTTCGCCGGCTTTCACTGGGTTAGCGACTTCGCCGTTTACCAAAGGTACATTTACCGGCACGATAGAACCGCCGCGCATCACAACATCGCGTTGATGGGCAAAGTAAATGCTTGGTAATTGCAGTTTTTCGCGTTCGATATATTGCCAAACGTCCATTTCTGTCCAGTTAGAAATTGGAAACGCACGAATATTTTCGCCTTTATGCGAACGTGCGTTATACAAACTCCATAATTCCGGACGCTGATTTTTTGGATCCCATTGACCAAACTCATCACGGAAACTCATGATACGTTCTTTAGCGCGAGCTTTTTCTTCGTCGCGTCTAGCGCCACCGATACAACAATCAAAACCAAATTCTTCAATCGCTTCAAGCAAAGTCACAGATTGATGTTTGTTGCGCGATTCATCGGCTGATTTAAGCACCACGGTGCCACGTGCCATTGAATCTTCAACATTACGCACTATCAGGCGCTCGCCTAATTCGGCAGCACGTTGATCGCGGAAATCAATCACTTCTTTATAATTGTGACCGGTATCAATGTGCATTAACGGAAATGGAAAGCGGCCCGGTCTGAACGCTTTTTCAGCTAGGCGCAAAATGCAAAGTGAATCTTTGCCGCCTGAGAATAGCAAGACAGGATTTGAGCACTGTCCTGCTACTTCACGCAGAATGTAGATGGCTTCAGATTCTAGCCAATCTAAATGCGTGAGTGGCTGGCGAGGATTTTCTTGTTTAGTTGTCATAATTTTCAGTTTAAAATCAATTGTTACATTATTTTTTAATTACTTTTGTACGCTTAATTACTTTGTATTAACGTTATTTCTTAACATGCAAACCACATTCTTTGTTCAATGGATCTTCCCACCACCAGCGGCCAGCGCGAATATCTTCACCCATTGCAATTGGGCGGGTACAAGGCGCACAACCAATACTAGGATAAAACTGATCATGCAATTTGTTATACGGCACGGCATGCATGCGAATATAAGCCCAAACTTCTTGCTCAGTCCAATCGCTTAAAGGATTGAATTTTTCAAGTTGATTACCTTCATCAAACTGCCTAAATGGTAAATCAACCCGCGTACTAGATTGTTCAGCACGCATACCAGTAATCCAAGCTTTTTTACCTTTAAGCGCGCGTTGTAGCGGTTCTACTTTTCGCATAAAACAGCATGATTTACGAAGCTCTATACTTTCATAAAAAGCGTTAATGCCGTTAAATCTAACGTAAGTTTCTACGGCTTCTGCCTGTGGAAAAAACACATTAAGTTTTGTATTGTAAGTTTGCTCAGTCGCCGCGATTAAATCATAGGTTTCAACCGGCAAGCGGCCAGTGTCTAATGAAAAAATCTCAATGGCTAATTGCTCACGCATGATGATGTCAGTTAACACCATGTCTTCAGCACCCATGCTGTTAGCAAAGGTGATTTCATGTTGGTTGCCAAGTTCAGCAATCGCCTCTTTTAATATGGTTATCACGTTTATACGTTTTTGATTGACTGAAGCTTGCAGCGCGGCCGTTAGCTCAGGCGACGTGGCCGGATTGCTGGCAGCAGGGCGCAAGCTTGAAACTAAACCTGAGGCTGTATTTGATGGCGTTATATCTGACATAGTTTTATCTGGAATAGTTAAATCGCTTTAAGCGGTGCGGTTATAGCGCACAAAAGCTGGGCGCGGTTCATCAACTGCACCCTGATAAGGTGCGCTAAAGTCTTTTAAACTCAACATTGCTTCTTCTGCATTTCTGTCAGCGCGAATCAAATAGCTATTAAAGCCACTGCGTTTAAGGAAAAATAATTGGTCACGCAAAACATCACCAATGGCACGTAGTTCATTTTTAAAGCCATAGCGAGTGCGTAGCAATACGCCTAAGGTAAAATTCCGACCATCAGCAAAACGTTCTACATGCACGGCAATAATCGGTAATTGGTTTAAATCTGCTTGATGCAGGGCTAAATCAGCCAATACTTCATGCGTATCTACCCAAACACCAATTTCACCAGCGTTAATGCGTGATTGCAATTGTGTTTTGCGTGCAATAAACACGCTGAGTGGCACTATCACTTTGCCTGATTCTGGAATGACCGTACCGCTAAGCTGTTCTTCAGAAACAGTTTTTTCGCCAGTCAGTTTGAATAGCACAACTTTACCAGCTTGTTTGCGCGCTTCTACCAAGCTTGGTGGCAATTGCACAACTGCCCATTCGTTTTCTGCAATGTGCGCTACGTTATCATTTAATTTAATTAATTGGCTCATGCTACAACCTCATCTTTAGCGTAAACATAGGCTTTGAAGGGTGCAACACCTAGGCGGCGCGCCGTATCAATAAATAGCTCTTCTGGTGTACGTTCTTTAATGTAAACATCAATCAGTTTTTGCACCACGGCCGGCATTTCTTCGGCAGAGAACGAAGGTCCAATCACGCTACCAATACTGGCGTTATTGCCCTGACTGCCGCCAATAGACACTTGATACCATTCAGAACCATCTTTATCCACACCTAATATACCAATGTGGCCAATGTGATGATGACCGCAAGCATTCATACAGCCTGAGATATTTAATTCAATATCGCCGATGTCATGCAGGTAATCTAAATTATCAAACTGCATTTGAATCGCTTCTGCAATCGGAATACTTTTAGCATTAGCCAATGAACAAAAGTCGCCGCCTGGGCAACAGATAATGTCGGTCAATAAACCAATGTTTGGCGTGGCTAAACCATTAGCGCGAGCTTTTTCCCATACGGCGAATAAGTCGCTTAATTTAACATCGGCTAAAATTAGATTTTGCTCATGTGAAACCCGTAGCTCACCAAAACTATATTGCTCAGCTAAATCTGCCACCACGTGCATTTGCTCGCTGGTAGCATCGCCAGGCGCTTTGCCATGCGGTTTAAGTGATAACGTGACTGCGCGGTAACCCGCCGTTTTATGCGCGTGCAAGCTACGTTTAGCCCAATTTGCAAACGCTGGATTGCTGGCAATGGCAGCATCAAAGCTGGCATCATGCGCTGGCAATGCTGCGTAAGGCATAGCCTCAAAATGTTTAGCAACGCGGGCTAATTCTGCTTCGGTAATGGTGTTTGGTGCATCTTTTAAATGCGCCCATTCTGCTTCAACTTGGCTGCGGAATTCATCAATACCTAAAGCTTTAACCAAGATTTTGATACGCGCTTTATAAGAGTTATCGCGGCGACCATGTAAATTATAAACACGGATAATCGCTTCGCAATAGGTGAGGGCGTGTTGCCACTCTAAATGTTCGCGAATCACAGCGCCTAAAATAGGGGTGCGTCCTAAACCACCGCCTACCCAAACTTTAATGGCTACCTTTTTATTGCCATCAAGATAAAACTCCATGCCTACATCGTGCATTTGCACTACGGCGCGGTCTTCTTTAGTGCCAGATACAGCAATTTTGAATTTACGCGGTAACAACGCAAACTCAGGATGGAAAGTGCTCCATTGGCGCATCACTTCTGCCATTGCGCGCGGGTCAACCACTTCATCTGGCGCAACACCGGCAAATTGGTCGGTAGTAATGTTACGGATGCAATTGCCTGAAGTTTGAATCGCATGCATTTCAACCGTGGCTAACTCGGCTAAAATATCAGGAATTTCTTCAAGTTTAGGCCAGTTGAGTTGTAAGTTTTGACGCGTACTGAAATGACCGTAATTGCGATCATATTTGTGTGTAATATCGGCCAATTTATGCAATTGTTTGCTTGATAACATGCCGTAAGGCACGGCGATACGCAACATAGGCGCGTGACGCTGAATATACAAACCATTTTGCAAGCGCAATGGGCGGAATTCTTCTTCTGACAATTCGCCGGCTAAATAGCGACGCGTTTGGTCTCTATATTGCGCAACACGCTCGTCAACTAATCTTTGATCTATTTCATCATACTTATACATTTTGCACTTCTCTTTATTCAATTGTCTTTGCAACACGATTCAATTATCTTTGCATTACGGCGTTGCAAGCTTTAATTTATTGCTTGCATATAAAACATATGCGGCGCGGCTAAATTCAAGCATGCGCCTAGTCTTGCTTCGATACTTGAAGAATAGAAGTGCAAAAGCGCTTACTCTTAAATATCAAAGCATCAAATCGGTGACCCGACATTTTAATGGAAAATGAGCTTTAAGCCCACAAAAATCAGTATCGTCGCTAGCGCAACGCGCACCCAATGCTCGGCTACTCTGGCGCTTAAGTGACTGCCAATCCAAATGCCTGGAATCGAGCCAATTAAAAGTGTGCCTAACAAACTGTAATCTACCGTGCCTATGCTGGCATGGCCTAAGCCGGCAACCAAAGTTAGCGGTACGGCATGGGCAATATCTGAACCAATAATGGTGGTAATTGATCTGTTCGGGTAAATGATTAATAGTGCGGTTACGCCTAAAGCGCCTGCACCTACTGAGGTTAGTGTGACTAAAAAGCCCAAAACCAAGCCTAAAAATACGGTGATATATGGCGTTAATTTTGCATTAATTAAATGCTCTCTTTTAGAAAATTTAGCTAATTGGTTGCGAAATATTACGGATAGCGATGTGACCAACAAAGCGACGCCTAGCCAAAATTTGATGGTACTGACTGCGCTGTCTGAAGCGATGTCCATATTACGCAGATATAGCGTGGTGACAATTGAGGCGGGTACGCTACCATAAGCGAGCAGTCTAACAATTTTCCAGTCTATATTGCCTAATTTACCATGGGCAAAAATGCCTACACTTTTAGTGATGGCGGCGTACAGTAAATCGGTACCTACTGCAAAGGCTGGCTTGATATGGAAAAACAAGACTAGAATAGGCGTCATTAAAGAGCCGCCGCCTACACCGGTTAATCCAACTAGCAGGCCGACTACAAAGCCGGCAATAATGTAACCAAATTCCATGTGGAGTATTTGTCAATAAGCGCAATAATTTGCAAGCCTGCGACTATATCAGGCTTTAAAAAATTATTTAATACTATGTTATTCTATGTATATAGCTTTTGCTTATATAAAAGCGTTTGGTTGAATAACATTACTACATACTGAGAGATGACGAACATATGAAGTTACATCAATTACGTTACTTACATGAAGTGGCTCGCCAAGGGCTAAACATTACCAGCGCGGCTGAGGCGTTGCATACCTCGCAACCGGGCGTGAGTAAGCAAATTCAGTTATTTGAAGACGAGTTAGGTTTGCAGGTTTTTCAACGTAATGGCAAGCGGTTGACTGGCATTACTGAACCTGGTGCGCAGGTGTTGGCGTTGGCGGCTAAAGTGATCTTTGATATTCAAAATATTAAACGCGTAGGTGATGAATTTAGCAATATTGAAACAGGCGCTTTTACCATTGCCACCACGCACACGCAGGCACGCTATAAATTGCCAGAAGCGGTAAAAAAATTCATGGCTAATTATCCGCAAGTTAAGTTAAATATTCATCAGGGCAATCCTAGCCAAGTGGCTGACCAAGTATCTAGTGGTGAGGCTGATATCGGTATTGCCACAGAAGCGATTAGCAATTACGAAAATTTATTATGTCTGCCTTGCTATCAGTGGAATCGCTGCGTTGTAGTTCCTCATGGCCATCCGCTATTGGCGGAAGGCAAGTTAACACTAGAAAAATTAGCCGCGTATCCGCTGATTACTTATGATTTTGGTTTTACTGGCGGTACTTTAGTTTCTAAAGTATTTTCTGAAGCTGGCTTGTCACCCAATGTAGTGCTCACTGCGATTGATGCTGACGTGATTAAAACTTATGTTAGCTTGGGTTTGGGCGTAGGTTTACTAGCCAATATGGCGTATGACGCAGAGCGCGATGCGCATTTGGCGATGATAGATGTCAGCCATTTATTTCCTGATAGCACCACTTATTTAGGCGTGCGCAAAGATGCGTTTTTACGCGGCTATATGTACGGCTTTATTGAGTTAATCGCACCCCATTTTAATCGGGTTGCGGTTAACGAAGCGCTTAAATTAAGTGCATAATACTTTGAATAATATTTAGAATAAAATTAAAGTACCTAAATCAATATAGTTAAATTTGGAGCTAGACTCATGCGAAACTTTATACTGATGCTGTGCTTATTAATGATGGCAGCATGTGCTTCTACTCAGAGGCAACCATTAGCACCAGAATTAATCGGCAAAGCTGAATTAATCGGAAAAGTAAGCGCAGGCATGCCCGCCATTGACACGACAACCTCAATTTATGAATTGCCTGTGCAAGCTGGCGTCACGTATCAAGACGTTGTCGATAGTCTTAAAAGTGTGAGTGAAGGCTTGAATTTTGTGAATCCGGCAAACTTTCCGATAGGCGAGCACCTTAAAAAGCGCGGCATAGATCCGCAAGGTGTTAAAGAAGTGCATAGTTTTTGTAGTTTAAGTTTGGGGGCTGAAATCATGCTTGATCATCCTGAATTTTTAGTATTCGCGCCTTGTAGAATCGCTATTTATGAAAAGCCCGATGCACAGCAGAAACTTAAGTTATTTATCGCGCTGGCACGCCCAACGTTTGATTTAAAAAGCATTAAAAACCCAACAGCACGTGCGCAAATAGCGGCACAAGAACTTGAAACGATTTTGTTAACGATTATGTACAAAGCCAGCAAGGGCGACTTGTAAGAGTCATTAATCATTAGTAAACCAATAATAAAACTTAACCTTAGGAACAGTCATGGCCGCACCGATTCTGATTGCAAAAAATAAAGAAACTTTAAGTGTCCTATTGCCTAAAATGGCGAATCGTCACGGCTTAATTGCAGGTGCAACCGGTACAGGCAAAACCGTGACTTTGCAAACTTTGGCCGAAGGTTTTTCTAAGATTGGTGTGCCGGTATTTATGGCCGATGTGAAAGGCGATTTAGCTGGAATGAGCCAGGCCGGTGGCGGTAATGCCAAGCTTGAGGCACGCATTCAGGAATTGGCTTTAACCGAATTTAGCTATCAAAAATCGCCTGTCACTTTTTGGGATGTGTTTTGTGTAAAAGGGCATCCGGTACGCACTACCGTGGCAGAAATGGGGCCGCTACTATTGGCGCGGCTGCTTAATTTAAACGAGGTGCAAAGCGGTGTATTAAACTCTGTATTTAAAATTGCTGACGACAAAGGCTGGTTACTTTTAGACCTTAAAGATTTACGCGCCATGATGCAACACGCGGCTGAAAATGCCGCAGAATATCAAAGCAATTATGGCAACATTTCTGCTGCCAGTGTGGGCGCGGTGCAACGTGGTTTGCTGGAATTAGAAACGCAAGGTGCAGACCAGTTGTTTGGTGAGCCAGCACTCAATTTAGATGACTTAATGCAAACCGATGCGCAAGGCCGTGGCGTAGTGAATATTCTTGCCTCAGATACGCTGTTTAACTCACCGCGTATTTACGCTACTTTATTGCTTTGGTTGTTATCTGAACTATTTGAAAAATTACCTGAAGCCGGTGATTTAGAAAAGCCAAAAATGGTGTTCTTTTTTGATGAAGCGCACCTGTTATTTAACGACGCGCCAGAAGCTTTATTGCAAAAAATTGAGCAAGTAGTGCGCTTGATACGTTCAAAAGGCATAGGCGTTTATTTTGTTAGCCAAAATCCGCTTGATATTCCTGATGTGGTATTAGGCCAACTGGGCAACCGCGTACAACATGCCTTGCGTGCTTTTACGCCACGTGATCAAAAAGCCGTTAAGTCTGCAGCTGATACCTTTAGATCAAATCCAAAAGTAGATGTTGCAACTGCCATTACCGAGTTGGGCGTGGGCGAGGCCCTAGTTTCATTTTTAGATGAAAAAGGCATTCCAACACCTGTAGAGCGCACCTTTATATGCCCGCCTGGCAGTCGCGTTGGGCCGGCGACAGAGAGCGAGCGTAGTGAAACCATCAAGTCTTCAAATGTATTTGGTTTTTACGAAAAACATTTAGACCGTGAATCTGCCTACGAAATATTGAAAGGTCGCGCTGATCAAACTGCAACAGAAGCTAAAGCTGAACAAGAAGGCTTTGATTGGGGTGGCATATTAGGTGGCGGTTCGTCGTCTAAAGGTCGTGAAAGTGTGTTGGAAGCAGCGGCTAAAAGTGCGGCGCGTGCGATAGGTTCGCAGTTAGGTCGGCAGATTATACGCGGTGTACTTGGCAGCCTTTTAGGTGGGCGTAAATAAGTATTATTAATCTCTTGATTAATTAATGATAACTTTTTTAAAATCCATCCATTGCTAACCATCACTAAAGCTGGCTTTGCCGAGCAAACTATTACTAAATCACGCTTTATTGCGATGGCTTTGCACTGCGCCGATGAGCGTGAAGTGGGCGCAGCCTTGCGTGCTTTTGCTGCACAGCATCCCACTGCGCATCATTTGGCCTATGCATTCAGGCTGAATACTGAACAAGGCATCGTACCGAGGTTTTCAGATGCCGGAGAGCCTTCCGGCACCGCTGGTATGCCGGTCTTAAAGTTAATAGAAGGGCGCGATTTAATCAATGTTTGTGTGGCAGTTATTCGATATTACGGCGGCATTAATTTAGGCACAGGTGGCTTGGCGCGCGCGTATGGCGGCACAGCCAAGCTAGCGCTTGATGCGACAAAATCAGCCGACTTTGTCAAAATGCAAACCATTGCGTTAACAATTAGTTATAAACAAATGGATGCCGTGACGCATGCATTAAGTAAGTGTAATGGTAGTATTGTAGATAAGGCTTTTAATGAGCAGATAGATTTGATTTTATTATTGCCAGCCACAGAGGCGGATGGTTTTATTAAGCGCTTTAAGCCGTTTTGAGAAATGCTTTAAATTTGTACTACAGCCTGATGTTGCAATAGTTTTAACCATAAAACACAGCTATAAAACACAGCCATAAAACACAAACAACACAAAGCTAAATAATGAAAAAGTTTCAATCACTATCGCCGTCAGTTTATGAAATATCTGCATGGATATTAATGACATTTGTTTTACTGTTTGTACTCATATTCAACTTGTTACCGGCCTTACTTGCGGGCTTATTAGTCTATGAGTTAGTCCATATTATGACGCCTTTAATTGCACGCCGTTTTCCTAGCAAGCGGCCAAGTAAGCGCGCTAAACTTTGGGCTGTGGGTATTTTAGTGGTGGTTATTGTTAGTTTACTAGTGCTAGCTGGCGTTGGTTTAGTGGCTTTTTTAAGGTCTGATGCTGGTAGCGTAACTGTGCTACTGGCCAAAATGGCACAAATTATTGAAGATTCACGCAAGATATTACCCACTTGGCTAGTTGCACATTTGCCAGCAGATGCCATTACATTTAAAGAGCAAGCAGCCACTTGGTTACGCACGCATGCAGACCAATTGCAAGTGGTTGGAAAAGAAGCCGGTAGAGCAACTGCGCATATACTTCTCGGTATGATAATTGGTGGAATTTTAGCGCTACGCGATGCCGTAGTAATGGATAACTTTAAGCCATTAGCCAGAGCTTTAGCCGGTCGTGGTGATTTATTTAGCGATGCTTTTAGACGCGTAGTGTTCGCGCAGTTACGTATTTCTGCCATTAATACCACGGTGACAGGCGTCTATTTAATGTTGGTTTTACCGCTAATGGGCATACATTTGCCACTAGTTAAAACCATGATCGCTATTACATTCGTAGTTGGATTAATTCCTGTGGTAGGTAATATAGTGTCCAATTCCATGATCGTGATTGTGAGTTTAAGCCAATCGTTAAGTGTCGCGGCAGGCTCCTTGCTTTATCTAATTATTATTCATAAATTCGAGTACTTTCTAAACGCACGTATTGTGGGCAGTCAGATTCGAGCCAATGCTTGGGAACTACTCATTGCAATCGTGGCAATGGAAGCCGCTTTTGGCCTAGCTGGTGTGGTAGCGGCGCCCATTTATTACGCGTATATCAAATCAGAATTACGCGCTAGAGACTTGGTTTAGCGTATGGCTTTAATCACAATGACTACGCAAAGCTAATTAGCCCTATGATCATCACCTTAATCGTCAATAGTTTACTTGTAGCCATTGCCGTACTCATTCATTTTGAAGCGCTCAACCAGCTTTCTAGCATTATCCCTAAGCTTAATATTAAGCATAGATTACGTATTCTATTCGGCGTTTTTGGTGCGCTAATAGCCCATGTGGTAGAAATTTGGGCCTTCGCCTTTGGTTACTACCTCATGATTCACTATGGTGATTTTGGTACACTAGAAGGCCATTTTGATAAAAGCCTGATGGATTGTAGCTACTTCTCTTTTGTGACTTATACCTCGCTTGGTTTTGGCGATATTGTAGCCAAAGGCGATATACGCTTTTTAGCTGGCTTGGAAGCCTTGACGGGCTTGGTGCTAATTTCCTGGACGGCTTCGTTCATGTTCTTGGAAATGCAAAAGCTTTGGAAAGATAATTACTGAAAATTGATGTTATCGGCAAGTAGCCGATAATTGTTATGCGCTTGATCGATATTAGATAGCATTAAAACAAAAATGGGCATAGTTACGCAGATAATTCCCACGTTGCTACGCCCAGTTACTTCTGTATTTATAGCCTATTAAATACTACCGTCATCTTTAACAAAAGCACTAGTTGCTGTTGCTTCAGGAATAGCAATGTTGGCACCTTTTGCAATTTTGATGAAGCCAGCAATAGTGCTTCCACCATCACTCACAAATCGGCCAATTAATGGTAAGGCATCTTTAACAGGAAGCACTTTCATTGCATTCGTTAAAGAAGCGCCACTAAGAATATCTTTGCCTTTGCTAATTAATGCAGGTGCATTTAAAGCGGCAATGCCAAAGTTTAATAATGCAGTGCTCATTTTCTTTTGTTTAACAGCCGTTAAAGACTTCACTTTTTGCTCAGCATCAGCCGATTTTAAATTTTTTGCAGCTTGAGCACTTTCAGACTCATTAAGTTTAGCGGTAGCAGCTCCTTTTTCTTTTGGATCTGTCATTGCATCGATTTTTGAAAGCTCAGCTTTCTTGGCTGCGATTATCTCTTCTGTATCAAAAGCAGAGTTAATTGACACTAAAGATTCATTCGCAACCTTAGCTAGTGCAGCACTTTTTGCAGAAAAATCTGTCACGTCAGCTTCAATATTGCCGCTTGGTTTTTCATCACCACCAAGTTTAGGAACACTCCAAGCACCTGCATTTAAAGAAAATACACATAGAGACAATACTAATAATGATTTTTTAAACATATCTAACTCCCAATTTATATAAAAATACTTGTAAATAACTACCTGAAAAACTACTTACCATTCAACATTTTGGTCAAATCTGGCACAATCGTTAAAAACTGATCAAAGGCATTTAACGAGCAGTATGGACTTCCCCCGATTTAGTAGACAGTTGATAATGTCCGAAATCACTAAAAGGAAGTTAAATGAAAGGCATTAGATATACGGACGAATTTAAGGCAGAAGCGCTTAAACAAATTACAGAACGAGGTCACAGTGCAGTTGAAGTTGCCAGTCGACTGGGCATCACCGACAAAAGCTTATATCGCTGGAAAGCAGAAGCTGAGAAGCGATTAAAGCAGCCTGATAGCGAAGATGTTGCCAGCTTAAAGCTTGAGATAGCCAAGCTGAACAAAGCACTGAAACGAGCCACTGAAGAGCGAGAAATCCTAAAAAAGGCCGCGGTGTACTTTGCAAATCACCCCGAGTGAAGTACAAATTTATCCAAGCGCACAACAAGCATTTTAAAGTCGTTACGATGTGTCAGGTGCTGAATGTGAATCGGAGTGGTTATTACGCATGGAGTAGCAATCCAGATTCTGCCCGTGCATTAGATAACGCAGTGTTATTAGTTGAGATCAAACAATTCTTTGCCGCAAGCGGCAAAATATACGGCAGTCCAAGGATCTACCG
>CANFZA010000010.1 GCA_947451235.1 Methylophilaceae bacterium | reverse complement strand
TAGACACAAAAAAGTATTAAAAGCCGCTAAGGGTTATCGCGGTCGTCGTAAAAACGTTTACCGCGTTGCCAAGCAAGCGGTAATGAAAGCCGGTCAATATGCTTACCGTGACCGTCGCCAAAAGAAACGTCAATTCCGCACATTGTGGATTGCACGTATCAATGCTGGTGCACGTGAGTGTGGTTTGACATACAGCCGCTTCATGAATGGCCTGAAAAAAGCTGCAGTTGAAGTTGATCGTAAAGTACTGGCTGACTTAGCAGTATTTGATAAAGCAGCATTTGCTCAATTTGTTGAAATGGCAAAAACCGCTTTAGCAGCTTAATTGCTAAACTTAATTTTTAAAAATTAAGTAAAAAAAGAGGCTTCGGCCTCTTTTTTTTGCTGTAAAATCCTGTTGGTAAATTTAAGATAAAATTATGTTAAATAACATAGTGTAATCAATACATTATGCATAATAAAAACAGTCAATTTACTGCAAAAAAATCCACGCAAAGTCAATTAAAGATAATAAACAACATGGCAGATTTAACGCATTTAATTTCAGAAGCACAAATAGATTTCGCTAGCAGCATTACGATGAACGACTTAGAAGTTGCTAAAGCTAAATATCTCGGCAAAACAGGTTTACTTACGGATGCTTTAAAGGGTTTGGGTAAACTAAGTAATGAAGAGCGTCCAGCTGCCGGTGCAGCTATTAACGTGGTAAAGCAAGGCGTTGAAGCTGCGCTTACTGCGCGACGTGAAGCGCTGTTAAATGCAGAGCAAGCTAAACAGCTTGCGCAAGAGTCTATCGATGTCACTTTGCCAGCACGTGCGCAGTCTCAAGGTGGATTACACCCGGTAACGCTGACGTTACAACGTATTGAGCAACTATTTCATTCTATTGGCTTTGAAGTAGCGACTGGCCCAGAAATAGAATCTGATTTCTACAATTTTACAGCGCTCAATATTCCAGAAGATCATCCGGCACGTGCCATGCATGATACTTTTTACATTGATGAAGCCAATGTGCTTAGAACGCATACCTCACCGGTACAAATCCATTATATGGAAAATGCCCTAAAAAATAATAAAACACCACCATTGAAAATTATCGCGCCAGGTCGTGTTTACCGTGTCGATTCTGATGCGACGCATTCGCCGATGTTTCATCAGGTAGAAGGTTTGTGGGTGGATGAAGAGATTAGTTTTGCTAATTTAAAAGGCGTTGTTCAAGATTTTTTACAAAAATTCTTTGAGCGTGATGACTTAACCGTTAGATTTAGACCGTCATTTTTCCCGTTTACTGAGCCATCGGCTGAGATGGATATGAGCTGGAATGGCGGTTGGTTAGAAATTGGCGGTTGCGGCATGGTGCATCCTGAAGTATTTAAACATGTAAATGTAGACCATGAAAAATATCGTGGTTTCGCTTTTGGTTTAGGTGTAGAGCGCCTGGCCATGTTGCGTTATGGCGTGAATGATTTGCGTCATTTCTTTAATAATGATCTACGCTTTTTAAGCCAATTCAGATAAGTACACCACTAAAAATAAAGTTTCGTTGCAATGCTGCGTTGCTCATTAAAATTTTTCGCTTACATATAAACCATATGCTGCGCTCAAATTTTTAACTCGCGCCTTGCCTTGCTTAGAAACTTGAATTTTAGTGATGTACTTGCTAGCGCTGCTTTAGTCAGCTAAACATAATAATTAAGGTCATAAAGCATTATGCAGTTTTCAGAAAATTGGTTACGTAGCCTAGTCAACACAGATTTAGACAGCGAAGCTTTAAGTCATGCACTCACTATGACTGGGCTTGAGGTTGAAGAAATGCAAGCAATAGCTGCGCCTTTTAGCAAGGTGGTGGTGGCAAAAATATTAACTGCAGTTAAGCATCCTGATGCTGATCGCTTGCAAGTTTGTACGGTAGATGTCGGTTTGGCAGAACCTGTGCAAATTGTTTGTGGTGCGGCCAATGCACGCGTAGGCTTAATCGCACCATGTGCTTTGGTGGGCGCTGAGTTGCCGGGCTTTTCTATCAAGCAAGCTAAAGTTCGCGGTATTGAATCTTTTGGCATGCTATGTTCTTCTAAAGAGCTAGGCATTACTGAAGAAGCGACAGGCTTGTTAGAGCTAGATAACGATGCGGTTATTGGACAAAGCATACGCGAGCATTTAGATTTAGATGATCATTTATTTACGCTTAAGCTCACGCCAAATAGAAGTGACTGTTTAAGCCTTAAAGGGATTGCGCGTGATGTTGCCGCCATTACTGGTGCGAGCACAAGTTTTGATGCTATTTCACCGGTAGTTGCTGAATTATCTGACGTTAAAAATATTGTGGTGACTGAGCAAGTGGCTTGCCCACGTTATTGCGGTCGTCTGATTCGTGGCATTAACGCCAAAGGTGCAACGCCAAGTTGGATGCTTAAGCGCCTTGAGCGTAGCGGTTTACGCAGCATTAGCGCTGTAGTTGATGTGACTAATTATGTATTGTTAGCGCTTGGCCAACCGATGCACGCTTTTGATGCCAATCAATTAAATGGTGATTTAGCGGTTCGTTTTGCAAAAGAGGGCGAATCTTTAACACTATTAAACGATCAAGTTATTACATTAAAAGCGGATGATTTGGTGATCGCAGATGCCAGTGGCGCAGTAGCGCTGGCCGGCGTGATGGGTGGAAAAGACAGTTCAGTTGGCGATGAAACGGTTGATATTTTCCTTGAAAGCGCATTTTTTACGCCAGCGGTCATTACTGGCAAAGCGCGTCGATTAGGCTTAAGTACCGATTCATCTTACCGATTTGAACGTGGCGTAGATTTTGGTAATACACGGAATGCGCTTGAGTATGCTACAGCGCTGATTCAACAAATTTGTGGTGGAAAAGTCGCAGAAGTGACTGAGCACATCAGCGCATTACCAAGTCGTCACCCAGTTAAGTTACGCTTAGCGCGTCTTATTTCAGTGTTAGGGATTCCTTTTACGCCCGAGAAAGTAGCGCAACTGCTCTCTCAGCTTGGTTTTGCTTTTACCACTGCGGACGAAGTTTTTATTATTACACCACCAAGCTTCCGCTTCGACATTAATATTGAAGAAGATTTAATCGAAGAAATTGCACGCCTACATGGTTACGACCATATTCCTGCAACGCCGCCAGTGGCTGCTTTAACTATGTTGGAGGCGCCAGAAGCGAAAAGCCCATTAAATAAACTGCGTGATTGTTTAGTCGCTTCAGGCTACCAAGAAGTGGTTAATTATAGTTTTGTGGATGAAAGCTGGGAGCGCGATTTATTAGGTAACGCCAGCCCAATTAAGCTAAAAAATCCAATTGCCAGCAATTTAAGCGTAATGCGCACCAGTTTATGGGGCGGGTTGTTAGATACTTTGGTTTATAACCTTAACCGTAAGCAAGATCGAGCCATGTTGTTTGAAGTGGGCGCGACTTATTTTAACCAATCTAGCCAAAATTCAAGTGCAGCATTCCTCGAAACTACCGTTATTTCTGGCCTAGCCTACGGCAGTGCAAAACCAGAGCAATGGTCTGCCGATGCGTCTGAGCTTGATTTCTTTGAAGTGAAGGCGCATGTGGATGCTTTATTAGGCGGTGCAAGCGCACATAAACAAGTCACTTACGAAAAAGCTGAACACATTACATTGCACCCAGGGCAAACTGCAAGAATTTTACTAAATGGCGTGCCGATTGGCTGGTTAGGTAAGTTGCATCCAAAATGGCAGCAGCATTACAGTTTAAGCAAAAGCACATTCTTATTTGAATTGCAGGCAGAGGCAGTGTTAAATCGCCAAATTCCTAGTTATCAAGAAGTGTCTAAATTACTGCCGATTCGTCGTGATTTGGCGGTGGTGGTCGATGCAGATTTAGCAGTAAATTCGCTGTTAAATGCTGTTGAAAAGGCAAACATTCCGCTTATTTTAGAGGTGGCATTGTTCGATTTGTATCAAGGCCAAGGTATCCCTGAAAACAAAAAAAGCCTTGCATTATCGGTACTTATGCACGATACTCAAAAAACTTTGACCGATGCTGATGCCGATACGGCCATCGCAAATCTACTGTCATTGTTACAAAATAACTTTGCGGCAACACTTAGAAATTAAGCCATTAAACGGTATGATTCGTTTAGTGATTTTTTTGTAAGAAAATTGTTTGCAACAGGCAATGTGACACAAGATTAAAAACGAATAATCTATACATTAAAAAAAGCTTAATAAAAGCTGGAAATGAAATGGGAGCGGTATGACATTAACAAAAGCTGAACTGGCTGACTTACTCTATGAGCAAGTTGGTTTAAATAAACGTGAAGCCAAAGATATGGTTGAAGCATTTTTTGAAGAAGTTAGAATTGCCTTAGAAGCGGGCGACAGTGTGAAGCTGTCAGGTTTTGGTAATTTTGAATTGCGAAAAAAATCTGAGCGTCCAGGCCGTAATCCTAAAACTGGTGAAGAAATACCCATTACTGCACGTCGCGTTGTTACTTTTCATGCAAGTCAAAAATTGAAAAGTAAAGTCGAAGCTAATTACCTTAACTAATATTAGGTAAGTTAAATAGTATGAGCGAACTTATTACAAAATTGCAGTTACCACCGATTCCGGCAAAGCGCTACTTCACTATTGGTGAAGTAAGTGAGCTTTGCGGTGTGAAACCGCATGTGCTCAGATATTGGGAGCAAGAATTCACTCAGCTTAAGCCTGTTAAGCGCCGTGGTAACCGCCGCTACTATCAGCACCATGAAGTGCTGTTAATCCGCCGTATTCGTGAGTTACTTTACGAGCAAGGGTTCACCATTAGTGGTGCGCGAAATCGTCTCGATGGACCAGAGTTTAAAGCAGAAACCGCTCAATTAAACGGTAGCAATCAAGTTGCAGTGGTTGCCGATCAAATTGAAGAAGATACCAGCACTAGTTTTAATTTTGAATCAGTCAAAATTGAGTTGAAAGAAATTTTAACTTTATTACGCCCAGTGACTCAAGCGGCGTAATTTAGATTTACAGCACGCTAATGTTTTAGATTTAATTCATCGCTGTTAATTTATAAACAATATTTAAGCATGTTTTTTTTACAGCTAAATCTTTGCGTTATAATGAACGCCTTGTTGCAACACCATTGCAACATCGGTTCGGGGCATAGCGCAGCCTGGTAGCGTACTAGTCTGGGGGACTAGGGGTCGCAAGTTCGAATCTTGCTGTCCCGACCAATAAAATCAATGACTTACAGTTTTTCGCTGTAGGTCATTTTTTATTGGTAGGCTCTATTGGTGAAGTCATTGGTAAACGGTGGAATTGCTAGGCTCGATTAACCAACTTTCTAATGCAGCGCTATCTTATATTTCGGTTTACTTTTATGAAAGTAGGTTGCGGATATTAGAATTAAGTCAGTTCAGTAACTTAAGTCAATTTAGGAACTTAAGTGATTACAGACATTAGTAATGTATGCGTTGTTCACTTTTAATTTTAAGTGAGTACTCGTATAATTAAGCACAGTTTTTAAATCAAGTACGCATTGTTTAATTCTGCAATCTTGGCCAAGTAATACTTAATAATTAAGCCGGCCATGTGCTGGCTTTCTTGCTGTTAGAGCGATGGAATAGTATATTTTTGCAGTCTATTTGGTGATGATTTTTCTGGTATTTTCACTAACAATAAAAATTCTAATAATGAATAGTTTATACAATTAACGTACAAATATTTGTGATGTTTATAGTTTTAACATTGCCGATATATTGCGATGGGATATTAATGGAACGCGTGACACACCTGCCTGAAGAAGAGACGTATCTTGTTCATAACCTGAAAGAAATCACTCAGATTCTTAATGAGTTATCTAAAAAGAAAGTAATGCTTAAAGTATCGTTTAATCACGGTGCTGATGAGTGCTTAACGACGGTAATTGAGGTTGATGTACAACATCACGCTGTATACCTCGATATTGGACTTGATGAAGCGTTTAATCATAGGCTGTTGGCAAGTCATCATGTTGTTTTTTCTAAAGATGATGGTATTCGCATTAAGTGGACCAGCGCGCATATTTCTTTAGTTGCGCTAACAGATGGTAAAGCCATTAAAATTGCTTTGCCTCAAAAGCTTATTCGCTTGCAACGTCGAGAGTTTTACCGACTTGCCACGCCTATCGTTAATCCAGTTTTATGCCAAATCCCTGTGGACGATGATGACCGATTGATAGATTTAATGCTTATTGATGTAAGCTTAGGCGGTGTTGCAACAATTATAGCTAACCCGTTAGACCCAGTATTTGTGTTGGGCGCTAGTTTTGATAGATGCCAAATTAGTTTTCCCGATGTGGGCGTGACCAGCTTAACTTTGCAGGTTAAGAGTATTACGGCGATTACGATGAAAGATGGTGCGCTGAAAAATAGAATTAGTTTTGAATTTATTAAACCTTCACGCGGCAATGAAGGTTTGATTAATCAATACACTTATAACTTAGAACGCCTTGAGATTGCCTTGGCAAACGGTGCTAAATAAAAAATCGGGGTAGTAGTGTTCACTAAATTACTAAAAATTACTGATAAGAGCGCCGCACCCCATATATCCTCTGCAGCGCTCTTTAAATGCATCTGAAATACACCGGCTTTATTAATCTAACCATATTAAATCCAACTAACTTATAAGTTCGCCAGCATTTAAATGCCAAGTGTTTCTACCCATGCCAAGGCCGATATGTGGCATTCATTGACTTTATTGGCATCGAATTGTAATAACTCAGCTAGCGCTAGAATTTTTTCGCTGTTTGCATCTTCGCAAGCTTCGGTTAATTGTAAAAATGGGCCATAGATGCCTGAACGCGTTAGTAAGGCTTCAGAAACGGCATCTGGCAACTGTATTTTTTCAAGTATTTGTTCCATAGGCATTTTTAGAATTGCATCTAATAGCGAAAATACGCCAACAATGAATAAGTTATCTCTATCGTGTTTTTCAAAGTAACTCTCGCCTAGCAATTCAGTTAAGCGGCCACGCGTGATTGAAGTTTTCATCAGCGCAGGTGGCGTAGAGTTTTCTCCGGCCGTTACCATTAATAAAGTAAGCCAGCGGTAAAGCTGTTTTCTGCCTAAAATGGTGAGTGCATGGCCAATAGATTGGATCTCACATGACAGGCCAAAGCCAACAGAGTTGATGTAACGTAATAGCTTAAATGACAATGCCGCATCGCGTTTAAACCCGGCTTCAATTTCACTATTTTCTGAATCTCTACTTACAGTGTTAAGAATATTCAATACGCTATCAAAAGAGGCGTTGATGACCTTTGCGGTGAAGGTTTCTGGACGGGCAAAATGAAAGCCCTGAAATAGTCGGAAACCAGCTTTTTGACATGCTTGAAACTGTGTATCTGTTTCAACCTTTTCAGCAATCATTTTTGCGGGTGGAATATTAAACCTATTGAAAGTTTCAGCTAAATCAGCCATGTCGATACTTTGAATGTCGATTTTAATGTAATCAGCACATTGCAATAACGCTTGTGAATCTGGTGTTAACTGGGGGTTATCCAGCGCAATCCCAAATCCTAAAATGCGAAGTTGTTTGCATCTCTCGATAACTTCATTACTAGCTTGAACACTGCGGAGAATTTCAAGAACGGTGCGTTTAGGCGGCATTAATTCAAGAAACTCACTGGTTAACATCGTCTCATTGACGTTGATGAATGCCAGCTTATCACCTAATAGCCACTGTATATCCATGCCACCAATGGTACTCATTAATACGCTGGAATAGGCTTTAACTTCATCTTCAAACACTGCATTTTGGGCTTCTGCACTATGCCTAAAAAATAGTTCGTAGCCAATAATGTGCTGCTTTACATCCATAATGGGCTGACGCCCTATAAATGC
This sequence comes from Methylophilaceae bacterium, assembly GCA_947451235.1. Lineage (GTDB taxonomy): Bacteria > Pseudomonadota > Gammaproteobacteria > Burkholderiales > Methylophilaceae > Methylotenera. Next base: position 33,975 of record CANFZA010000010.1, on the reverse strand, counting down.
TTGATCTTCCATTTCTTCTGCTCTCAAATTTTACAATTGCGTGATTAAAGACATCTTAAGTGAGATGTTAACCCTAAATATAATAAATCGCTGTGATAAACAGAGTTGAATTATGCGCTTAATTCAGGCTCTGAATGTTGTGCTAACTACTTTTCAAAAAAATCATCATAGCGATTATGCTATGCTACAACTTATTATTTTGATGACTCTCCACCATGTTTTTAGCGCTTATTGATGTTCTTAGTAAAATGCAAATTCTTCTACAGCTAGTATGATTGAAAATCCTCGAACTTTTCCCATAGAAAAAACTGGCCTACACCCACGTAATAAGCACAGAGGTCGCTACGATTTTGCGGCGTTAGTACAAGCTAGCCCAGTGCTGGCTAAATTTGTACAATTAAACGCACACAATGACGCGTCCATTGATTTTGCTAATCCGCAGGCAGTGAAGGCGCTAAATAGTGCATTACTTAAGTGCTTTTACAATATTTCAAAATGGGATATTCCAGCACAGTTTCTTTGTCCACCTATTCCAGGTCGGGCAGATTATTTGCACTATATGGCAGATTTATTAGCAAGTGTTAACGGCGGTGTTATTCCTACGGGTAACGCTGTAAGCGTACTGGATATTGGTGTGGGTGCAAATGCAATTTACCCGCTGATTGGCCAGTGTGAATACGGCTGGCATTTTACAGGCGCAGATATTGATTCAGTAGCGATTGAAAATGCGCAGCATATTTTGGCGGCTAATCTTGGTCTAGCTGAGTCTATTGAATTACGTTTGCAAACTTCGGCAAACGCCATTTTTAAAGGACTGGTGCAACCTGATGATAGGTTTGATTTGACGATGTGCAATCCGCCTTTTCATGCTTCTTTGCAAGAGGCGCAAGCGGGTACAGAAAGAAAGCTACGAAATTTAGGTAAAAATTCTGGCGCAGAAAAAGCGACTCTTCAAAAAATACCCGCTCAAAAATCAGCCTTCCAAAACAAACCAGTGCTTAATTTTGGTGGGCAAGCGGCAGAGTTATATTGTGCCGGAGGCGAAGAGGCCTTTGTGAATATTATGGTGAATGAAAGCCAGTTGATTGGTCAGCAATGTTTATGGTTTTCTACTTTAATTTCTAAGGCTACCAGTTTGCCTAGTGTCTATCGCGCTTTAAAAAAGGTGAATGCACAACAAGTTAAAACGATAGAGATGGCGCAAGGCCAAAAGAAAAGCCGGGTGGTTGCATGGACTTTTCTTAACGTGACTCAACAACGTGCTTGGTATTAGGCAATATATGTTCAAAAAAATGACCATAAAGCTTGTTCGCTTGAATACCGCTTGCTCAATAAAGCAAGAATTTCACTTAAATGACGTTTGTGATGCTAAATGCGCAGCTATTTGCGATTAAATGAATGCCAAAAGGATGTGTAATGAGACGTAAACTGGTTGTTGCCAACCGCAAGATGAATGGCTCGCTAGCCAGTAACAAAGCTTTTTTGGAAGGTCTGCTGGCAGGCACGCGTGATTATCAAAATGCTGATTATGCGGTGTGTGTGCCGCATCCCTATTTATTTCAGGCTGAAGCACTATTAAAAGGCAGTGCAATTGCGTGGGGCGGCCAGAATATGAGCCGTTACGAGTCTGGGGCTTATACCGGTTCAGTGTCACCAGGCATGTTGACTGAATTTAGCTGTGAATATGTCATCATTGGCCATTCAGAGCGCCGCCAGCGTGGGCATGACACTGACCATTCTATAGGCGAGCGTTTTGAAGTCGCTACAAAAGCCGGTTTGAAACCGATTTTATGTATAGGTGAAACCTTAGACGAATATGAAGATGGCATCACCGACGTTGTAACCATTAGGCAACTCAACGCAGTAATTAACGAAATTGGTGTAGAAGGTTTGGCTGGCGGAGTTGTCGCCTATGAACCGGTGTGGGCAATCGGTACAGGCAAGGCAGCATCGCCAGCCCATGCACAAAATATTTTAAGCTTTTTGCGTGGTCACATTGAAATGTTAAATGCGGATATTGCAAAAAATATTCGGATTCTTTATGGCGGTAGCGTAAATGCAGGTAACGCAGCAGAATTATTTTCTATGCCTGATATTGACGGTGGATTGGTGGGTAGCGCGTCGCTGAATACGGCTGATTTTGTGGCGATTTGCCAAGCTGCAAGTAATGACTATCGTTAGATTTTTTAAATGTTATTTTTTGTAAGTTATTGTTAATATAGTGTAATTTTTATAAACTCAGTGTTTTTTGTTGAACTTTTTAGTCAACTCTTTAGTCAAATTTTTTGTGTTTTTAATTAATGAGGAGGTGGCTAATATGAACTCAAAACATAGAATTACAGTTGGTGTGCTTGCAGCATTAATTATTTTAAGCTTAAGTAGTTGTAGTAACTTATCTAGACGCGATAAAAACACCATTACTGGCGCTGGTGTTGGTGCTGTCGCTGGCGCGATACTCACAGGCGGAAGCGGTATTGGTACTGCAGGCGGTGCGGCCATCGGTGGTGTTATCGGTAATCAAATTGAGGGTCAACCGTCTAAGCGTAAAAAGTAAGCGCTGAATTGAACAGTCGTTTGGCTTGAAGTTTATTAACTGAATGCCTAGCAACTAGATAGGCATTCAGTTGTAAATGCTTCTGAGCATTTACAACTGAGTCTTACTTTACAATTTAACCATCACATGTCTAACACAACTGTAATCTTCAATTGCGTACATCGACATATCTTTGCCATAGCCAGATTTTTTCATTCCGCCATGCGGCATTTCTGATACCAGCATAAAATGCGTATTGACCCATGTGCAGCCATATTGCAACTCGGCAGAAACGCGCATCGCACGGCCTATATCTGCCGTCCAAACTGAGCTTGCCAACCCATATTCAGACTCATTTGCCCAGCCAATTACTTGTGCTTCATCATCAAAGCGGGTGATTGAAACCACAGGTCCAAACACTTCTTTGCTGACAATTTCATCGGTTTGCAGCGCGCCGGCGATGATGGTGGGTTCATAAAAGAAGCCGCGTCGGTCGCTGATTTTTCCGCCTGTGGTAATTTCAATATGCTTTTGTGCGGCTGCGCGTTCCACAAAGCCTGCTACGCGATCACGTTGACGGGCTGAAATCAAAGGCCCCATTTCTACGCCGTCATCATGTTGCTCGCCAATTTTAATGCTGGCAACAGCTGAAATAAGTTCGGCGACTAATTTTTCGTAGATTTTTTTCCCCGCATAAATGCGGCAAGCGGCTGTGCAATCTTGGCCGGCATTGTAAAAGCCAAAAGTGCGTACGCCTTCTACCACTGCGGCAATATCTGCGTCATCAAATACAATCACCGGCGCTTTGCCGCCTAATTCTAAATGTGTACGTTTAACGCTTTTGCTGGCGACTTCCATAATTTTTTGGCCAGTAGAAATATCACCGGTAATCGAAATCATCTGCACTTGTGGCATGCCTATCATGGGCGCGCCAACCGATTCGCCACGGCCTACGATAATATTAACTACGCCCGCTGGAAATATCTCAGCAATAAGCTCGGCTAATTTTAAAGTGGTCAGCGGCGTCATTTCAGACGGTTTGATTACCACGGTATTGCCTGCCGCAAGCGCTGGGCCTAGCTTCCATGCCGCCATCATTAATGGGTAATTCCACGGCGCAATAGAAGCCACTACGCCTAGCGGATCACGCTTGACCATGCTGGTATGGCCGGGTAGATATTCACCTGCCAGTGCGCCTGTCATATTGCGTACCGCGCCGGCAAAAAACCTAAAAACATCAGCCACTGCTGGCATCTCATCATTTAACGCGGCTAGATAAGGTTTTCCGCAATTTATAGACTCAAGTGTCGCCAAAGTTTCCGCATTCGCATCAATGGCATCAGCTAGTTTTAACAACATGGTAGCGCGATCACGCGGCGTGGTTTTCTTCCAAGTGGTAAAGGCGCTAGCGGCCGCTGACACAGCTTGCTGAATTTGCGCTAGCGAAGCTTCGGCCACTTGGGTGATGACTTCAGCGCTGGCGGGATTGATGATTTTTTCTATTGCGCCTTGGCCCTCTACAAACTGGCCGTTAATCAACATTTTAGTTTGAATTTTAAGCATATTGCATAGTCCTTATTAAAGAGGCCGTTTTAAATAAACAATGTAACCTTAATACCGAATTATTTTTAATGCAGGCTCTGTGAGGTAATGATGGTGCGCTTCGCAGGGCGATTATTTCAATATTTATTAGCATTCTTTGCTGCACCAGCTATGTATTCTAGTTTAAAAGGTTTAGGCTTGTTCATATTCGTTAGCCATTATGTTTTCTAGCTTGTTTTTCGTAGAATAAATTCGGAGAGTGCTGCAATGCGTGTGCTTATATTAGGGTCTGGCGTGCTGGGCGTAACCAGTGCGTATTATTTGGTGAAAAAAGGCTTTGAGGTCACGGTCATCGATCGCCAACCAGCGCCGGCAATGGAGACTAGCTTTGCCAATGCCGGGCAAATTTCTCCCGGTTATGCTGCGCCTTGGGCGGCGCCTGGAATTCCGCATAAAGCGATGAAATGGATTTTTCAGCGCCATTCGCCATTGTCTATTCGGCCGGATTGGAGTTTATGGCAGCTGCAATGGGCCATGAAATTACTGCTAAATTGTAATGCCAGTAGCTATAACGTTAATAAAGAGCGCATGGTGCGTTTGGCCGAATATAGCCGCGATTGCTTGCGCACTTTACGCGCCGATACCGGCATTGCCTACGAAGCCAGAACGCAAGGCACGCTACAAGTGTTTCGCACCCAACGTCAGTTAGATGCGGCCGCTAAAGATATCGCTATTTTAAGACGCTGCGGTGTTGCTTTTGAGATGTTAGACCGTGATGGTTGCGCGCAAGCCGAGCCAGCATTGGCGCAGGTTAAACATAAACTCATGGGCGGTTTGCGTTTACCCGGAGATGAAACTGGCGATTGCCAATTATTCACCACACAATTAGCTGAAGAAGCACAAAAACTAGGCGTTAAATTTCGCCAAAATGTAACAATTAACCGCCTGCTCACTGCCGATTGTAAAAAAAATGGCAAGTTAATTGGCGTTGAAATTGCTACCGAAGCTGGGTTAGAAACCTTGCGCGCCGATCAATATGTGGTGGCGCTAGGCAGTTATTCGCGCAAACTCATGCAAAGTTTGGGCATTAATATTCCGGTGTACCCGGTAAAAGGTTATTCGCTGACCGTGCCTGTATTAAATGCCAGCGCTTCGCCAATTTCTACCATCATGGATGAAACTTACAAAGTGGCGATTACCCGCTTTGATCATCGCATACGCGTTGGCGGTATGGCAGAGTTATCTGGCTTTGATTTAAGCCTGAATCCACGCCGCCGCAAAACTTTAGAGATGATTACCAACGATTTATTCCCCAATGCTGGTGATTTGCCCAACGCGACACTTTGGACTGGCTTACGCCCGATGACGCCTGATGGCACGCCGATTATTGGCCGCGTATGTAACAGTGAGTTAAATAACAATCAGCATGACAATGTATGGCTCAATACTGGTCATGGCACGTTAGGTTGGACCATGGCTTGCGGTTCTGGCCAACTGCTAGCGGATTTAGTGGCGCATCAGCAGAGCGCAATCAAAAGTGACGATTTAGATTTCAGTCGCTACAATAGCGGCTTGTTGAATCGTCTTGCCGTTAAATTTGCGGCTTAAATTTATGTCACGCCCAGCCATTGCACACATTCGCCTAGATGCGTTTAGACACAATTACCAATTAGCCAAGCAAGCGCATGGTGGTAAAGCCTTGGCGGTGGTTAAGGCGAACGCTTATGGCCACGGTGCGGTGCAATGTGCAAATGCGATTGCAGATGAAGCCGATGGTTTTGCCGTGGCAAGCTTAGAAGAAGCCCTGCAACTGCGAGAAGCTGGTATTCAAAACCCAATATTGTTGCTAGAAGGTTTTTTTGAGGCTTTAGAGTTAGCATTAATCGTAGCGCAAGATTTATGGATAGTGGTTCATCACGCTTGGCAAATAGACATATTGCTGGCGGCTAAGCTAGAAAAACCCGTGCAAGTGTGGCTAAAAATGGATAGCGGCATGCACAGAGTGGGGTTTTCTCCAGCTGAATATGCCAGCGTTTATGCGCAATTATCTCAGCATCAAAATATCTCTAAAATAGTCTTAATGAGCCATTTTGCCAATGCAGATAATCTTAATATTGTGCACACACAACAGCAAATTACAATTTTTAAAGAGGCAGTTACCGAGCTAAATGCGGAAGTGAGCTTGGCAAATTCAGCGGCAATTTTAGCTTGGCCGCAAGCGGAAAATCTGTGGTCGCGGCCTGGCATTATGCTGTATGGCGCTGACCCGATTCAGGCGAATTTAGCTAACTTGGCTAGCAAAACCGAAAAAAATCCTTTACGCCCAGTCATGCAATTAACTTCGCGCATTATTAATATACGCAAAATCGCCCAAGGTGAAGCGATTGGTTATGGCAGCATTTTTACCGCTGAACGCGACACAATAGTAGGCGTGGTGGCTTGTGGCTATGCCGATGGCTATCCTAGATCAGCGGTCACAGGTACGCCTATTGCAGTTGATGGCGTGATGACGCGCTTGATAGGGCGCGTTTCTATGGATATGTTATTTGTAGATTTAACCGATATTTCTAGCGCCAATATTGGCAGTTTGGTGGAATTATGGGGCGATTTAGTGCAAGTCAATCAAGTTGCGGTAAGCGCAAATACCATTGCTTATGAATTACTTTGTAATGTTAAGCGCGTGCGCTTTGTATATTCTGGGGCAGACGAGTAAGCCTTCTAAAACTCCTTGTGTGCTTTTGGCTTAGACTTTATTTTATGGCGCGACTTGATATTTATGAGCGGGCAAGTGACTCATATTTGATTAACTTATTAGAAGTTTTAAAGATGCCTCGTTACGATGGACGCTTTGCCGCATCTGGGACTTATTTTTAAATTTTACTAAATGACGGCTACACCCCAATGCCGCACTTCGAGTGGTAACTTTCTCATTCCGAAGTCGACACGCCTGCTGGCGGTTGCCAATTTATGGTATGCGACAAAAAAGTGGAATATCTGACACGTTCATCTTTATTTCCACTGCTATTGAAGTTAATTGCAAATTCTAGTTAAAAAAACCACGGATTAGGTGGGTGGTTATTGCATATACCTCTAAACTGCTTATATTGGTCGGCGATGTGACTGATTTAAGCTAATTGTTTACTTATGGATATCTTTAATAATTCAACCTTGCGAAAGACTTTTGCTAAGGTACTGAAAAATTAAATATCCTTATAACTTCTTGCAGGTAATTTAATTGAAAATACTAGTGATTCGAATGATGGGGCTTGGCGATGTAGCCTCAATCCTTATTCCTGCGGTTAAAATAATTCAGCGGCAACACGCAAATTCAAGTATCGATGTACTGACTTATGGTGTTGGTGTAGAGCTAATGACTTTGGTGCCGCAAGTCAATGCGGTTCTTGCCGTTGCACCAGAGCAGTGGCCTGGCGACTTTAATGAAGCTGCATTAAGTTTCATTGGGGTTGCCGATACGATTGTTTCTCAGCACTACGACTTGATTGTCAATATTGATACCTGGTTTATGCCATGCTTCTTAACGCGCGTTCTGAAGGATTCCGGTTTAAATGTCCAAGGTAATTTCATCAAAAGTTCTATTGATACCTTGTTTCAAATGATTAAAAGCGGCTCGTTGTCCCAAGCTTATTTTGAAAATCCTAGTATTTACTTAGACAGCACCTTCCCACATATGATGGATTGGACCATTCCATGGTGGGAAAAATACGCTAATGCAACTTCTTACCCCGAGTTTTATCTTCAACACTGCTGCGGTTATCAGGATGAAGTTGATATTTCACTTGCGATAGAGGCGGATGTTAACTTCAGGCTGCAGGCAGCAGGCAAAAAAATAGTAGCGATATCATTTGTTGGTAGCAAGCCAAGCAAGCAATATTTAAGAGGCCTGGAACTGCAGCAGATGCTTGAGCAGGCTGGTTTTTTTGTATGGAGTCAGTTTGATGGTAGCGTTAGTATGCAAACAACGCTTAGCCGATTAAGATCGACGGATTTGCTCATCACTGTTGCTACTTCAACGCAGTGGTTGGCGAAATTAGTAGGTTGCCCTTCTTTGATGATACCAGGGGCTCTGCCACCCAGTATTTTTGGTGCCGAGCTAGTGGTGGACAAGGTGCAGGGCTGTCAGTATTGTTATCAAAACTACTGCGTAGAAAACTTAAATTTCGCGTGTATGGATGTCTCTCCTGAACACATTTTGGCTAAAACGCTGAATTATTTAAGGGGTTAGATATATACCTTAAACAATTACAGTACTAATTGATTAAAATCCAACACTTTTAATTGTGAAGTGCGTATTTTTAATACTCCCAATTAAGCCTAATTTCAAGCCGCGACTTGAAACTTGCCTGCCTAAGCCACATTAACATTAAGTGTTTACAATTAACTCAGGATTTTAAGATGGCAACCCAAACAGATAACAATAGCCCAATAGCAGAACAACCGGCAGAAAATTCAGCACCAGAGACTCATCCAAAAGAATCAATGGCCTTTCAGGCTGAAGTGAAGCAGCTTTTACAATTAATGATTCATTCTTTATATAGCAATAAAGAAATTGTATTGCGCGAGTTGATTTCTAACGCTTCAGATGCCGCGGATAAATTACGCTTTGAAGCCTTAGCCAATGGCGCTTTGTATGATAACGATAGCGAATTAAAGATTCGCGTTTCTTTTGATAAAGACGCGCGCACCGTGACTATTTCAGATAACGGCATTGGTATGAGCCGTGATGAAGTGATTGCGAATATCGGTACGATTGCTAAATCTGGCACTAAAGAGTTTTTTAACGCGCTTTCTGGCGACCAAGCCAAAGACGCTAACTTGATTGGCCAATTTGGCGTGGGCTTTTATTCTGCCTTTATTATTGCCGATAAAGTTACGCTAACCACGCGTCGCGCCGGTGCGACAGAAGCCATTCGTTGGGAATCAGCCGGTGAGGGCGACTTTACGCTGGAAGCCACAGATAAAGCCACGCGCGGTACCGAAGTGGTTTTACATTTACGTGCCGATGAAGATGAGTTTTTAGGCGATTGGAAACTTAAAACCATTATTCGCAAGTATTCAGACCATATTACTTTGCCTATCGTCATGAAAAAAAGCGAGTGGAAAGATGGCGCTGAAGTAGCCACCGACGAAGATGAAACGGTTAATAAAGCATCGGCTTTGTGGGCGCGCAACAAAAATGACATTACTGAAGAAGAATATCAAGAGTTTTACAAACACGTTTCACATGACTTTGAAAACCCGCTGGGGTATTCGCATAGCCGTGTAGAAGGCAAGCAAGAGTATATTTCTCTACTTTATATTCCAAGCAAAGCGCCGTTTGATTTGTACGACCGCGAGCGCCGTCATGGCATTAAATTGTATGTAAAACGCGTGTTTATTATGGAAGATGCTGAAAAGTTGATGCCGCAATATCTGCGTTTTGTCCGTGGTGTGATTGATACGTCTGATTTACCGCTAAACGTTTCACGCGAGATTTTGCAATCTAGCCGTGATGTCGATGCGATTAAAGCCGGTTCTGTGAAAAAAGTGTTGAGTCTATTAGAAGACATGGCTGAAAATAAGCCTGAAGATTACACAAAATTCTATGCGGAATTTGGCCGTGTGTTAAAAGAAGGCCCGGGCGAAGATTTTGCCAATAAAGACAAAATTGCCGGCTTGTTAAGATTTGCTTCAACCAAGGCCGATACTACGGCGCAAGAGGTTTCGTTAAAAGACTATATTGCGCGCATGCAAGCTGAGCAAGAGGTGATTTATTACATTACCGCCGATAGTTTTGCCGCAGCGCAACACAGCCCACATTTGGAGATTTTCCGCAAAAAAGGCATAGAAGTTTTATTAATGTCTGACCGCGTAGACGAATGGCTAATGAGCAGTTTGACTGAATTTGAGGGTAAGAAATTACAGTCTATCGCCAAGGGTGATTTGGATTTAGGCAAGCTTGAATCTGAAACTGAAAAAGAAATTCAGAAGAAAATTGAAGAAGAAGCTAAAACATTGGTAGAACGCATTAAACAAACGCTAGGTGAGCAAGTGAAAGATGTACGCGTGACGCATCGCTTAACTGATTCACCAGCGTGTTTAGTGAGTGATGCGCAAGATTTATCAGGCAACTTAGCGCGTATGCTAAAAGCTGCTGGCCAAAGTGCTCCAGAAGCTAAGCCTATTTTAGAAATTAATCCTGCGCACAAGCTAGTGAAACGTCTTGAAAATGAAGCTACCGATGCAGTGTTTAGTGATTTAGCGCTGGTGTTGTTTGATCAAGCATTGCTGGCTGAAGGCGGTACCTTGGATGACCCAGCAAGTTTTGTTAAGCGTATGAATAGTTTGATTAGTGAATAGTTTTTTAATTTTACAGATTCTCTAGTATTTGATTATTTGTAAATATTAAGTTTTAGCTGTAATTAAAAAAGCGCGACTGATTAAAGTCGCGCTTTTTTGTTGTCGCTGTGTAAGTCTGCGTTATAGATAGGCGATTCAAGATGGCCCTAAATTTTATAAATTGTGCGAGTTTGAATTTCAGTGTAAATTCTCATTTTGTAAAATAATTATCCTTAAACAATTTCAAACTTAAGCCATGCGATTGCATTTAATCGGCACAACCTTGTGTCAAAATTCGTGTAATGTTTCATTCCGATAATGTTTTATGACATTAGTGTTATCTTCAAAAAAGTAGATTCGCTGCAACAGCATCATATGTATATCAAGCAAATTGTGCGCATTCATTAAGGTGTAAGAGAGAAAGTGATTACCAGTCTGAAGTTGTTGCGTAGCTCAAGAAGCTTCTGGCTAACGCTAGCGGTAGCGCTTACTTTTTGCGCGGTCTTTATTGCTTACATACAAGCAGAAAAGCAAATAGACCGTGCCAATGAGCTAAGAATTAACTCCTATCTATTGGCAGACGAATTGCGTCAATCATCTGACGATCTCACTCGCATGATTCAAGCCTATGTTGTGAATGGCAATCCCCTTTATAAAAAACACTACCAAGAAATTTTAGATATACGTGATGGCAAGGCACCGCGACCAGTGGCATACAATGATATTTATTGGGATCTAGTATTAGACGATGATATTAGGCCAAGAACTAACGGCAAAAAAATACCACTATTAACACTGATGAAGCAGACCGGCTTTACTGAGGCCGAATTTGCTTGGTTGTCTGAGGCCAAGTTGAATTCTGATCTGCTCACAGGTACCGAATTTGCGGCGATTAAATTAGTGGACTCAAACGACTCCAGTACCGCCACGGCAATTAATCGCGCGAAGGCTAGCATGATGCTAAACGATGCTAGCTACCATCATGCTAAGGCTGGGATTATGCGACCGCTCAGTGATTTCTACAATATGGTGAATAAACGTACCTTGAGTGAGGTGCATTATGCTGAGCGCTTTGCTTTTGTCTTACGAATTGCCGTCATCTTATTGGGCTTACTATTCGTCTATATGCTATTACGTTCATATCGGGCTTTGAATGCAATCTTAGGCGGCTCGGTTGATGTGCTCTATACCAATATCGCAAAAATTGGCAGTGGTAACTTCTCATCTACCATTCCTGTCAGATCTGGCATGGAGAATAGTGTGATGGGTTGGTTATCTGAAACGCAAATTAAGCTGGCTAAAATTGATGCGGACCGGCAGATAGCCGAAGATAGAAATCATAGGCAAGCTCAACTTTACGAGGTCTTGAGCCAATGTAATCAGGCGATTGTGCGCTGTGTTAGTGCTGAGGAGTTGTTTCCTAAAATCTGTCAGGATGCAGTAATTTTTGGCGGCATGAAGATGGTTTGGATAGGATTGTTTGACGGGGCTAGTCAGTTAATAAAGCCAGTTGCATTTTATGGCGCTGGTGTTGAATATTTAGATCAAATTGAAATTTCGGTGGATGGTAATGCGCTAAATGGACGTGGCCCTAGCGGTACCGCGTTTCGAGAAGACGTTGCATTCTGGTGTCCTGATTTTCAAAATGATCCTGCCACAGAGCCTTGGCATAAATTGGGTGAAAAGTTTGGGTGGGGCGCCTCTGTTTCTTTGCCGTTACACTGTAATGGCAAAGTGATTGGTACCTTTAATCTATACGCTAATGACAAAAGTATTTTTGATGAAGCTGGCAGAAGTCTGTTGTTGGAAATGTGCACTGATATCGACTTTGCACTAGATAACTTTCAAATTGAACTTGAACGTGTAGAGTTTAAGGATAAATTACTTGAAAGCGAGGAGTGCGCTAGGCTAGTGCTAGAGAATTCCATAGATGCTATTATTAATATGGATGCTGAGGGTAACGTAATAGCTTGGAATGCTGCGGCATCAAGCATGTTTGGCTATGCCCGTGAAGATGTTTTAGGGCGAACCTTATCTGAACTCATAGTGCCTGCTAGAAGCCGAGAGGCGCATAAAGAAGGCATGCAACGCGTGCTCGCAACCCATCAGTCAAAAGTAACAGGACGTCGTGTTGAACTCGATGCTCTGCGCAGTGACGGTACAGAGTTCCCGGTAGAAATGTCTATTGCACAAATTCGCCGTGGGGATAATGTCTTTTTTAGCTCATTCATTCGTGATATTACCGAGCGCAGAGAATCTGAAAACCAAATTCAGCGGCTTGCACATTTTGATACGCTTACAGGTCTACCTAACAGAAGTTTGCTACAAGATCATTTTAAATATGCACTGAGTTTAGTGAAGCGCAATAATGGAAAATTAGCAGTTATATTTCTTGATCTTGACCATTTTAAAGATATTAACGACACGCTTGGTCATAGCGTTGGCGATGTTTTATTGAAAGAGTTAGCCCGCAGACTGCAATCGATGTTGCGAGAAGAAGATACCTTGTCGCGCTTAGGTGGTGATGAGTTTATTCTAATCTTGCCTGGTACGGACGCACATGGAGCGGCAAATGTGTCGCAGAAGTTACTTAGTGTGATGGCTAAACCTTATCAAATTTCCCCTTACGAGCTTACCGTGACAGGTTCTATTGGTGTCGCACTTTATCCTGAAGATGGTGCTGATTTAGAAAGGCTCTCGCAAAAAGCGGATACTGCGATGTATCGTGCAAAACAAGAAGGCCGCAATAGCTATCGTTTTTTTACTGCTGAAATGCAGGCCACGTCAGTGCGTAACCTACAATTAATGACTGCGCTACGTCATGCCTTAGAGCTCAAGCAATTCAGCCTGCATTATCAGCCACAGTTATCGATGCATACCAACTGCACGATTGGCGTTGAAGCGCTGTTGCGCTGGCATCATCCTGAACTTGGCGCGATATCACCGGCAGAGTTTATTCCGATAGCGGAAGACTCTGGCTTGATACAGTCTATTGGAGAATGGGTGTTGCGCGAGGCCGTTATACAGGCAAAAGCATGGATGGATGCTGGCAACAGCCCGTTAATTATGGCAGTAAACCTATCCGCAATGCAGTTTCGCAATCCGGATTTGCCTGATATGGTGACGCGTATTCTCAATGAGTTTGAGCTCGCACCAGAATTCCTTGAGTTAGAACTCACTGAAGGTGTGGCCATGCATGACCCAATAGGCGCTATCGCGGTGATGGATAAATTGCATGAGCTTGGTGTTCGGATGTCGATAGATGACTTTGGCACGGGCTACTCATCACTAAGCTATCTTAAAAAATTTAAGGTTTACAAGCTGAAAATAGACCAGTCTTTTGTGCGTGATATCAGTACAGATCCAGAAGACAAGGCCATTGTAAGTGCCATTATCAGCATGGCACGTAGCCTTGGTTTGCAAACGATTGCAGAGGGCGTGGAAACTAAAGAGCAACTTAACTACTTACGTGAGCAGGGTTGTGATGAGGCACAGGGCTACTATTACAGCAAACCAATTACGGCAGAGCGATTCGAAGAGTTTTTAGAAACTGCAGCTAGCTAAGCGCTATTTAGTTGGAGCTAAGCCATTTTTATTCTTGTAAGTTAGTCAATATATTGTCAATTGTATCTATTTTAAAAACTGGTAATAAATCCGTAATTCGTAAGTGGGTATAATTTTTGCTAGAATATCAACTGTGATATCCAATTAAATTTGTAAACAAAGATGACCATGAAAATTCCAGTGAAAACTCCAGTGAAAACGCCTAGTAAAACGTCTGTAAAAACAAGCACCGAAACCACAACAAAAAAAACAATTAAAAAAGCTGAAAAAGCTCAGGTTGATGGTGCGTTAGCAGAAAAACCAAAGAAAAAAACGAAGGCTAACGTGGCTGCAACCCCTAAGCTTAGCCCGATTGATCAGGCATTACAAAATCATTTGGTATTTTCCAGCTTTAAAACAAGCGAGGCCGCAACACCAAGAGATTGGTATGATGCGGCTAGTTATACTGTGCGTGATCACGTGGTTGAGCGCTGGATTAAAACGGCCGATGCCTATTATCGTGATGACCCGAAACGCGTTTACTATCTATCACTTGAGTTCTTAATCGGGCGTATGTTGAGTAATGCTGCACTAAATTTGGGCATTAAAGATGAATTAAAAGAAGGTTTAGCTTCATTAGGCCGTGATTTAGAAAATACCGTTGAAATGGAAACCGATGCGGCTTTAGGTAATGGCGGTTTAGGTCGTCTTGCTGCCTGCTTCTTAGATTCAATGGCGACGATGGATATTCCAGCCGCAGGTTATGGCATCCGCTATGAATACGGCATGTTCAAGCAAACCATAGAAAATGGTCAGCAAGTTGAAAATCCTGATAATTGGTTACGCTACGGCAATATTTGGGAGTTTCAGCGCCCAGAATCGACCTATAACATTAAATTTCACGGTCACGTTGTTAAATATCCCACAGATGATGGTGAGTTTCAGCATTGGGTAGATGCCGAGCATGTGGTGGCAATGGCTTACGACGTGCCTGTGCCAGGTTACGGTACAGAAACGGTGAATACGTTGCGTTTATGGTCGGCCAAAGCGGCGCGTGAGTTTGATTTACGCCACTTTAACGATGGTAATTACGAGCGTGCCGTTGAAGAGCGCAATGAAACTGAAAACATTTCCAAAGTGCTTTACCCAAATGACGCTTCAGTATTGGGTAAAGAATTGCGCTTAAAACAGCAATATTTCTTTGTTTCAGCCTCTATTCAAGATATTTTACGTCGCTTTTTAAGCGCTCATCCCATCACTAAGCTATCAGACTGGGATGTTTTACCAGACAAAATTGCGATTCAATTGAACGATACGCATCCTTCAATTGGCGTGGCTGAAATGATGTATCAGTTAGTTGATCATCATCAATTGCCATGGGCGCAGGCTTGGGCTTTAGTCGGTAAGATATTTGCTTACACCAACCATACTTTAATGCCAGAAGCATTAGAAACTTGGTCAGTTGCATTATTTGAGAACTTATTGCCGCGACATTTGGAAATTATTTACCAGATCAACAAAGAGTTTCTAAATATGGTGCATCACCAGTTTCCTGCCGACACAGATTTATTAACCCGCGTTTCTATTATTGATGAAACGCATGGTCGCCGCGTGCGCATGGCGCATTTGGCAGTGGTTGGTAGCCATACCGTGAATGGCGTTGCAGCTTTGCATAGTGAGTTATTAAAGCAAACTTTATTCGCCGACTTTAACCGCATTTATCCAGGCAAATTAACCAATGTGACTAACGGTATTACGCCACGTCGCTGGTTGAATCAAGCCAATCCGGCATTAACTAGTTTGCTAGAAAAAGCAATTGGTGCTGGCTTCAAAAAAGACCTGACAGAAATCAAAAAAATTACGCCACTGGCCGATGATGCTGACTTCAGAAAAGCTTTTGCGGCTGTTAAGCTAGTGAATAAAACAAGATTAGCCGCTAAAATTGAGCGATTAACGGGCATTAAACTAAATACTAACAGCTTGTTTGATGTACAAATCAAGCGTATTCATGAGTACAAACGTCAGTTGCTTAACGTGTTACATGTAATCACTTTGTACAACCGCATTCGTAGCGGCGAGCAAGGCATTACGCCACGTACTGTGATTTTTGGTGGTAAAGCTGCGCCTGGTTATTGGATGGCGAAACAAATTATCCGTTTGATTAATGATGTGGCTGAAATCGTGAATAACGACCCAGCAGTTGGCGATCAGCTAAAAGTAGTGTATTACCCAAACTACGAAGTATCAGCGGCCGAAATTTTATTCCCAGGTAGTGATTTATCTGAGCAAATTTCTACTGCAGGCACCGAGGCAAGCGGTACTGGTAACATGAAAATGGCGCTTAACGGTGCGCTTACTATCGGTACTTTAGATGGCGCTAACGTTGAGATTAAAGAAGAAGTTGGCGATGAAAATATCTTCATTTTTGGTCTAACTACACCACAAGTGGCTGAAACAAAAGCCAATGGCTATAACCCACGTGATTATTACAATAATAATCATGCATTAAAAGAAGTGCTAGACATGATAGCCAGCGGTTTCTTCTCTGTGGATGAGCCAAATCGCTATCAAGCCATTGTCGATAACTTACTTAATAATGGCGACCAATATCTATTGTTGGCCGATTACGCCAGTTATATTGAAGCGCAAGAGCGAGTGGCAAGCGTGTACAAAAATCAGGATGAATGGACGCATTTAGCCATTTTAAATGTGGCTAATATGGCTAAGTTTTCAAGCGATCGTGCTATTGGTGAATATGCTAAAAATATTTGGCATGTTAGTCCTAGTAAATCGGCCAAGGCGGTTAAGTAGAATTTCATCAGGCGTGTTTGAATGCGTTAAACTCAAGCGTGAATTATTAGAAAGCATGCCGACGAACTCTACCCTTAAACTCGAGCTGTAGGAGCGGCGCCCTCGCCGCGATAGCAACGGTGAAAATTGCACCATTTTCGTTGCGAGGCGCCGCTCCTACAAAATTAATCATTTAGGTTAAGCTTATGCGAACACCTTGTTACTAGAGAAAAATATGCGCTTTTTAATCACCGTTCTAAGTTTTGTTTTATTCACCACTCACGCTAATGCCTTGAGTATTAGTGATTTAAGTAATACTGAAGCGAGTGGCGGTCTTAAAGCCGCCTTGATTCAGGGTGCCACCAAAGCGGTAGGTCAATTAAGTGCGGCAGATGGTTTCTTTGGCAATGCTGAAGTTAAAATTCCACTGCCAGATAGTTTGAAAAAAGCTGAAAAAGCCATGCGTATGTTGGGCATGGGCAAGCAGGCCGATGAGCTAGTGTTGAAAATGAATCGTGCGGCAGAGGCGGCCGTGCCGGAAGCGAAAGCTTTGCTGATAGATTCTGTAAAGAAAATGAGTGTGGCTGATGCTAAAGCTATTTTGACTGGTGGTGACGATGCCGCTACGCAATATTTCAAAAAAACCACTTCTGAGCCAATGGCGGGAAAATTTTTACCGATAGTTAAAAAAGCTACTGAGAATGTTCAGCTCGCTCAGCAATATAATAAATTTGCCGAAATGGGCAGTAAATTTGGCGTGGTTAAAAAAGACCAAGTAAATCTTGAGCAATACGTCACGCAAAAAGCCTTAGATGGTGTTTATTTAATGATGGCAAAAGAAGAAGCCGCCATTCGTAAAGACCCGGTTGGCCAGGCCAGCGGCTTATTGAAAAAAGTATTCGGGGCTTTAGCTAACTAATTTTGACATTTTAAGCTGCAGACCAAAAGTAGCGTAGCACTTATTCCAAGCCATCTTTAAATATTACTGATAGCGTGGCTAACGTCTAAATTTTGAAGCCAGTTAATGACATTGAAAATATCATTAACTAAAGCTTCT
Source organism: Methylophilaceae bacterium (assembly GCA_947451235.1). GTDB lineage: Bacteria > Pseudomonadota > Gammaproteobacteria > Burkholderiales > Methylophilaceae > Methylotenera. Next base: position 16,174 of record CANFZA010000010.1, on the reverse strand, counting down.
ATTTAGCTAAAAATACTATTTAGCCAGTGAAACAATCGCTTCAATTTCCACTAATACATCGCGTGGCAATTTAGCTACTTGTACGGTAGAACGCGCTGGCGCATGGCCGGCAAAAACTTCGCCGTAAACGCCGTTCATGGCAACAAAATCATCCAAGTTTTTTAAAAATACTGTGGTTTTAACTACTTTAGATAAATCTGCACCGGCCGCTTCAATCACTGCTTTTAAGTTGGCTAGCACTTGTGTGGTTTGCACAATAATATCGCCGTCGTTTAGTGTGCCATCTGCGCGCAGTGGAATTTGACCAGAAGTGAATAATAAATCACCCACAACAATGGCTTGTGAATAAGGGCCAATAGCGGCGGGAGCATTTGGTGTTTGGATTATTTGCATATTAAAAGCCTTTTTACTGAAAAATGAATGGAGATAGTAAGTAAGAAATCTATCTTTAATTTTTTACATGAATTTTGAATGCGGTACTAAAGCCGCTACGGCTATTATTTTAGCGCAGACTGAATGACCTCAGCCAGTAAATTTCCATACTGCGTGACACGCGCGGTGGATGCGTATGCATAGCCAATAATTAGCCCTTTATCGCGATTTATTCCCATGCCGTAATTCGATAATGGATAAACTCTTAGCCCATGTTCAGCGGCTAATGCGGCTATGTGAACATCGTCACAGCTTTGATCAAACTCAACCACTAAATGCAGGCCTGAATCTAGTGTTGATAAACGTGCACCTACGCTGGCAATAGGCGCAAGTGCGGTTTGCAATAAACGGCGACGTTCACCATAAATTTGCCGCAACCGTCTGATATTACTGGCGAAATGACCTTCTTCAATAAAATCAGCTAAGGCCGCTTGAATAACCATTTGGCCTGGCCGTTGTAGCTCATATAAGCCACTTTTAAAGCTTGCTATTAACTTGGGTGGTACGACTAAATAACCCAGCCTAATGCCGGGGTAAATCACTTTTGAAAAAGTACCCAAATAAAGCACGCGGTTATTTTGATCCATGCCTTGTAGTGATGAGATTGGACGGCCTTCAAACCTAAATTCACTGTCGTAATCATCTTCAATAATCCACGAGCTTATATTCTGCGCGTAATCTAGTAACAAACGGCGACGACCGTAGCTCATTACCATTCCTTTTGGATATTGGTGTGAAGGGGTTGTGTAGATTAGGCGCGGCACTACTCTAAAATCTTGCATGCTGGGCGCCATGCCCTCTTGATCAACATTGACGGGGTGCAGTTGCAAGCCATTAACTTCTAGCACGCGTCTGGCGGCCCAATAACCAGGATTTTCTACCCAAACTTGGTCGCCTTGGTCTGTAAGTAAACGTGCGCATAAATCTATGGATTGTTGTGTGCCAGAGGTAATCAGCACTTGTTCGTAAGTTAGATTGACTGCGCGTGAGACGCGTAAGTAATCGGCAATGGCTTTGCGTAAAGGCAAATAGCCACCGTCATGGCTGGCATCAAGCATGCTTGGCTGTGGCGCACGCCATTGTCGATTAAGTAAGCGACGCCATATTGCATAAGGGAATCCTGAATAGTCATCTGCACCTGGTGTGAATGGTTGTATTTCATGACTTTTTTTATTGGGATTATTGGGTGTGCTGGCAGAAACACAGGCCGCCATGCCGCGTTTAGAAAGTGCAGAATAATCGTCGTTGGCTGTTGTTGAGTTTGAAGAATCTTCGCGCTTAGAAGCGAGTTCTAAGTCCACTACCGTGGTTGTTTTTGTAAAGCCATCGGGCTGTTGGTAACTTATATAAGTACCGCTACCAGTTTTGGCAGCAACATAACCTTCATCTATTAGCTGATCAAAGGCGGCAAGTATGGTGTTTCGAGATACGCTTATGTCTTGCGCCAAACTGCGTGTGGAGGGCAGCCTAGCGCCAGCCGGTAATATTTTTTGGGTAATGGCGCGGCGTATTGCTTCGTATAAGCGTCTGTGATTAGGCATGCGTGCCGGATAGGTATCTTGAGCAAGCTCAGTTAACAGCCATTCAGAAAGTACGAGTTGTTGCATAGTCGCTATATTCCTCCCGCAGGTAGGTTTTATTATTTTGCCGTGCTGTTCTTGGATACTCTTTTGAGTATTGTTTTCAGCTCTGTTTTAAGTGTAGGATAAAGTGGTTCCATTGAAATAATTAAAATGGTTCTTGTGGCATTACCAATTTTAGGAATAATATACTTAAAACTCTTAAAGAAATAGAATCTAAAGATAATTTAAGCAGAGCCGCGCGAAGGTGTGAAGCACGCAACACAAATCATAGTAAAAGTATTTTTCTAATAAAAATGGCTGATATTTTGTGATGACAGCAGTAAAAATAAACACTGTGATAACTAGGCTTGCGAAAACCAAGCCTGCTAAAGTAAAGCCAGTTGTGCTGATTCCAGCCGATGTTAAATCGCTGGGTGAGCATCCTTTTCATATGGTTGGGCAAAAATATATTTTGGCGGTAGCAGAAGCTGCTGGTGCTTTGCCCTTAGTGGTGCCAGCTATCGCTGATCAAATAGATCTAGACTCATTGCTATCTATTGCGGATGGTATTTTGCTGACCGGCGCAGTGTCCAATGTGCATCCATCACATTTCGGGCAAGAAATCCATAACCTCTCATTACCGTTAGATACTGCACGCGACGCCCTCACCTTGGCTTTAATTCGCGCGGCTATTAATGAAAAAGTACCATTGTTGGCAATTTGCCGTGGTTTTCAAGAAATGAACGTGGCCTTTGGTGGTAGCTTGCATCAAGCTGTGCATGAAGCGCTAGGCTTCAATGATCATAGAGAAGTTAAAGATTTACCGGTAGAAAATCAATACGCCCCAATACATCAAGTTAATTTAGTGGCCAATGGACTGTTAGCTAATATTATTGGCAGTGAGCAAATGCTGGTGAATTCGTTGCATGGTCAGGGTTTAGATCGTTTGGGTTCAGGTTTAGTCGCTGAAGCGTATGCCCCAGATGGGTTAGTTGAGGCAGTAAGTGTAGGTGGCTCGGATGGGTTTGCGCTTGGAGTGCAATGGCACCCAGAATGGAAAGTAATGGAAAACCCAGCTTATTTGGCTATTTTTCAAGCGTTTGGTGATGCTTGCCGAACAAGAGCCAAAGCGCGTCAATTAAGTATGCAAATTTTGGCTGGTCCTGAATAGTTGAACGCTAAGGCTGAGCGCTGTCAATGAAAGCGCTGCAAATAAAAATAATCTAAATACAGATCCAAATAAACAGTAAGCGGGAGAATGAAAATGACTAACCCAAGAGATTTTACACTGGCTGATATGGACCGCTGGTTAACTGATAATAACGTGACTGAAATTGAATGTTTAGTGCCAGATTTAACCGGTGTTGCGCGTGGAAAAATTTTACCGCGTGAAAAGTTTTCAACTGATCGCGCCATGCGCCTGCCCGAAGCTGTGCTTGGCGTGACGGTGACCGGCGAATCTCCGCGCGGTCATGCGGCCTACGATAACGTGATGGGGTTTACCGATAAAGACATGGTGTTGCTACCAGACCCAACTACCTTAAGATTAGTGCCTTGGGCGGCTGACCCAACCGCGCAGGTGATTATGGATTGCGTAGGTCACGATGGCAAAGCGATTGATTTTGCACCGCGTAACGTGTTGCGCCGCGTTACTGGTTTATTTAAAGATTTAGGCTGGACGCCAATAGTTGCGCCAGAATTAGAATTTTATTTATTGGCTAGAAATATCGACCCAGATTTACCGCTCACACCGCCAATTGGCCGTAGTGGTCGCAGAGAAACCAGTCGCCAGTTATATAGCATTGATGCGGTGAACGAGTTTGACCCGCTGTTTGAAGATATTTACGATTACTGTGAAGTGATGGGTTTAGAGCTGGATACGCTGATTCATGAATTTGGCGCCGGGCAAATGGAAATCAACTTTTTGCATGATGAGCCTATGATACTTGCAGATAAATCTTTTTTCTTTAAACGAGTATTGCGTGAAGCGGCCATGCGCCACGATATGTACGCTACTTTTATGGCCAAGCCCATGCAAAATGAGCCGGGCTCGGCCATGCATATTCACCAAAGTGTGATTGATAGTAAAACCGGTCAAAATATATTCAGCCTGCCAGATGGCTCAGCTTCGCCGCTGTTTTTTAATTATATTGCCGGTCTGCAAAAATATTTGCCAGCCGCCATGGCTTTACTGGCACCTTATGTTAATTCGTATCGCCGCATTGTGCGCGACGGTGCCGCACCGATTAACATTGAGTGGGGCTACGATAATCGCACTGTGGGCATACGCGTGCCTATTTCAGAACCAGCCGCACGTAGGATAGAAAATCGTGTGGTGGGTGCTGATGCTAATCCGTATTTGGCGATGGCGGTGACGTTGGCTTGTGGTTATTTAGGCATTATTGAAAAGCTACAACCAACGGCGGTGACTACCGGCAGCGCTTATGCCTCTGATTACCAATTGCCACGTGGTCTTTCTGAAGCGCTTAGAGAATTAGAGAATGCCAAAGCCTTACATAAAGTATTGGGTGAAAATTTCGTTAATGTGTACCTAGCGGTAAAAGAAACCGAGCACGATGAATTCATGCGCGTGATTAGTCCGTGGGAGCGCGAGCATTTATTGATGCACGTTTAAAGACTTTATTTTCTAGTCAATATTAATCAAAAACCGAGAATATTATGAACGGCAAAACCAGTGAGATTCAAGCAGTAGATTCAGCGCATTATTTCCATCCCTTTACCGACCATCAAGCCTTAGCTGCCAAAGGTTCACGCATTATTGAAAAAGCCGATGGCATTTATATTTGGGATTCAAAAGGTGAAAAAATCCTAGATGCCATGTCAGGCTTGTGGTGTGTAAATGTGGGTTATGGACGCCAAGCATTAGTCGATGCGGCCGCCAAACAGATGCAAGTTTTGCCTTATTACAATAGCTTTTTTTCAACTACTAACGTGCCGGCAGTAAAGCTGGCAGAGCGCATTGTTAAACTTGCAGGCGATAATTTTTCGCACGTATTTTTTAGTAGTTCAGGCTCAGAATCTAACGATACTAATATTCGCATGGTGCGCCATTATTGGGCTACTTTAGGTCAACCAGAACGCAAAGTAATCATTAGCCGTAAAAATGCTTATCATGGCTCGACGATGGCTGGCGCCTCTTTGGGCGGCATGAGTTATATGCATGATCAAGGCGGCTTGCCGATTCCGGATATTGTCCATATTGAGCAACCATATTTTTACGGCTTGGCGCATGACCAAGATAAAGACGCCTTTGGTATTGAGGCAGCTGGCTGGTTAGAAGCTAAAATTCTTGAGGTAGGCGCAGATAGAGTTGCAGCTTTTATCGGCGAGCCTGTGCAGGGCGCCGGCGGTGTAATTATTCCGCCTAAAACTTATTGGCCAGAAATTCAGCGTATCTGCGATAAATACGGTATTTTGCTGATTTGCGATGAAGTGATTTGTGGTTTTGGCCGTCTAGGTTATTGGTTCGGCTCAGAACTCATGGGTGCAAAACCTGATTTGATGACGTTCGCGAAAGGCGTTACTTCTGGCTATATTCCATTAGGCGGCGTAGTTATTGGTAAACGCGTAGCCAAAGTATTAATAGAGCAGGGCGGTGAGTTTAATCACGGCTACACTTATTCTGGTCATCCTGTGGCCTGTGCGGTGGCTTTGGCTAATATTGATATTCTAGAAAAAGAAGGTTTAGTCGAGCGTGTACGCAACGAAACTGGGCCATATTTGGCACAAAAATTTGCAGAATTGGCTAGCCATCCTTTAGTTGGCGGTGCAGAAACTTGTGGTTTGGTGGCGGGTTTTGCGCTGATGAAAAACGCGCAACAGCATATTGCTTTCCATGAAACCGTAGGTGCGGGCATGCGCTGCCGAAACCATTGTTTTGCCAATGGATTAATTATGCGTGCCGTTGGCGATAGAATGATAGTGGCGCCTCCGCTAGTGATTACTAAAGCGCAAATTGACGACATGATGGTGCTGATTCGTAAGTGTTTGGATGCGACACTAGAAGAATTAAAAGCGGGTGGATTTTTAGATAATTAATGAGCTGCCAATGTCTAATTGGCTACTGTCAACGAATGCCAGCCATAAATACTTTTTACATAACCGTATTAATTTGATACTGTTCTTTTGTTCGGCTTGCGCTTATTTTTTATTTTGATGCATATTTTGATTTAGATTTTATTTGGGGAGAATATTAATGAATTTAATGTTTAATAAACGTGTAGTCAGTATCTTGGTTGGCCTGACCATTGGTGTTGCTAGTATTGCTAGCAGTTATGCCGCAGCAGAAGAAAAAGTGCTGAATATCTACAATTGGTCAGATTATATTGCGCCAGATACCATTGCCAATTTTGAAAAAGAAACTGGCATTAAAGTTCGTTATGACGTTTTTGACTCGAATGAAATTTTGCATGCCAAATTGGTGGCCAGAAAAACCGGCTACGACATTGTGGTGCCCTCTTCAAATTGGGCAAAACTACAAATTGATGGTGGTTTATTCCAAAAGTTAGACAGAAAGCAGCTCACAAACTGGGGAAATTTAGATCCTGGAATCTTAGCGCAAATGGCTAAAGTGGATCCGGGAAATGCTTATTTGGTCGATTGGATGTGGAGCTACAACACCGTTGGTATTAACGTTGATAAAGTGAAAAAAGCTTTAGGCACCACGCCTATGCCAGATAACGCTTGGGAGCTCATGTTTAATCCTAAATATACCAATAAGTTAAAATCTTGCGGTATTACCTATTTAGATACATCTACTGACGTGTTTTCAGCGGCTTTACATTATATTGGCAAGCCAGCCTATAGCAAGGATCCCGCAGACTACAAACTTGCGTTTGAAATGCTGAAAAAAGTACGCCCAGATATTAAAAAGTTTAATTCAGGCGGACAAATTGATGACTTAGCCAGCGGTAATGTGTGTGTGGCTTTTGGTTGGGCTGGCGATTTTAATTTGGCTCGCAAGCGTTCTATTGAAAATAAACTGGCGCAAAATATCGTGGCCTTAGTGCCTAAAACAGGTGGCATTACCTTTATGGACGCAATGGCGATTCCTGCTGATGCGCCGCACCCTGGCAATGCGCATAAATTTATTAATTACATTTTAAAACCGCAAGTGGTAGCCGCAATTACTAACACGGTGACTTATGCGAACCCAAATAAAGCGGCAACGCCATTTGTGGATGCTGAGATTAAAAATAATAAATCAATTTTCTTATCAGATGCCGATATTGCAAATTTAGTTGCGCCGGAAGCGGTTGATAGCAATATTCGCCGTATTACAACACGTTTGTATACACGCTTTAAAACTGGATTGTAATCACCAAGCCTTAATAATGACTAAGCCATTATTAAGGCTTAGTCATTATTAGGCCGCAAAAATAGACTGCGTTTTCGCATTATTAGCCTAGCGCTGTCTTTTTTGAAATGAACTATCTCGTTCCAAATCTCGAAAAAACATATATTTGAAGTAAGGTTAATGATGGCGACAGCACCCAAAGCAAACATCGTACGTGAAGATTTACTGCGCGTTGAAGGCGTCACCAAGATTTTTGATGGTGCTGTGAAAGCGGTGGATAACGTTTCGCTTACGGTTGCAACAGGCGAGATTTTTGCCCTGCTTGGCGGTTCTGGTTGCGGTAAATCTACCTTGCTACGCATGTTGGCTGGCTTTGAAACGCCAACCAAAGGCCGGATTTTTCTAGCGGGTGAAGATATTACTGACTTGCCGCCTTATAAACGCCATATCAATATGATGTTTCAGTCTTACGCACTTTTTCCGCATTTAAGCGTTTGGGAAAATATCGCCTTTGGTTTAAAGCGCGATGGCTTGCCAAATGAGCAGATTAACGAGCAGGTTGAAAAAATGCTGGCTTTAGTGCAACTGACTAAATTTGCCAAACGTAAACCACACCAACTTTCTGGTGGCCAGCAACAGCGCGTTGCCTTGGCGCGTAGTTTAGCAAAGCGGCCTAAACTGTTACTTTTAGATGAACCTTTAGGCGCGTTGGATAAAAAATTACGTGAAACCACGCAGCTAGAATTGGTCAATATTATTGAAGAAGTAGGCGTAACTTGCGTACTCGTAACGCATGACCAAGAAGAAGCCATGACCATGGCATCGCGTATTGCGGTGATGAATGAAGGCTATTTCATGCAAGTCGGTGCGCCTGATGAAGTTTATGAAATGCCCAATAGCCGTCAAGTGGCTGATTTTATTGGTAACGTGAATATCTTTGATGGCGTCATTGAAGAAGATGAAGCTGACCACGTGACCATCCGTAGCGAGGAATGTGTGCATTATGTGGGTCATGGTATTAGCGGCCATACAGGCATGAGCGTAGGCGTGGCTTTACGACCAGAAAAAATATTGCTAACTAAAGAAAAACCTGCCGGTGACTATAACTGGTGCATGGGTGAAGTGACGGAAATGGTCTACTTTGGCGCGCACACCACATATCACTTAAAACTTGCCAGTGGCAAAGTGATTAAAGCCCAAGAACTGAATAATACGCGTGACTTAAGTTGTGGTTTAACTTGGGGTGATACCGCCTACGCGCACTGGAACGAGCACGCGATGGTTGTGCTAACGCAATAGGCGGCCATGATGAAGAATACCTCCAGCATGAACAAAATATCCAGCGCCATGAGTAGGCTAAGCAATGGACGCTATTTGGTCATAGGCGTGCCTTATTTTTGGTTTTTGATACTGGCTTTAGTGCCGCTACTTATCGTACTTAAAATCAGTTTGTCGGAGATGGAATCTACTTCGGTATCTAGCATGATAGATTGGACAAATGGCTGGCCTACGGTCAAGCTTAACTTTGCCAGTTATATGTTTATCACCACCGATGCGCTTTATTATCAAACTTATTTCTCTTCAATTAGATATGCGCTGATGACGACGGTGATTTGTTTAATAATCGCTTATCCGTTTGCTTATTTTATGGCGCGTTCGCCCAAACACATACAGCCGACTTTGTTAATGCTGATTATGTTGCCATTTTGGACCTCATTTTTACTACGCATTTACGCCTGGAAAACCTTGCTAGTTAACAATGGCGTGATTAACAATGTTCTGATGAGCATAGGTGTCATTCACGAGCCTATCGCCATGATGAATACGCCATTTTCATTGATGGTGGGCATGGTGTACTCGTATTTACCCTTCATGATATTGCCGCTTTACGCCAATTTATCTAAATTAGATATGCGTTATTTAGAAGCCGCTGCTGATCTTGGCGCCAGCCCATTTAAAGCTTTCTGGCTGATTACCGTACCACTTTCTAAGGCAGGTATTGTGGCTGGGTCTATGCTGGTATTTATTCCGGCGGTGGGTGAATATGTGATTCCTGAATTATTAGGCGGCTCAGATACGCTGATGATAGGCCGCGTATTATGGGATGAGTTTTTCAGTAATAACGATTGGCCTATGGCTTCTGCCGTGGCGGTGGTGATGATATTGCTGATTATGTTGCCTATGGCTATTTACAATAAATCTCAATCTGAGCAGGCGGAGTCTAAAGCATGAAGACTGACGCTAATTTAGACCTAAAGTCAGGCGCAAAGCCAGTGCTAAAACCTAGCGAAAAGCTAGCCGTCAGTCCGAAAATGATTAAATGGTTTAGCCAAAGTTGGATGATAGCGGTCTACATTTTTTTGTATATGCCTATCGTTACGCTAGTGATATTTTCATTTAACGATTCGCAAGTGGCCACAGTTTGGAGTCACGCCAGTTTAAGGTGGTACGCAGCGTTAATGAAAGATAGCGACTTGATTTCTGCGGTCTTGTTATCACTTAAAATCGCTTTACTCTCAGCGTTAATTTCAGTATTTTTTGGCACTTTCACCGCTTTCGCCTTAAATCGCTACAAGCGTTTCCCCGGTCGCACATTGTTCTCGTCTATGGCCAGCACACCGCTAGTGATGCCAGACGTGATTGTGGGTTTATCATTGTTATTGATGCTGGTTTCATTACAGCATTGGTTGGGCTATCCGGAACGAGGTTTGTTTACGATCTTGCTCGGTCATTCTTTATTGGGCACCGCCTATGCCACAGTAGTGGTCACTTCTCGCTTGCGAGAAATGGATAGCAAATTAGATGAAGCGGCGATGGATTTGGGTTGCCAGCCTTTTCAGGTGTTTAGATTAGTCACACTACCTTTGCTAGTGCCTGCGCTAGTTTCGGCATTCTTGCTGACGTTTACCTTATCTTTTGATGATGTGGTGTTGTCATCATTCTTGTCCGGCCCAGGCTATTCTACGATGCCTATGGTGATATTTTCGCGCGCTAGATTAGGGTTAAACCCAACCATTAATGCGGTTGCAACCGTCACCATAGCTGTGGTAACTATCGCTGTGCTGGCCTCAAGCTTTTATACCTCGCACCAAGAACGCAAACGCAAACGTGAAACGGCTCAAGCTTATAGCGATACTAATAAGTGATATGTTGTTTGGTTTCTCTGACCAGTCTATCAATATGATCACGAGTGGCTATCATCATTGTTTAGTAGGAGCGACGCCTCGTCGCGAAGCAATGGTGCAATCGCGACGAGGCGTCGCTCCTACTAAAATATGTGGCTGTCATTATTGATAGCACTTTCTCTAGATTTATAGAGCTAACTCTAGAGCAACTAACAAGGACATTTTATGGCGCTAAAGTTAACGCATACTGCCTTACTTAAAAATAATCTCACTTTGCTGGCTGGGCAGTGGGTGGCGGCCGATTTAGGCGCAACCATTATTGTGACAAATCCGGCCAATGGCGAGGTTGTGGGGCGCGTGCCTTTGATGGGTCGTGCGGAAACCGAGCGGGCGATTATCGCTTCAGCCTTGGCACAAAAATCATGGAAAATGCTCACTGCAGCGGCGCGTTCTATTATTCTTAAACGCTGGTTTGCCTTGATTATTGAACACAAAGAAGATTTAGCACAATTGCTCACCGCCGAACAAGGTAAGCCATTGGCAGAAGCACGCGGCGAAGTAGCTTACGGTGCTAGTTTTATTGAATGGTTTGCCGAAGAAGCCAAGCGCGTGTATGGCGAAGTGATTCCTGCGCCCATGAGCGACCGTCGTTTATTAGTCCTTAAACAGCCCATAGGCGTAACTGCGGCGATTACGCCGTGGAACTTCCCCATTGCCATGATTACACGCAAAGCCGCGCCAGCCTTGGCGGCTGGTTGCAGCATGATTATTAAACCTGCCGAACAAACGCCTTTATGTGCGATTGCGCTAGCCGTATTAGCCGAAGAAGCGGGCATTCCTGCTGGCGTATTGCAAGTGGTCACTGGCGACGCTAAACAAATAGGTGCGGCGATGTGCGAAAGCTCGGTGGTGACTAAATTATCCTTTACCGGCTCTACTGAAGTTGGCCGTATTTTAATGCGCCAATGTGCGGATACTATCAAAAAGTTATCGTTAGAGTTAGGCGGCAATGCGCCATTTATTGTGTTCAACGATGCTGATTTAGATGCGGCAGTTGAAGGCGCCATGCTGAGTAAATTTCGCAATGCCGGGCAAACTTGCGTGTGTTCAAATCGCCTATTTATACAAGACGGCGTATTTGATGAATTTGCCAAAAGATTAGCGGTGCGTGTTAGCCAGTTAAAAGTAGGTTTTGGTATAGAAGATGGCGTAACGCAAGGGCCATTGATTGATGAAGCTGCCATCGCGAAAATTGAAAGCCATGTGGCGGATGCGATTTCTAAAGGTGCAAGCTTAATTGCTGGCGGTAAGCGCCATGCGCTAGGTGGTACGTTTTTTGAGCCTACGGTGCTGGCTAATGTGAGTAAAGAGGCGCTGATTTTTAGTGAAGAAACCTTTGGCCCAGTCGCACCTTTGTTCAGATTTAACACCGATGAAGAAGTGATTGCGCTGGCAAATGATACTGAATTTGGTCTAGCTTCTTATTTTTACAGCCGTGATATTGGTCGCATTTGGCGCGTGGCAGAAGCTTTGGAATACGGCATGGTTGGCGTGAATACTGGCATTATCTCCAACGAAGTTGCGCCCTTTGGTGGCGTAAAACAATCTGGCTTAGGTCGTGAAGGTTCGCACCTAGGCATAGATGAATATCTGGAAATTAAGTATGTTTGCATGGCGGGAATCTAAGTAATGACTGATTTAACTCAAACAATAGATTGGCATCAACGCGCTAAAACGCTAAAAATTGACGGCCGCGCCTTTATAAACGGTGTGCGTGTAAGCGCTGTCGATAACAGCACTTTTGAATGTTTTTCTCCGATTGATGGCAGAAAGTTAGCTGATGTAACATCAGGCAAAGCGGCTGATATTAACCTTGCCGTGACGGCCGCCCGTGCCGCTTTTAACGATAGGCGCTGGGCGGGACTTTCACCGCGTGAGCGCAAGCAAACCATGATTCGTTTTGCCGATTTACTGTTGGCCAATAAAGAAGAATTAGCCTTATTAGAAACGCTGGACATGGGCAAGCCGATTACTGAAAGCTTGAATGTAGATGTGAATTCTGCGGCTAACAGCTTGCGCTGGTTTGGTGAGGCGATTGATAAAGTGTATGGCGAAGTAGCCCCAACCGCAGACCATACGTTGGCGCTGATTACCCGTGAACCTATAGGCGTGGTGGCGGCCATTGTGCCGTGGAATTACCCGATATTAATGGCCTGCTGGAAAATTGCACCAGCTTTGGCGTCAGGCAATAGCGTTGTATTGAAACCTTCAGAAAAATCACCGCTGACAGCTTTAAGACTGGGCGATTTAGCCATAGAAGCCGGCATTCCAGCCGGCGTGTTAAATATCGTGCCGGGCTTTGGCGCTGAAGCGGGTACGCCGTTGGCAATGCACATGGATGTGGATTGCATTGCGTTTACCGGCTCAACCAGCGTGGGTAAAAAAATACAAATAATGGCCGGACAAAGCAACCTAAAGCGCGCTTGGTGTGAGTTAGGCGGTAAGTCTGCCAATATTGTTTTTGCCGATTGTAAAGACATGGATAAAGCTGCGGCGGCCTCTGCCGGTGCGATTTTTTACAACCAAGGTGAAAGCTGCAATGCGCCTTCACGCTTGTTGGTAGAGCGTTCTATCAAAGAGCAATTCGTTAAAAAAATTCTGGCGCATTTGCCTAACTATCAACCGGCTGATCCGCTAGATGCGAATACCAAGATGGGTGCTTTAGTGGATTGTGGGCAAATGGAAAATGTACTGAAATATATTGCCAGCGGTAAAAAACAAGGCGCAAATTTACGCGCAGGCGGCGAACAAATGAGGCTGGAAAGTGGCGGTTTTTATATCAGCCCAACCGTATTCGATGACGTGACCAACGACATGACCATTGCCAGCGAAGAGATTTTTGGCCCTGTGTTATCTATTATTACCTTTGATACTGAAGAGGAAGCCGTGCGCATTGCTAATGATAGTGAATATGGTTTGGCCGCAGCGGTTTGGACGCAGGATATTAGCCGTGCACACAAGGTGGCCAAGGCTTTACGCGCAGGCACCGTGCATGTGAATAGTTATGATGAAGATGATATTACCGTGCCGTTTGGTGGCTATAAACAATCGGGCAATGGCAGGGATAAATCGCTACATGCGCTGGAAAAATATACTGAGTTGAAAACGACTTGGATTCGCTTGGATTAAGGCCTTTGCGCGAAGTTAAGTTGACTAAAATTTAATACTAAACCCCTAATTATCGTCATTCCCGCGGAGGCGGGAATCTAGTCAGATCAACAAGTTAACTGGATTCCCGCATCCTCTCTAAGTACCCGCTACTTTGTAGCGACCTTAGAGGCACGGGAATGACGAAGCTGATGGTTTTTCGGTTTATATGTGCTCGTGGAAAGGTCTTAAATTAATTTAAGGCAAAAAATAAGGATTAAGCTTCATGAAAACTCAAGAAAATAAGCCAGCAAGTAATCAAAACCTACATGAACGCCGCCTAGCCGCCACCCCTCGTGGCATAGGTGTAATGGCGAATTTCTTTATAGACCGCGCGTTGAATTCAGAAGTGTGGGATGTAGAAGGCAAACGTTATATTGATTTTGCCGGCGGTATTGCCGTGCTGAATACTGGGCACAGACACCCAAAAATGATAGCCGCGATTGAAGCGCAATTAAAGCGCTTTACCCATACCTGTTATCAGGTGCTGCCTTACGAAAGTTATGTCACGCTGGCTGAGCGTATTAACCAACTCACGCCGGGCGCACACGCCAAAAAAACCGCGTTTTTCTCTAGCGGTGCAGAAGCGGCAGAAAACGCAGTCAAAATTGCTAGAGCCAGCACAGGTCGACCAGGCATTATTGCTTTTTCTGGCGCTTTTCATGGTCGCACCATGATGGCCTGCGCCTTAACTGGCAAAGTCGTGCCGTATAAAGTCGGCTTTGGACCGTTTCCGTCAGACGTTTACCATATTCCGTTTCCAATAGATTTGCATGGCGTGACAGTAGAAGATTCAATCAACGCGCTGCATACCTTATTTAAAGCGGATATAGACCCCAAACGCGTGGCCGCTATCATGATAGAGCCAGTGCAAGGCGAGGGCGGCTTTTATGCGGCACCGCCAGCCTTAATGACCGCGCTACGAAAAGAGTGCGTTGAGCACGGCATTTTGCTGGTGTTTGATGAAGTGCAAACTGGCTTTGGCCGCACTGGTAAGCTATTCGCCGCTGAACATTACGATGTGATTCCCGATGTGATTGTGATGGCAAAAAGTCTAGCCGGTGGCATGACTTTATCTGCCGTATGCGGCAAGGCCGAAGTGATGGATGGCCCTGCGCCCGGTGGTTTAGGTGGTACTTACGCAGGAAACCCGTTGGCGATTGCGGCAGCGCACGCGGTAATCGATATTATTGAAGAAGAGCAATTAGTTGCGCGTGCTAATTATTTGGGTGAAAAGTTAAAAGTGCGGCTAACAAAAGCGCAAGCAACGGTGCCGTCCATTAAAGATATCCGCGGTTTGGGTTCTATGATTGCTGCCGAGTTTTTTGATATTGTCACTAATCAGCCTTCTATAGAAGCGGTAAAACGAGTGCAACAAGCCGCGCTAGAAGAAGGTTTGATACTGCTAAGTTGCGGTGTGTACGGCAATGCTATTCGATTTTTATACCCACTGACGATTCAAGATGAAGTGTTTGATGAAGCACTGGATATTCTTGATCGGGCGCTGGCAAAAGCTTAATTTAGCCGATTTAATCTTCAATAAAAGTCAGAGGTTCAGCAATACTCAAATATCCTTCTTAGAGAGTACACCTTAAGTGTAATTGTGGACTTTAGTCACTCACGATTAAATACACCATGTACAAAACATGATCAAACCAACCCTTAAGGAGAAGTGTAATGAGTACTAAACCGTTTCAATACAAAAAACAGGCAATTAAAGATTCACAACCATCAATGAATGTGCCTGGCGTTCCTGCTTGGCTAGGTGATACCTTTGTTTCTGCAGATAAAGATAAAACCATTTGTGCAGGTTTTTTCCGCTTAGAAAAAGGCAACGAATTGGTGTATGACTATGATTACGAAGAAATGAAAATTGTTGTAGATGGTACTTTCATTATCTCTGACGAAACTGGTCAAAAAGTGACTGCAACTGTGGGTGATGTTCTTTATTTCCCATCAGGCAGCCGCATTACGTTTAACACACCAGATTACGCCGTTGGCTTTTTCTGCGGACAACGTGCACCGCTTTAATTAGACTGGCGTTGATTCAACGTTAAGCTGAAAATACATCTGTAATGATTCAAAAGATTGTTACAGATGTAAATGTTTTAAAGTCTTAAAAAGTCAGTTATAAAAACACTCTACGCGCTTGTAGTTGTGTAGCTTCCCAGTTTAAATGCTGGTAATAGCCAAGTGCCTCAGTATTTTCAATATCCACCAAAAGCTGTGCGCGTGTTGCGCCTTTGCTTTTAGCCCAATCTAATGTGTTTTGTAGTAATTGTCGGCCTATGCCACAGCCTCTAAATTCTGCATCAATCACCATATCTTCTACCCACGCTGAAGCTGAACCTTGTGCGGTAGATGTCACTAATTGAGCGCTCACCATACCAATAGCTTTGCCCGTATTATTTCTGGCAACTTGTATGGTAGCAAGTGCAGGGGTTTTAAGAATGAGTGCTAAGCCACGCGCTTGCTTGGAGAAATCTGGTTTAAAGTCTTTTTCTATATTAAATAATACGGATAATAAAGTG
>CANFZA010000009.1 GCA_947451235.1 Methylophilaceae bacterium | reverse complement strand
CGGTAGATCCTTGGACTGCCGTATATTTTGCCGCTTGCGGCAAAGAATTGTTTGATCTCAACTAATAACACTGCGTTATCTAATGCACGGGCAGAATCTGGATTGCTACTCCATGCGTAATAACCACTCCGATTCACATTCAGCACCTGGCACATCGTAACGACTTTAAAATGCTTGTTGTAAGTGCCATTTTTAACGCCCTTTATGGTATTTTGTTGGTATCTTAAATGTTGGTAGTTCAAAGTACCAACAAACATACCAACAAAATAACTGGATTTATTAGGCTCATAATAAACCCTAAAAAACACTAAAGCAATGGGAGCCTAGCAAGTACGGGGATTAAGTGGACTTCTTTGGACGAAACCCCAATTAAGGGGTATTTGGTAGGCAGTACCAGATTCGAACTGGTGACCTCTTGGATGTCGACCAAGCGCTCTAACCAACTGAGCTAACCGCCTATATTGAGTGACTTTGACATGCAATGATTTGGATTTAACCAACTCATTTCAATTAAGTGCATGATTTTAGCTGATTGTTGCCTTGTGCGCAAACTTCAAAAGCTATAATGGCGGATGTTATCTGAATACTTTGCAGTAAATATTGATGATCAGTTGAATAAAATCACTGAGCATGGCTTTTGCGTGATGGATAACTTCATTTCTAGCGCTAACGTCTTGGCTTTATCTAACGAAATTAATGTATTGCATGATGGCGATAAAATGCATCAGGCTGGCACTGGGCAGAAATTGATTGCGGTAAACAGTAGTTTACGTGGAGATTCAATTTACTGGCTTAATGAGGCTGTTGCGAGCATTGCCCAGCAGGTTTATTTTGAACAGATGGAGGCGTTACGCGTCGGTTTAAATCAGCATTTATATTTAGGCTTATTTTCTTTAGAAAGTCATTTGGCACTTTATCCGATAGGTGCGGGCTACAAAAAACATATCGATCGCTTTAGATCAGCGAATGAAAGCCTAAAAGTTGATGTAGCTATTCGTCAAATTAGCTGTATTTTATATTTAAACGATAATTGGCTGGAATCAGATGGAGGCCATTTACGTTTGTACATTAATACGTTGGCAGCTACCGAAAATTCGCCGGCAACACTGGCTTCAGCAATTAACATAGCGCCTATGGGCGGTCGATTGGTCATGTTTCTATCTGATACTTTTTACCACGAAGTGCTGCCAGCGACTAGAGATAGAAAAAGCTTAACTGGCTGGTTTTTAACGCGATAAGCGCTTTTTAAATTAGTCTGACAGCAATCGATTAAGTAAGTAAGGGCTCGCGTAACCATCTGCCGGAATTTTTTGCGATAGTTGGTACGCACGAATGGCAGCTTGAGTTTGTATGCCAGGAAAACCATCCGGCTCCCCCACTTCAAAACCTTGGTGATTAAGTGCAGCTTGTAATGTAAACATTTGCTGAAAACTCAGCGCACCCTCCTCGGCCAATTTTCCACCTAAAATTGGAGCTTCGCCCTGAATTGATTTTGCTAACTGCGCCACAGTAAGCGCGTAATTAACTGACCGATTCCAATCCATTACCGCATCAAAATTATCAAACACCATGAATGCTGGGCCACGCCAACCTTGTGGCAATACAATGGCGGCTTGAGCATTTTTGCTAGGGAATATCGTGGTTATTGCGGCTTTATTAGCGGATGTATTCACGGCTGTATCAGCATTTATTTTGACAATTTTTTTATACAATAAATTATTTTTATTTGCACGCTTAGCACTCAAATGACTCACTTTTGAATGCCTAGATTTCAAGTGGGCGAAACTTGAATGGCTTTTATTAAGCTTTTTATCATTTACAGCATTCAAAGACTGGTTATTTAATATTGCCACTACTTCAGTGCTTTGCATCGCAGTAACGCCTAACTCCGACCACTCAGCAACGGATTTCCTTACGTTAATCTGTGCATTTTGCCAGGCAAAATTGGCTGGTAATTGCACTTCCATCATCACAGGCTCGCCTTTAACCCAACCCACTTGCGACAAATAGTTAGCGGCTGAGGCAAATGCGTCAGCCATAGAATTAATAATATCAATTTGCTTGTCGCCATCGCCATCTACCGCATAGGTCATAAAAGTAGTCGGCATAAACTGCATATTACCGAATGCTCCCGCCCACGAACCTTTAAATTGATCTACATTTGCATAGCCGGCATCTATCATGCGCATGGCATCTAATAATTGATTCCTAAAAAAGGCTGAACGACGGCCATCGTGCGCAAGCGTGGCTAAGGCAGAAAGCGTGTCGATATCACCTTGATAGCGACCATAATTAGTTTCCATGCCCCAAAAGGCTATCAGCAGCGCCTTGGGCACACCATACTGCGCTTCAATTTTATTAAGTGCCACCTCATGCTCGAGTAATAACGCTAGGCCAAGTGTGATTTTTTTACTATCTACACGCCGTTGGTAATAGGTTAAAAATGGGCTAATAAATTCTGGTTGTGCTTGATCTAATTTAATGACGTCTGGTAGCAACTGAATGTGATTGATACTGGCGGTTACTGATTTATCTGAAATACCTGCGGCAATGGCTTCTTGCTTGAGTTCGTTCAACCAATCGGCAAAAGGTTCCTGTGCTGACACAGCACTTGGGAAAACGCCAAACAATAGGCATAACAAGAAGATACTGGCGCTGTTAAGCAAGCGTATTTTGGATAAACTCATTGGGGCTCTGCATTATGAATTGACATCAATAAAGCCTCATAGCCAATTTGATAATCAGGATATTGCAAACTAAAGCCAGTCGCTAGCATGGATTGATTGCCGAGTCGCTTGCCGCCTGCTATTGGAGAATTTTTTGCAACGGCGTTAGCATCCATGCGGTTTGCTAGCCAATTTAACACTTCAAACTGTGTGGCAGGCTTTGAGTCTGTGACGATATAACACTTTGATACCAGTTTATCAGCCAATACTTGTTGCACTAAAAACACCATAAATGCCGCAGCATCGTCCCTGTGTATACGATTAGTCCAGCTATTTTGGAGCGGCCATTTTTCAGGAGACTGTGCCATATTAATCATACGTAGGCGGCCTGCGCCATAAATGCCAGACAATCTTAAAATAGTGGTATTGCAAGACAAACTGTTTAGTACGCATTCAGCTTCGAGCAAGCGTTCACCACCAAAATCTGCAGGAATGGCTACTGTGCTTGCATCTAAAATTTCATCGGTAATTTGCCCATAAACGCGGGTGCTGGAAACAAAAAATACATGTTTAAGATTTTTATTTTCAGCCTGTGTGGCTAACACGTTGCGTAAGCCATCAACATAATGCGCTTTGTATTGGGCATCAGTTTGGCCATTAGCGGCTACGCAATAAATGAGTATTTGTGGTTGTAATGGCTGCAGCGCTTGCAAACTTTCAGCTTGCGTAACATCTGCGCTGATCAGGCTAACGCCTTCAATAGCATTATCGCTGCGCCTTACTCCAGCTACAGTTATGCCTACTTGCACTAATTGGCTTGCGACTTCGCCGCCTAAATCACCACAACCAACAATCAGTACGTTAAGCATTATTTTTCATTCAATTAAATATGTTTTTGTAAAAATTTATCAGCTAACAATAGCGCAATAATTGTTTTTCCATCAGTAATTTGGCCGCTTTGTATCATGTCTAAGCAATCAGAAAAACTGGCTTCAAATACTACCAAGGTTTCATCTTCATCCCTTTTATAATCGCCAACAGTTAAGCCACGCGCAAGATACATGTGGATGACCTCGTCCGAATAGCCTATGCACGGATGTTGATGCCCTAACGACACCCAATCAGCCGCACTGTAGCCAGTTTCTTCTAGCAACTCGCGCTGACCGGTGGTCAGAATATCTTCGCCAGCATCTATTTTACCTGCAGGAAGTTCGATAAACACTTGGTGCAAGGGGTACCTAAATTGCTTCTCAAGCACAACATTGCCATTGGGCAACAGCGGAACAACCACTACGGCGCCAGGATGCATTACATATTCGCGCTGACTTACGTTGCCATTAGGCAAGCGCACCTGATCGCACTTTACCGTTAACAACCCACCAGTAGCGATAGTTTCCGAGCTTATATAATGTTCAGTTAAATCTGTATTTATCAAGCTGTTCATCGTTGATTACATATAAAAGTGTTTGAGTATTATGGATTAGATTTTAAGCGGGTGAAACCTAATAAGCGAGGTAACCGACGAGATAAGCTATGAATTATTCATAATTACTGAATAATCAATGGATTTAAACGCAAGATATTTAGCCTTAACGGCTAAAAGAATGGAACATCTATGATTTAATATTTAATTAAATGGTATGGAATTATTTAACCGAGTTAATTTCCGGTTAGATTAAACAGCAGTGATTAGTAGTACGTTATTGCAAAATGCTATATTTCCACAAGCTTATTTCCACAACACTCTATAAACGAAGCCAGGAAAAGAAAACACAATAAACAGACATGATGTGACTGCGTAAAATTCCCAGTCCTGATGTGCAATTTGCCCAAAAGTTGCTTTCTCGGTATATAAAGCAACGCTACCAATGACAAAATACAAAACTATTATTTCCAGTAAGCACCAACCAAGATTTTTAGCTTGAAGTTTATTCGCGCTTTTATTTACAGGAATGACATAAAACACCTTATTTGAAAACCAAGGTAAGTTTGCCGCCAATAAAATTAGGCCTAACAATACCCAGGTTGTATTAACGCCACCCACGCTAGCTTAAGCTTCTAGTAATTGCGTAGATGCATAGTTCCATTAGGCCTTGTGGCATCATGCCAATCACCAATAAAGCAATAGCATTCACACCTAACACTATGCGCATATCTAAAGGTGCCGTTATAGGCGAATGGTCTGTTGGCTCATCGAAATACATCAATTTAATGATGCGTAAATAATAGAACGCACCTATCACAGCCATCAGCACGGCAAATACAACTAGCCATAAATAACCAGCTTCTAAAGCCGCTTGTAGCACGCTGAATTTGGCATAAAAACCCAAGGTTGGTGGAACACCAGCCATACTGAACATCACAATTAACATCAAAAATGCATGCCATGGGCTGCGTTGATTTAGGCCTTTTAAGTCGTCTAATTTGTCGGCTTCAAAGCCTTTACGTGAGAGCAATAATATAATGCCGAAGCCAGCCAATGTCATCAGCACATAACTGACTACGTAGAACATTGCGTAAACGAAGCCATTCATGCTGGCACTCATTAAGCCATATAAAATAAAGCCCACATGCGAGATTGTAGAATAGGCCAACATACGTTTTAAGTTGGTTTGCGCGATAGCTGTAATATTGCCAATAACAATCGACAACACCGCCATAATCATCAGCATTTGCTGCCAATCGCCTACCAAGGTTGGCAATGCTTGGACTAGCATGCGAATAATAAAAGCAAAAGCCGCTAATTTTGGCACCGAGCTAATCAGCAAAGTAACTGCCGTTGGCGAGCCTTCGTATACGTCTGGCACCCACATTTGAAAAGGTACCGCACCTAATTTAAAGGCCAAGCCCGCCACAATAAACACTAGACCTAATACCAATACGGTATGGATTTTAGGCTCACTCATTAGCGACATATTAATATCGGTGATATTCAAACTACCGGTCATACCGTAAACCATACTCATGCCGTATAACAGCATGCCAGAAGCTAGCGCGCCCAGTACAAAGTACTTCATAGCAGCTTCAGTGGCTTTGGCATTATCGCGGTCTAAAGCGACTAGTGCATATAAGCTTAATGACAATAACTCTAGGCCTACATATAGCGTTAGCATATTTTGGCCTGACACCATAATCATCATGCCGACGACTGAGAACAGCACTAATGCATAAAACTCACCACGGAACATATCGCGCAATTGAAGGTACTGGCGGCTATAAAGCAATATCAGCGAAGTACCAAGATATATCATTAACTTAAGTACGTCTGACATGGCATCATCAACAAACGTCCCTGAAAAAGCATAGGTCACGCTAGGCGCATGCGTAGTAAATGTAATATAAGCCGCGCCTAATAAAGTAGTTTGCGCTAAACCATAAATAGCGATGCGATTATTTTTCTTAAGGAATAAATCAGCAATCAATATCACCATTGCCATACATAAAATAAATATTTCTGGCAAGGCGGTAATGAGGTCGAAACGAATATTTTCCATATTTTATAAACCTGAAGTAAAGCTGGCTGGCAGCTTACTTTGCGCTAGCTGAGATAATAGTTGTGTAACGGTTGCATTAGTCATATCGGTGAGTGGTTGCGGGTAAACACCTAGGGCTAACACCATGATTGCTAATGTTGATAATATTAAGAGTTCACGTTTATTTATGTCTTTTAAAACAGCGACATGACTATTAGCGATTTCACCATAAAACACACGTTTAACCATCCAAAGCGTATAAGCCGCGCCAAAAATTAGTGTGAATGAAGCTAAGAATGCATACCAAAAGTTAGCTTCTATCGCGCCCAATATCACCATAAATTCACCAACAAAACCTGAAGTGCCTGGCAAACCGCTATTTGCCATTGCAAACAATACCGCAAAAGCAGCAAAGGTTGGCATGGTGTTAGCTACGCCGCCGTATGATTCTATTTGACGGCTATGTACGCGGTCGTAAAGCACACCTACGCATAAGAACATGGCGGCAGAGATAAAGCCGTGCGAAACCATTTGCACAATTGCGCCTTCTAAGCCTAAATTATTGAAGATAAAAAAGCCTAGCGTTACAAAGCCCATGTGCGAAATTGAAGAATAAGCGATGAGCTTTTTCATGTCCTTTTGCACCAATGCCACTAAAGCAATATAGACAATGGCAATGAGCGATAAGGCAATCATGTAACCAGATAAATGGTGAGCCGCATCTGGCGCAATTGGCATGGCGAAGCGTAAGAAACTATAACCACCTAGTTTCAAAGCAATGGCCGCCAACACTACTGAACCGCCTGTTGGCGCTTCTACGTGGGCGTCTGGTAGCCAAGTATGCACTGGCCACATTGGAATCTTTACCGCAAATGCCGTAAAAAACGCCAAGAATATCAGGATTTGTACGTTAAGCGGCAATGTCACTCTATGAAAATCCATGACTTCAAAGCTACCTGTTTGCAGATGCAAATAGATAAACGCCACCAACATGAGCAATGAGCCCAGCAATGTATACAAGAAGAATTTAATGGTAGCGTAAACGCGATTTGGACCGCCCCAAATACCAATCACCAAGAACATTGGGATCAGCATTGCTTCCCAGAACACATAATACAAAATAGCATCTAAGGCACTGAACACACCTATCATCAGGCCGCTCATAATGAGGAAGCAAGCCATGTATTGCGCAACGCGTTTCTCTATTACCTCCCAAGCGGCGATAATAACAATCACTGTGGTAAAACTTGTGAGTAATATCAGTGGAATTGCGATGCCATCAACACCTAGGTGATAGTTGATATTAAAAGCAGGAATCCAGCTAAAGCCTTCCTGGAACTGAAAGCCGCCATCCATAAAATTGAAATGCGTATATAACGGAATTGTCACTAGGAAGCTAATAAGTCCGCCTATTAGTGCCAACCAGCGCGTGTTATCCGGCTTATTTTCATCTGCCGTAAATAGCAAGAAGATACCTGAAAGCACAGGCACCCAAATTGCAAAACTTAATATATGCTTGAGAAAGTAATCAAGGCTAAAGTAATCAACCATTTTCTTTTTATACTTTACTTAAAATTTGAACGAATAGAATGACAGCATAAAAAACACGCCGATTATCATGGCAAAGGCGTAGTGGTAAATTAAACCCGTTTGTAGCTTACGCACTACCCCTGAAAGTTTAACCACCAAATTAGCCGTGCCATTGACAATCGCGCCATCAATGATTTTTACATCACCAATCAGCCATAGCTTGTTGCCAATGAAGCGTGAACCTGCGGCAAATACTTTCTCATTAAAACTATCGAAATAATATTTATTCTCTAACACTCGGTTAATAAGAGCGAATTTAGTTTGAATCTTGGCAGGAATATCAGGACGTTTCATATAGAAAAACCAAGCCAATGCCACTCCAGAAAAAGCCAGTAAGAACGGCAATGACATTAAACCGTGATAAGCCATACCAGCCGCTGAATGAACCACTTCATGCCATTCATGCGTTAATTCATGCATAGCTGGATGTGCTGCTGAATCTACAAAAATTACGCCTTTGAAGAAGTTGCCATAGACCATAGGCTCAATAGCAAAATAACCAATGAATAATGATGGGATTGCCAACAGAATCAGTGGCAACTTAATTACCCAACCTGGCTCATGTGGATCATCGTTAGGACCTAGGCCGTGGTGATGTGCATGCTCGTCGTTTGCGTCTGCATGAGCGTCATGCGCTGCATCGTGTGTATCTGCGTGAGAATCAGCGTGGTGAGCATCATGACTGTCATCATGCTTAGCAACAGCCTTTACGTCATGATGTGTATCGTGCGCCACTTCATGCTTAGCTTCACGCCATTTTTCAGACCCGTGGAACACCAAAAAGTATAGACGGAAACTATAAAATGCCGTCACAAAAACACCAGCTAAGACTGCGAAGTAAGCAAATCCGCTACCAGTAATAGTAGAAGCTTTAGCAGCTTCAATAATGCTGTCTTTTGAGTAAAACCCCGAGAATAAAGGTGTACCGATTAAAGCTAATGAACCAATCAGTGAGGTAATCCAAGTCACGGGCATGTATTTTTTCAAGTTACCCATATTACGAATATCTTGATCGTGGTGCATACCCATAATCACAGAACCAGCGCCTAAGAATAACAAGGCTTTAAAGAACGCATGTGTCATTAAGTGGAAAATAGCCACTGAATAAGCTGAGGCACCCAAAGCAACCGTCATATAACCTAATTGCGATAAAGTTGAATAGGCAACAACGCGTTTAATATCGTTTTGGATGATGCCCAAAAAGCCCATAAATAGTGCTGTGATACTACCAATAATCATGACAAATGATAGCGCAGTAGATGACAGTTCAAACAATGGCGACATACGTGCCACCATGAAGATACCGGCGGTCACCATAGTCGCAGCGTGAATCAACGCTGAAATTGGTGTTGGGCCTTCCATAGAATCTGGCAACCAAACGTGTAAGGGCACTTGCGCTGATTTACCCATTGCACCGATAAACAGCAAGATACAAGTCACGGTCATTAGCGACCATTGCATGTCGCCGATTAAATTTATTTTAGCATCTGCCATTTGAGGCGCTACTGAAAACACTGCCGCGTAATCTAAGCTACCGAAATGAAATAAAACTAATCCTATGCCGAGTAAGAAACCAAAGTCACCCACACGATTAACTAGAAAGGCCTTTAGATTGGCATAAATAGCTGTTGGTCTTGTGTACCAGAAGCCAATTAACAAATAAGACACCAAGCCTACTGCTTCCCAACCGAAGAACAGTTGCATGAAGTTATTACTCATGACCAACATCAACATGGCGAAAGTAAACAATGAAATATAGCTAAAGAAGCGCGCGTAGCCTTTGTCTTCGCTCATATAGCCGATGGTATAAATATGCACCATAAGCGAAACGAAAGTCACCACCACCATCATCATGGCTGAAAGTCGGTCTATTAAAAAGCCGATTTCAAATGATACGTTACCACTTTTTAACCAGCTATAAACTGTCTCGTTATATACGTGGCCTAATAGCGCATCGTTCAGCACATAGACTGATAAGCCAAAAGCCGCGCCTACACCTAATATAGTTAAAACATGTGCTGCGGCACGTGGTAAATTTTTGCCGAACAAGCCAACCACTATGGCGGCGAATAAAGGCAATAAGGGTATCGCTAAGTAAATTTGTTGCATTGTCATTTTTTGAGTATTAACCTTTAAACTTTTCAGTCTTCTTTAAGCTTACTTACCAGCGCTATTTAAACTTTCTAATTAAACCTTCTAATTATTCAGTAAAGTTTAGCCTTTTAATGAATCTAAATCATCGACGTTAATGGTGCGTAAATTTCTAAATAGTACGACCAATATAGCCAGGCCAATCGCAGATTCTGCGGCGGCTACGGTGAGAATAAAAAACACAAAAACCTGCCCGGCAATATCATGTAAATAATGCGAGAAAGCAATAAAGTTCAGATTAACCGCCAGCAACATAAGCTCGATAGCCATCAATAAAATAATGACATTTTTACGATTTAAAAATATGCCAACCACACTAATGGCAAAAAGTAAGGCGCCTAAAATTAGGTAATGGGATAAACCGACCATTATTTGGCCTCCTTAGTAGTGGCTGATGTGGCATCTGGCAAAATATCTGCAGGCGCTTCTACGACGGCATCCATTTTAATAATGCGCAATCTGTCCGCTTTTTTAACCAGTACTTGTTTAGCCGGATCCATAGATTTACTGCCTTTACGATCTCTTAAAGTCAATGCAATTGCCGCAATAATCGCCACCAATAAAACCACTGAGGCTAACTCGAATGGCAATAAATAATCGGTGTATAGCACGCGACCTAATTCAGCAGTATTGCTGTAATCGGCTGAATGTACTGGCGGCGCAACGACTTTGTCGACACCAAAATTACGTACACCTACTATCATCACCATTTCTACTGCCATTAAACCACCCACAGGCAAAGCGATTGGCAAAGCTTTCCAAAAACCTTCACGCAGCTTATCTAGATTAATATCTAGCATCATCACCACAAATAAGAACAGCACCATTACTGCGCCCACGTAGACGAGCACTAAGGTAATTGCTAAAAACTCGGCTTCAAGTAACAACCAAATACCCGCTGCCGTGAAAAAGGCTAGTACCAAAAACAAAGCCGCATATACTGGGTTGCGCGTAGTAATCACGCTTAATGCCGCATAAAGCAGCACGGCTGCTAAGGCGTAAAAAACGATGTCTTGAAAATGTAAGCCAAAATAGGTCATAGGTTTTAGGTCTTATTTGTAAGTCTTATTTGTAGGTCTTATTTATTGGGCTAATTTTGGTGTTGAATAAACGATTATTATCTAAAATTCTTATCAACAGCGCGATCTGCGGCAATTTGCTTTTCATGCTTATCACCCACAGCCAGCAACATTTCTTTGGTGTAGAGTAAATCGCCACGTACTTCACCGTGATAGTCAAAAATACGTGTTTCAACAATAGAATCTACCGGGCAAGATTCTTCACACATGCCGCAAAAAATACATTTAGTTAAATCAATGTCATAGCGTGTGGTGCGGCGTGAATTATCTTCGCGTTGCTCAGATTCAATGGTAATTGCCATTGCCGGGCAAACAGCCTCGCACAATTTACAGGCAATGCAACGCTCTTCACCATTGGCATAGCGACGCAAAGCATGCAAACCTCTAAAGCGCGGCGATTGCGGCGTACGTTCATCTGGATATTGCACGGTAATTTTAGGCGCAAAAAAGTAACGCCCAGTTAGCGCCATCCCTTTTAACAACTCAACCAGCATTAAGCTAGAGAGCGTAGATTTAATTTTTGCAATCATAAATTATCTAAGTCTATATCAACAATAAGTACGAATTAATGAATCATTAGTTTATAAACTAGCCTTAAAAAACCAGCCTAAAACCAAACATAAAAAATTAGTGGAACAAGTAAGCCCAAGGCGTTTGCATCATGCCACCCACAAACACTATCCAAACAATAGTAATGGGGATAAACACTTTCCAGCCCAAACGCATAATTTGGTCATAACGGTATCTTGGGAATGTGGCTCTAAACCATAAAAACAAGAATAATAAGAAGCAAACTTTTGCCAGCAACCATAAAAAACTATCTGGAATAAATGACACTGGTGACAACCAACCGCCTAAGAACATCAGCGCAGCCAACATTGAAACCAAAATCATATTGGCGTATTCAGCCAAAAAGAATACCGCGAAGGCCATTCCTGAATATTCCACATGGAAACCGGCCACAATTTCAGATTCACCTTCGGCAACGTCGAACGGTGCACGGTTGGTTTCGGCAACCGCACTAATAAAGTAAACAATAAACAATGGAAACAAAGGTAAGAAATACCAATTTAGCATGCCACCAGATTGACCCAACACGATTTTGCCAAGATTTAAGGTATTAGCACACATCAATACGCCTACTAACGAAAAACCCATCGCGATTTCATAAGACACAATTTGTGCAGCTGAACGTAGCGCGCCTAAGAAAGCGTACTTAGAATTTGATGCCCAACCGGCAATAATTACACCGTAAACCGCGACTGAAGTCATGGCTAATATATAAAGTAAACCTGCATCTACATTGGCCAACACCATGGTCATATCAAATGGCACCACAGCCCATGCTGCAAAGGCTGGTGCAATCGCTAACACTGGACCTAATAAAAACAATGTTTTATTAGAAGCCGTTGGTACGATAATTTCTTTGAACAAAAGCTTAAGTCCGTCGGCAATTGGTTGTAATAAACCAAAATAACCAACCCGATTCGGCCCAATGCGTACCTGCATATAACCAATGACTTTACGTTCAGCCAAAGTAAGATAAGCAACAGCGCCCATCAACGGGGCAACAATTGCGACAATTTTAACTAATGTCCAAACGGTCAATTGCACCGATGGCCAGTATGCACCAAATAAATTAGCTAACCATTCCATTAGGCACGCGCCTCCATGCTAGCGTTTGTGTGGGCTTGCAACTGCTCTGCTGATAGTTTTTCAACGGTAATATCACCCATCAAATCACCCAACCCTACAGTATCTTCATGCGCAGCTGCCACACGAACACAACCTTTAGCCACATGATTATCTAGCTTAACCGTTAATACAGCGCTGCCTTTATCTTGCTTAACCTGCACAACATCACCTTCAACTAAACCTAATGCTTCAAGCTGAATGGCGCACATACGTGCCATAGGCTTGATGTTGTATTTGGTTTTTTGTAAGGGTGGAGAACGTCTAACAATCGGGTCAGATTCGTATTGCGGTACTTCGCCAATACGTTGCAAACCTTCGTGCTTAATGTTCACCTGAATTTCAACCAACTGTTTTAAGTTGTTATTTAAACTACGCCAAACCACTGCTGAAGGCTTTTCTCCGGCAAAAATAGCGTCTTTTACTTGCTCGCTAGTTTCGTAATCAAAACCCTGCAAACCTAAAGTATTCGCCAATACGCGCAATACTTTCCAAGCTGGACGACATTCACCTAGCGGCTTAGTTACTGCAGTAAAGCTTTGTACGCGACCTTCCATGCTCATAAATGTGCCTGAAGTTTCGGTAAATGGCGCAATTGGCAACAACACATCGGCATGCTCAAGCGCTTGTGATTTAAACGCAGTTAGCGCAACAACACACTCCGCCTTTTCCATTGCTGCTTTAGCTAAAGCCGCATGCTGGCAGTCTAATTCTGGTTCAATATTCACAATTAAATAAGCTTTGCGTGGTACTTCTAGCATTGCACGCGCATGCATGCCCGTGCTACTTGGCATCACGCCCATCATGTGCATACCGGTACTATTTGCAGCAGCCGGCAAAATACCACCTTTGGCACCTGAAATACCGCCAATCGCTTCTGCCATACTGTACATTTCAGTAAATCGAGGATCACTTAAAGCCATATTGCCTAAGAAAATACCCACTTTTGGTGAAATTAAATCATAGTCTTTACCATGACCAGCCATGCTCTCAGCAATTGCTTGCGTGTTCGGGCGCACTTTAATTTCTTCTAGCAACTGATTAAGCGAAGGTGGCAAACAAAGCGATAGACGTTGTAAACCAGACATCGCTTTTAGAATTTGGCCTAACACGTTGACCATATCATTCGGGCGCACAATCACTTTATGTGCGATATCCATTAATGGATCGTTATCTAATGGGCTAATCACTGAAAGCTCAGCGCCATTAGCAACCGCTTTACGGAAACGTTGCGCAAGTAACGGATGCTCGTTACGCAAATTAGAACCAATGACCAAAATACGGTCTAGTTCTTCAATTTCATGGATATTAATGCCCATCCAAGGCGTACCTTGGCGCTTGCCATCCAATCTAAAATCAGTTTGGCGTAAACGATAATCTACGTTGCCACAACCTAAGCCATTGGCTAGTTTTTTAGCTAAATAGCCTTCTTCCATGGTGCTGTTAGGTGAAACAAGTACACCTAAAGCTTCGCTGCCGTGTTCGTTGGTAATGTCTTTAATTTGACCTGCGGCAAATTCAAGCGCAGTTTTCCAATCCGTTTCTACCCAAGCACCATTATGTTTAATCATCGGTACTTTTAAACGGTCTGGGCTATTTAAGCCTTCATAAGAAAAACGATCTCGGTCAGATAACCAGCATTCGTTGATGCTTTCTTTTTCACGCGGCAATACCCGCATCACTTTATTATCTTTTACATGCACTTCAATGTGCGAACCTAAACCATCATGCGGCGCAATGCTAGGGCGGCGTGTTAGCTCCCAGCTACGTGCAGAATATCTAAATGGCTTACTGGTTAGCGCACCTACTGGGCATAAATCAATGATGTTGCCTGACAATTCAGAGTTAACACTTTTATCTACATAAGCAGTAATTTCAGCATGTTCGCCACGGCCAACCATGCCAAGCTCCATCATGCCGCCGACTTCTTGCAAAAAGCGTACACAGCGCGTGCATTGAATACAGCGCGTCATATCAGTGCTAACTAGTGGGCCAATATTCTTATTGAACACCACTCGTTTTTCTTCGGTATAACGCGAGCCGCTAGTACCGTAAGCCACTGCAATATCTTGTAAATCACATTCACCACCTTGATCGCAGATTGGGCAATCTAAGGGATGGTTAATCAGCAAAAATTCCATCACGCTCTTTTGCGCTTCAATCGCAGATTTAGAACGTGTGAAAATTTTCATACCGTCAGCCACTGGCGTTGCACAGGCAGGCAATGGCTTGTTGAATTTCTCAACCTGCACCAAACACATACGGCAGTTTGCCGCGACAGATAATTTTGGATGGTAGCAAAAGCGTGGAATTGGAATGCCCGCTTTATCAGCTGCATCAATAATAGTGCTGCCGTGCTCTACTTCTAAAGCTTTGCCATCAATTTCAATATTCAACATTATTTCGGCTCCGCCTTACCATCAACCACTGCATCATTCTGACTTTCAACCATACTTTTTCCGTGCTGAATATAATATTCAAATTCTGGTCTAAAATGTTTTATAAAACTCAACACTGGCGTTGCCGCAGCCTCGCCTAGCGCACAAATAGTACGTCCAGAAATATTATTGCTTACATCAGTCAGCAAATCTAAATCTTCCATTTTGCCTTTACCATTGACAATGCGGGTAATCACACGATAAACCCAGCCAGTGCCTTCGCGGCAAGGTGTACATTGACCACAACTTTCTTCATAAAAAAAGTATGACAATCTATGTAAGGCTTTCACCATACAAGTGGTTTCATCCATTACTATCATAGAGCCGGCGCCTAGACTAGACCTAGCTTTGCTTAGACCTTCGTAATCCATGGTCGCGCCCATAATGGCAGACGCTGGCATTACTGGCGTAGACGGACCGCCTGGAATAACAGCTTTGAGCTTGCGCCCTTTCCAAACACCACCAGCCATTTCTAGCAATTCAGTAAATGGCGTACCCATTTTTACTTCATAGTTACCAGGCTTACCTACATGACCAGACACTGAAAACAGCTTAGTACCACCAGAGTTTGGCACACCAAGCGCAGCAAAGGCTTCTCCACCATGCTGCATAATCCATGGAATACTGGCGTAACTTTCAGTATTGTTCACATTGGTTGGCTTACCAAACACGCCATAACTGGCTGGAAATGGTGGTTTAAAACGTGGCTGGCCTTTTTTACCTTCAATAGATTCGATAAGCGCTGTTTCTTCACCGCAGATATAGGCGCCATAACCATGCACAGCGTATAAATCGAAACAGAAATTAGTGCCAAATAGGTTTTCACCTAAATAACCAGCCGCTTTTGCTTCGTGCAAAGCTGCTTCAAAAATCTCATAATCTTGCCAAATTTCACCGTGAATATAGTTATAACCTACACGCGCACCTAATGTGTAAGCGGCAATCGCCATACCTTCAATTAACTGATGCGGGTTGTAGCGAATAATATCGCGGTCTTTAAATGTGCCAGGTTCACCTTCATCGCTATTGCAAACTAAATATTTTACGCCGTCAAAGTAACGCGGCATAAAACTCCATTTAAGTCCGGTAGGAAAACCAGCACCACCACGACCACGCAAACCAGAGGTTTTAACTTGCGTAATAATATCGGTCGCTTTTGTTTTTTCACTAACAATACGCTTTAACGCTGAGTAACCACCTAACTTGATATAGGTTTCTAGCGAGGCTGGGTTTTCTTCAGCAAGCGTACGTAAGCATAATAATGTTTGACCATTTAGGTCTGTCATTACAGGCTTGCCAGCTTCGTAGCTATTCATAGGTGTAGAAGCTGCTGCAGTAGTCGGCGTAGTCATTATTTCAACTCCTCCAAAATAGCATCTACTTTTTCTGGTGTTAAAAACTCATGCATAGTATGATTATTAACGGTCATTAGCGGTGCACCGCCACAAGCGCCCATACACTCGCCCTCTTTTAGACAGAACTTACCGTCGGCTGTAACTTCATTAAAGCCTACACCTAACTTTTCTTTCAAGTGATCGACAATTTCATCACTATCGCGCAACATGCATGAAATGTTAGTACAAACCGTTATTTTGTATTGCCCAACTGGCGATAAATCATACATATTGTAGAAACCAGCCACTTCTAAAGCAGCGATCTCAGGAATACGTAAATATTGCGCCACGTCGGTAATGCTTTCTTTTGACAACCAACCGCGCTCAGTTTGCACAATACGCAAAGCACTCATCACCGCTGCTATGCGCTGGTCAGCTGGATATTTAGTCAGCTCGTAATCTATTTTTTCAATGGCTTGTGGGCTTAGCATTTTTGTTTATCAAACTCGTTTAACTAATTTATTTTAACTATTTATCAGACTTAATTAATTGGCCGACTTAACTATCGGTCAATTTCGCCAAAAACAATATCTTGCGTACCAATTATTGCGACCAAATCTGCAATCATGTGACCACGTGTCATTTCATCTAATGCCGCCAAATGCGGGAAACCTGGCGCACGAATTTTTAGACGGTAAGGCTTATTCGCCCCATCTGAAACCATGTAAATACCAAACTCGCCTTTTGGATGTTCAACCGCAGCATAAGCTTCGCCGGCTGGCACGTGGAAACCTTCAGTAAATAATTTGAAGTGATGGATAAGATCTTCCATATTACTTTTCATGCCTTCGCGGTCAGGCGGAGCCACTTTATTATCCGTAGTAATCACAGGGCCAGGATTTTGGCGTAACCAATTAACACATTGTTTAATAATGTTATTTGATTGCCGGAATTCTTCCATACGCACCAAATATCTATCATAACAATCGCCGTTGACGCCCACTGGAATATCAAAATCAAGTTTGGCATACACTTCATAAGGTTGTGTCTTACGTAAATCCCAAGCAATGCCTGAGCCGCGCAACATTGGACCCGTCATACCTAGCGCCAATGCGCGTTCTGGCGTAACGATACCAATACCAACTGTACGTTGCTTCCAAATACGATTATCGGTTAATAGCGTTTCGTATTCATCGATATATTTAGGAAAGCGTTGCGTAAAATCATCAATAAAGTCTAACAATGAACCTTGGCGATTCTCGTTTTGCTTTTTAACTGTTTTAGCATTACGCAGCGGTGAAACTTCGTATTGCGGCATTTGATTTGGCAAGTCACGATACACGCCACCTGGACGGTAATATGCCGCGTGCATGCGGGCACCAGAAACAGCCTCGTAGCAGTCAAACAAATCTTCACGTTCGCGGAAAGCGTACAAGAATACCGTCATTGCACCGACGTCTAGCGCATGTGCACCCAACCAAAGCAAATGGTTCAACACACGGGTAATTTCATCAAACATCACGCGAATATACTGTGCGCGAATCGGCACATCTATGCCCATCATTTTTTCAATCGCCATCACATAAGCATGCTCATTCGCCATCATCGACACGTAATCTAACCTGTCCATATAAGGGATTGATTGCAAATAAGTGCGATTTTCGGCTAACTTTTCAGTGCCTCGATGCAGCAAGCCAATATGCGGGTCAGCGCGCTGAATGACTTCGCCATCCAACTCTAAAACCAAGCGTAAAACACCATGCGCCGCAGGATGCTGCGGACCAAAGTTCATTGTATAGTTTCTAATTTCAGCCATGATGTGCTCCGTCATTGCGTATCACTCTTGGCACGTTATTACGCTCATCAATCGTAACCGGCTGATAAATCACGCGCTGCTGCTCAGGGTCATAACGCATTTCAACATTACCTATCATAGGGAAATCTTTACGGAACGGATGTCCAACAAAACCGTAATCAGTGAGTAAGCGACGTAAATCTGGGTGATTTTCAAACATGACGCCGTAAAGATCAAACGCTTCACGCTCATACCAATTAGCTACCGGCCAAATATCCACTAGCGTCGGTAAAATTGGAAAATCTTCATCTTGAGCAAACACGCGCACACGCACACGGTGATTAAGTGAAACAGACAACAAATGACTAACAGCAGCAAAGCGCAAACCATCGTAAGCGCCATTGCCATACTCTTGATAATCGACACCACACAAGTCAATTAATTGCTCAAACTTCAAGCTAGCGTCATCGCGCAATATTTGGCAAACCGCTAAATAATCAGCGGCTTTACATTCGATAGTAACTTCGCCAAACGCAACAATAGGCTTGGTGATTTTCTCTGCAAGCACGGCCTGCAGAGTTAAAACTAGTTGATCTAATTTGGCTGACATAATTTTTCGTTTTTAGCGTGCAAAAGCACTATCTAGCAATGGTGTTAGTACGTTTAATTTTATTTTGTAGCTGAATAATGCCGTATAACAAAGCCTCTGCGGTTGGCGGGCAACCTGGCACATAAACATCTACCGGCACAATACGGTCACAACCGCGTACTACTGCATAAGAATAATGGTAATAACCGCCACCGTTTGCACAAGAACCCATAGAGATTACCCAACGCGGTTCGGCCATTTGATCGTACACCTTACGCAAAGCTGGTGCCATTTTATTCACTAGCGTCCCGGCAACAATCATCACATCTGACTGCCTAGGACTGCCACGAAATACAATACCGAAACGATCTAAGTCGTAACGCGAAGCGCCGGCGTGCATCATTTCCACCGCACAACAAGCCAAACCAAAAGTCATCGGCCACATAGAGCCAGTTCGTGTGTAGTTAATAACCGTATCTAGCGTTGTGGTGACAAAGCCTTTTTCTAAAATACCTTCAATACTCATGACAGGTTTAATCCCATTACTATTAATCCCACAACCATTAATCCCATTCCAAGGCACCTTTCATCCACTCATAGATGAAGCCAATGACAAGAACCCCTAAAAATATCATCATCGCGATAAAGCCAAACAAGCCGACTTCTTGAAGCACAACTGCCCACGGAAATAAGAACGCAATTTCCAAGTCAAATAAGATAAACAGGATGGCTACTAGGTAATAGCGCACATCAAACTTCATACGCGCATCTTCAAATGCCTCAAATCCACATTCGTAAGGAGAGTTTTTTGCAGAGTCTGGCTTGTGCGGTGAAACCAGCAAACCTAACACAAGCGGACCAACGCCGACAGCCAAGCCGACAAGGATAAACATTAATATTGGAAAGTAATTTTCTAACACACACTAGCCCCAGGCCAAATCTTTGAAATACCAATTAATAGATTTAATTGGCAGTTGGTATTTTTACATGGTTTTTATTAAATAATTATTAAAGCAAGCACAGATAAAGCTCAATTCAATAAATTAGATTAGCCACAAAAACACATTAGCTACACTACATTTTTTAAATTTATTGTTATTTACCGCAATTAAGAATGGCCAAAAGCTAAAAAGTTCTTATTAAATAACTAGGTCACAATTGTAACCCAAAAAGCTGATACTCAGCAAAGCATCAACTACTAAATTTATGGCTCAACACGCTAATTTACAAGGTATTTAGCATAAGGCAAGTGGATGCGCCTTTTTGGTAAGCTGCATCACAGAGGGCTTACGTTTTAATGATAAAAATGAACAATCAATTCGTACTAGCCTTCTTGGAAATAGCAAAGCCCCCTGCCCCTTAAAATCACAATCTTGTTAACAGCATATTTAATTTCAATGCAATTACACTTTGTCATCAAAGATTCAAACTATAATTACAAAATAAACAATATTATTGTTTTATTCAATGTAACGCTTAAAAATACGTACAAGAAATTATGCAAAACAATACAAACACTCCCAGCAATAAACCCATAGATAAAGCTTTACTAGCAGCCATAGACTTAGGCTCTAACAGCTTTCGCCTTGAAATTGGCCGACTAGATAGCGGCCATATTCAACGTGTCGAATATCTAAAAGAAGCAGTTCGTCAGGGCGGCGATTTGGATGAAGACCGCAATCTAACGCCCGAAGCCATAGATCGCGGGATACGTTGCCTAGCCAGATTTGGTGAGCGCTTACAAGGCTTTGAAGCCTCACATGTACGTGCAGTCGCCACACAAACCTTGCGTGAAGCAAACAACCGAGACGTATTCATTAAATTAGCAAAAAAAGCGCTCGGCTTTGATGTTGAAGTCATTTCTGGGGTTGAAGAAGCGCGACTGATCTATCAAGGTGTGAGTCGTTTTTTACCGCAATCTAACGAGAGGCGCTTAGTAATAGATATTGGTGGGCGCTCTACTGAGTTCATCCTAGGCCAAGGCTTTAACTCACAACATACGGCTTCATTGCATGTTGGGTCGGTTGCTTGGTCACTCAAACACTTTGGCACAGGCGATTTAACTGAAAATGCATTTATCCGCGCAGAAATTGCCGCTGAATCTATATTTGATACATTAGGTGTAAATTTTAGCAATAAACATTGGGATGTTGCTTATGGCGCATCTGGCACGGTGGGTGCAATTGCAGACGTTTTAGTGCAATACGGCAGACCAGTTGACACCATTACAAAAGAAGGCCTGCTTTGGTTACGCGATGAATTACTACGTGCAAAACACACCGATAAATTACGCTTACTAGGCTTAAAAGAAGATCGAAAAGCCGTCATCGCTGGCGGCTTATCAATTATGCTCGGCGCCTTCGATTTCTTGAAAATTGAAACCTTAAAAGTTGCTAAAGGCGCACTAAGACACGGCCTACTGTACGACATGCTCGCGCGCGACAATGAAATGGTCGACTTAAGAAACGCCTCTGTGCATCGATTAGCGCGTAAGTTTGATGTAGATGAATCGCATGCAAGCACTGTGGCAGATGTCGCGGAAAAATTGTTTGAAAAAATTAGCGAAGATATACAATTTGCACCTGGAGAACAACAAACTCATGCGCGTAAACTGCATTGGGCGGGATTGTTACATGAAGTAGGTGGCATGATTTCACCCGTTGATGTAAATATACACGGTGCATATATACTAGAGCACGCCGAACCACAAGGTTTTGCACAAAGTGAACTGCATTGCTTAAGCTTGTTAATCTTAGGTCACAGAGGAAAACTAAAGCGCTTAGAAGCAGACTTTTCCAATCGAATTCTAGTCATGCAATTGGCTTGCCTGCGTTTAGCCGTGATTTTATGCCACGCTCGCATCACACCTAACTTACGCGGCATTCAACTACATTATCATCACAATGCCATTCAGCTTACGCTACCGAAATATTGGCCGGAAAAATATCCACAGTCATATTATTTACTTGGTGAAGAGAAAATCACCTGGCAAAAGACCACTTGCCAATTTGAAGTCACTGTTTTATAAGTAATTTAATTATTAAAAACAATATTGCATTTTAAAATAAACGGTATAAACTGTTTATACCGTTTATTAAGGAATTTACAATGACTAAAATCACTCCAACACCAACTGTTACC
Organism: Methylophilaceae bacterium; assembly: GCA_947451235.1. GTDB lineage: Bacteria > Pseudomonadota > Gammaproteobacteria > Burkholderiales > Methylophilaceae > Methylotenera. The sequence continues at coordinate 19,920 of CANFZA010000009.1, read as the reverse complement.
GCCGCAACAACACCTGAACAAGCAGCACCAGCAAAGGTAGCTACAGCATCTAAACCTGCTTCTAAAGCAGTAGCAAAACCGGCAATTAAGCCAGCAGCTACAAAAGTGACAGCAGCTAAACCAGTAACTGCAGCTAACGCAAGCAAAGTTGTAGTTAAAAAAGTAGTTAAAGCGGCACTAGCGGCTAAACCTGCTAAAGTAGAAAAAGCGCCTAAATTAAAAATGGAGCGTGATAGCTTCACGATGCCTAAAGTTGAATATGCTCAATTCTCAGTGTTGAAAGAACGCTTAATTAAGCTTGGTCAACCTGCGAAAAAAAGTGAATTATTACGTGCAGGCATTATGCAACTTAGCGCCATGACAGATGCAGCGTTAAAAGCAGCGATGACAAAAGTGCCAGCAATTAAAACTGGCAGACCAAATAAAAAATAAGCGAAATTAAGCTGACGAAGAAATCGTTAGCTTTTACTTGCCGAGCTAAAGCACGTGCCTAGAGGACAACTTAGGTAAATGCCTAGATTCAACGTAAAGCTACAAATTTGGGTGTTGAACGGTATACAAATAAGTTTGAGTAACGCCACCATCCAAATTAGGCAAATAACGCTGGCGCAACCACCATACTGCGCCCTTTTTTACGACCAAAGCGCCCTCTTTCATACCAAGTAACTTAGCAAGTAATAAGCCTAAACTAGGCTGATGCCCAACAATTAAAATTGTTTGACTAGTGTTGTCATTGCTCAGTTGCTTAACAATCTCATCGACAGAACTATCAACACTTAAAAAGTCGACTATTTTCACTTCACGCTTAGTTTTTGATTGTTTGAGTTGCTGCAAGGCAGCGACCGTTTCTAAACAACGTTTTGCCGGACTGCAATAGATCTCTGTGTTTTTTGGCATATATTGACTAAGCCATTCAGCCATTTTTTCAGCATCTTTGCGGCCATGTTTGGTTAAAGCCCTATCTATATCGGCCCCACTATCGCTTTGAACTTCCGCTTCAGCATGTCGCCACAAAATTAAGTTAGCCATATTCTAAGTCGCGTATTTTACTCTGAGTATTTTTGAAGAAGTTGTTGCTGTGCACTAAAGGTTTGCACTTGATCACCAACTTTAAGCTTAGTAGAAACTGTGCGCGGTGTACTCGGCACATAAGTGCCATCAGCAGTCATTAGCCATGCATCTTTATTATCATCTAAGCTCATTTGGCAGCATTCTTGTAAAATGCGCGCACGATTTTTGTCGTCAACAATCGGCCAGGCAATTTCAACGCGACGCATCATGTTGCGGTTCATCCAATCCGCACTAGCAAGCCACATATTTTCAACTTCATCAATTTTGAAATAAAATATGCGGGAGTGTTCAAGTAAACGTCCAATAATCGAACGAACACGAATACGGCCATCCAAGCCCGGCGCATCAATAGGTAAAATGCAAGCGCCACGTAGAATCAAATCAATCTCTACCCCAGCACGACCAGCCTTAACTAAAGCTAACACTAACGCCTCATCTGTGAGCGCATTCATTTTTAATATAATTTTTGCTGGCTTACCAGCCTTAGCCGCAAGTTCTGCGCTTCTAATTTTAGCGACCATTTGTCTATGCAAATTAAATGGTGCAACCAATAACTTCTGCATGCGTGGCAATTTAACTTGACTAGCAATGTGTCTAAACAAATGCTCCATATCACGGGTAATTTGCGGATCAGCCGTCAACATACTGACATCAGTATATAACCTTGCCGTCCTTGGATTGTAATTACCCGTAGAAACGTGTCCGTAATATTTTAGACTAGCGCCCTCACGTCGCATTACTAACAACATTTTTGCATGGGTTTTTAGGCCAACAATGCCGTACACGACTTGCGCACCTACAGATTCCAAGTCTTCCGCCCAGTTGATATTGGCTTCTTCATCAAATCTAGCTTTCAGCTCAACAACTGCCATCACTTCTTTACCACGCCGAACAGCTTCTTGAAGCAACTTAAGCATTCTTGGATCAGAGCCGGTGCGGTAAATAGTCTGCTGAATAGACAATACGTCTGGGTCATTGACCGCTTCACGTAAGAAATCTATAACAGACTCAAAACTTTCATAAGGCTGGTGGATTAAAATATCTCGTTCTTTTAACTGTGTAAAAAAAGATTGATTGTGAACTAATTGCTGACTAACTTTAGGTTCAAAAGGCTTAAATTTAAGGTGATTACCTTCAGCCAAATCGGCTAATTGCATCAAGCGCGCTAAATTCACCAAGCCATTGACGCGGTAAAGTGACTGCTTTGGTAGATCAAACTGTTGCAATAAGAACTTAGCCAATTTTTCATCGCAAGCATGAGAAACTTCCAAGCGAACTGCATCGCCAAAGTTACGTTGAACTAGACCTTTACGTAAGGCAGTACGCAAGTTTTTCACATCATCTTCATCAACCGCTAAGTCAGAGTGACGCGTGACGCGAAACTGAGAAAAACTCAATACTTCACGACCCGCAAATAAACTCGCTAAATGGGCTCTGATAACGCTAGATAAAGATACGAATTTTTGGTGTTTATCACTTAAGTTTTTTGGAAGCTTAATCAGGCGCGGCAGCGCTCTTGGCACGCGAACAATCGCAATATTATTGCTACGCCCAAACGCATCATGTCCGCTCAACGAAACAATAAAGTTAAGTGATTTATTAGCTGCTTGTGGAAATGGATGCGATGGATCAAGCGCAACAGGCACAAGTAATGGACGCACATCGGTTTCAAAATATCGTGCCACCCAACGACGCTGCTCAGCAGTACGATCGCCATGAGAAACTAAATGCACGCCTTGTGCGGCAAGGGCTGGCATTAATTCTGTATTGAAAATTTCGTATTGCTTATCAACCAAGGCATGCGCAACCTCAGAAATATTTTGATAACTCTGTACATTAATATCACTATGCTGTTCATCATCACGCATAGCATCCACATGTGGCGCGGCGCGAACCTCAAAAAACTCATCTAAATTTGATGAAACAATGCACAAGAAGCGTAAGCGTTCGAGCAAGGGATAATCTGGGTTACGTGCAAGGCTTAAAACACGTTCGTTGAACGCTAAAATACTAGTATCGCGATTAAGTAATTTCAAAGGAGGAAAAGTTGATCGCATATTATTTTCAATTTTTATATGATTTTTGATGTTAAGCGCCAATTGTGACAAATTGATGAATATTTGATGAATTAGACTAAAACCATCACTAGCTTTAAACAATTAAGTCACAGCACTTTCATATAATAGACTTTTTATCGTCACAATCAACAAGGAGAATGATTCATAAATTTTTTTAAATATGGCACATATGATGGTGTATGAAAAATCTACACTTGGCAACGATGAGTTCACTAACGCAAAACGCAGCTTACATTTCAAAGAGCGGCAAGTATTGTTATTGGTCAACGGCGTTAGAAGTACTGAGGAATTAGAACAGTTTTTCAAAAAAGAATTATTAGTTGAAACCATTCAAAAATTAGAATCTAATGGCTACATTCAACGGCCTAAAGGCTCAATTAGCGAGCGTAGAACTTCAATTACCACGTTATCGATCTTTAATGAAGATAATGCCAGAACACCCATCGATCCAAAAAAACTTGCAACGATTAAAGTGATTTTAATTGAAGCTACTGAAGATTACTTAGGCCTCATGGGTCGCGGCGTAAAGGCTAAAATAGAAGCTTGTGACAATGAATTTGATTTAAGAAGTTGCATTTCAAGCTGGCATATGGCGATGCGCGAATCAAAGTTAGGACGGGAGTCTGCAAGCTCCTTGATGGAGCAAATTCATCAGTCGATAGAAAATTAAACGCTCGCAATTTACCCAAGCACTAGCTAACCCCTGAAAATCAACTGATAGCATTCGCTAGCGTTACTTTCTTTAGTGGCTTAGCTCTTGATCGGCAAGCATCTGAGCAGTATTTAACCTCGTCCCAATTTTTCGCCCATGCTTTTCGCCAACTCATTTCACGAAAACATTGCGTGCAAAATTTACTAGCAAGTGCACTTTTATTACCTTTAAATGAAGTTAGTTTGGTCATGTGTAAAAGACTACTAGAACCATAAGTCGTTCCGTATTGAAACAGATGAATTATTTATTTAGCAATTGTTTAATGAGTAAACCAGCTGCGGCAAATCCAAATGGTGCAGTCACACAAACGCTAGAGCCATAACCAGCGCAATTTAAACCGGTAATGGCACCGCTGTTATCAGCGTCGCCAGTATCACAAACGCTGTCGGGTTTAATAACCTCTTCATCTGAATAAATGCATTGAATGTGAAATGTAGTCGCTTTGCTTTTTGCGACATCGGCTTTAGCAAAACCATAATCTCGACGCAATAAGTTTCTGACTTTAGCCAGTAATTTATCATGACTAACTAAGCTCAAATCAGCCTGCTTAATGCGAGTAACATCTAAGCGCCCACCCGCAGCACCGGTCATCACTAAGGGAATGTTGTGCGACTGACAAAAGCCAGCAATGGCGGCCTTTGCTTTTGCATCGTCTATGCAATCTATGATGCCATCAAAGTTGTTGTTCAACATTTCATGCGCATTTTCAACTGTGACAAAATCTTCAATCTCAAACACTTTTACAGTCGGATTAATCAGCTTGATACGTTCTGCCATAGCAGACACTTTGGCTTTACCAAATGCACCATCTACCGCATGCAACTGTCGATTAACATTTGACTCAGCAATGTTATCTAAATCAATTAAGGTAATTGTGCCTACAGCATTGCGCGCTACGGCCTCTGCCGCCCAAGAGCCAACACCACCTATGCCAATCACACAGAGATGGCTAGCCTTCAATTTGGCCAGTCCGTCAGCACCATAAAGCCTAGCAACGCCACCAAAGCGGCGGGCAAAATCTATTGTTTCACTCATGTTTCTAACACTACAAAGGCGGCGGCTAAATTCTTTTCATCGCTAATACTAATGTGCATTTGCGTGATGTTTTTGGCATCCAAAAAAATCTGTAGTTCTGCCGCTAATAATAAAATCGGCTTACCCAATTCATCATGAGAAACTGCAATATTTTGAAAGGTGGCTGGCGCGCGTAAACCTGTACCTAGCGCTTTAGAAAAGGCTTCTTTTGCGGCAAAGCGCTTCGCTAGAAAACGTGCTTTTATCTGCGATTGTAAATAACTTTCAATTTCGCTCTCTGCCAATATCCGCTTGGCAAATTCATCACCAAACTGTGTAATAGATGCTTGTATGCGCGTCACTTCAACGATATCTGTGCCTATGCCAAAAATCATACTAGTGAACTTCTCTATAGGTATTCATGATAAGTATTCATGGTAAAGATTCATGGTGTTTTCTAATGCGCTAAAATTCATCACTAAGGCTTATTATTTACAAGAAAACTCTTTTACCAAAGCTTTCATCTCACGCACGGCGTTATCCCAGCCCACAAACAAAGCATGAGCAACAATCGCATGGCCAATATTGAGCTCGTCTATACCAACTATAGAAGCGATTTCATGAACATTGTGATAATGCAGGCCATGTCCAGCATTGACCACTAAACCTAGCGCAACACCGTGATTAACGGCATCTTTAATACGCTGCAATTCATGGGCTTTATCTACAGGATTTTCAGCATCTGCGAACGTTCCCGTATGAAGCTCAATAACTGGCGCACCAGCGTTTTTTGCGGCATCAATTTGTGCAAGGTCTGGGCCAATAAACAATGACACTCGAATACCCGCATCACTTAATTTTTTCACTGCATTTTTTACATTAGCAAAATTGCCCACCACATCTAACCCACCTTCGGTAGTGCGCTCTTCTCGCCTTTCAGGCACTAGGCAAACATCTTGCGGTGCCACTTCTAAGGCAATATCTACCATTTCATCAGTGACCGCACATTCAAGGTTCATGCGTGTTTGTAGCAAATTGCGTAAAGCGAACACATCTGCGTCTTGCATGTGGCGACGGTCTTCACGCAGATGTAGCGTGATGCTATCGGCGCCTGATTGCTCTGCACGTAATGCTGCTTGCACAACGCTAGGATATTTAGTGCCACGCGCTTGGCGAATTGTGGCGACGTGATCGATGTTTACACCTAATTTAATCATGCTATAAACCTTGTAAATCTATTAAAAGTTGTCTGGTATGTAAGGGCTTATCACCCAAATAATGGGCTAACAAATAGCGCATGAGCTGCTTACTTTGCTGTTGCGTTTGAACATTACTGTAGTCATCGTTGGCCATATCAATCAGCGTTTTTCCTGATAACTGAACGCCATTAAACGCCGTTTTTATTTGCACGCTAGTTTGCAAACTAACGCGCATTGCACCAGATTCAGCTTCATAGCGATAACTTGCTTCGGCTAATATAGGCGCATCACTCGCATCATTTTGTAGCGGAATTGCATAGCCTAGTTCTTGTAGCAGTTTCAACTCAAAGCGGCGTAATGTCGACGCTAGATCTTGGCTGATTGCCAACGTTTTTAAAGTGATGCTGTAATATTCAAAAAGCGTACTGTGGGAATCTTCGCGAGGCAATAAGCGCAGCAGCAACTCATTTAAGTAAAAACCACACATTAGCGCCTCGCCCTTAAGCAAAAGCAAACCACCCGCCCAATCTAAACTATGTAGTGTTTTAAGCTCCAACTTACCAGACCAGGTAGCGATTAAAGGCTGAAACGACTGCAACATGCCACGCATTGCGGAGCGTGGCCGCCGCGCACCTTTAGCGGTAGTGGCTACACGGCCAAAACCATGTGTAAACAATTCTACAACTAAGCTCGTTTCCTTAAAGGGGTAAGTATGCAGCACATACACCGCCTGATTATCTTGACGATAAGAATTAGCACGTACTACCGCCATTAACGATCCGGCTCAGCAAAACTTTGAAAGCGCTCATCCTCAACTTTTATAATTAAAAGTGGCACCAGCATTTCTGTCTCTGAAAATAGAATCATTGCGTACCGAATATCTTCTTCGGCATGAATAGGCGTGAACTTACCAAAACCATATCTTGAATTACGCATAAGTTGCCAAGCGCCCTTAGGCTCGGCATATTCAGGCTTATCAAAGTAATGCTTAATTTCATCGGGCGACAAGTTTTTTAAAGGGTAATCGCCATGATCAGCCAATATGACCCAACCCATTTCACCATCTTTACCAGTATTTTTTAACTGGTATAAATACCATGCGCCGTCTTGATCTAAATCACTTTCATACACCAGCTGAAATACGTTATTAATCGCACCAGTTTTGCGGTTAACGGCATAATAGATGCCTTTGTCATCCAAGGCGATTGGCTTGCCGTAAACCGGTATGTTATAAACGTTATTCGGCATCGCTAATACTTCAAGCTAACATCCTAATTAAGACGCAAATTAATATCCAAGACTTTTTAAAGCCCTTTCATCATCGGCCCAACCACCTTTAACTTTCACCCAAGTTTCAAGGTAAACTTTTCCACCAAATAATTTTTCCATATCTTGTCTAGCTTCAGTAGATATCTGCTTCATTTTCTCGCCATTTTTACCAATCAACATTGGTTTCTGGCTATCTTTATCAACAATAATAGCAACGAAAATGCGGCGTAAATTACCGATTATTTCAAATTTTTCAATCTCTACCGCGACCGCATAAGGTAGTTCATCACCGACTAATCTGAAAATCTTCTCACGCACTAATTCAGCCGCTAAAAAGCGCTCGTTTTTATCGGTTAATTCATCTTCAGAATAAATGGCGGCTTGTTCTGGCAAGTATTTACGGATAGTTTCTAAAAGCTCGTCCAAATTGAGGCTTTTTTTAGCGCTCACTGGCACAATTTCTGAAAATGGAAACTCTAAATCAAAATCTTGAATCAGCGGCAAGATATTGCCTTTGTCGCCCATTAAATCTAATTTATTGACCACTAAGAATGTTGGCGTTTTTTCTGAAAGCAAAGCTAATACTTTTCGATCAGCATCACCCAACTTCATAGGCTCAATTACAAACAGCACCACATCAACCTCTGTGAGTACTTGCGTCACTGTTTTGTTCAAACCTTTGTTCAAGGCATTCAAATGTTTTTGTTGGAAACCTGGCGTGTCGACAAACAAAAATTGCGTATCTTCAGTGGTATGAATGCCAAGCAGGCGATGACGCGTGGTTTGCGCCTTACGCGAAGTGATGGCTAACTTCATACCTAAAATGTGGTTTAGCAAGGTAGACTTACCTACGTTTGGTCGACCAACAATGGCTACCGTACCGCATTTAAATGGCACAGGTGTCGTGTTTACTTCTAAATCTAAATCTGAATCGTAGTCTGTCATTTCTTTATTTTTTCCAATGCAAGCTGCGCAGCTTGTTGTTCTGCAATTCGCCGACTGGTGCCTTCACCAACCGTGCGTATATTTAATTTTTCTATCGAGCATTCCACAATAAATACTTGGGCGTGCGCTTCGCCCTCTAAGTGCGTTACTGTGTATTCAGGTACTGCAATTTTCTTCCCTTGCAAAACTTCCTGCAATAGTGATTTTGGATCTTTATCAATAACTTTAGGGTCTATCGTATCTAGTTTATTCGCAAAAAGGTGTGCTACTAAAGCTTCTGCAGCGGCAAAACCGCCGTCTAGATATACAGCCCCAATAATCGCCTCAACAGCATCAGCTAAAATAGAAGGCCTACGCCATCCCGCGCTTTTAAGTTCGCCTTCACCTAACTTCAGCACATCACCTAAATTAAGTGAAATTGCAATTTCACATAGCGTAGATTCTTTGACTAATTGCGCACGTAAACGGCTTAAATCACCTTCAGCGATGTTCGGAAAACGCTGATACAACTGATGAGCAATCATAAAATTAAGTGCGCCATCACCTAAAAATTCTAAGCGTTCATTATTTTGAGCACTAAAGCTACGATGCGTTAATGCTTGCGCCAGCAGGTTAGTATTAACGAAGTTGTAAACTAAGCGTTTTGATAAATCCGGTTGATTCATTATGCGGATTATTTACCGTCACTAGGCGTAGCGAAATCAAGCAGTACACTCACATTACCAAACAATGGCTTAACCACTTGGTACTGAGCAGAAACAACTGTTTCACCACTGCTATTTTTATCAAAAATCAAGTCTGAGCCTTGAATAACGGTCACGTAACCAGCATCTGCACGCTTGTTAAATGCAGCCATAATTTCTTTTTTACTCATGCCACTCAAAGGCTCTTTGTTTAAAGCATGAATGACGGTTTTAACTGAATAATATTCTTGATAAGCTGGGAAAACCTTCATGGCAAATATTGCCAAAAATACAAGTGCACCAGCAATCAGCAACATGCCGATTAACGTTGCCCCAGCTTGATTTTGTGAACTTTGTATCTTTTGACTTGTATTTTTTTGCATGGCTATCTCCAGCGCTTAATGGTTATTAATCAGCAAACAACTAATGTATAGCACTGCCTATTCTAGAACCTTGATCAAAATTCATCCAGATAAAAAAGGCCTTACCAACTAAATTTTGCTCAGGCACAAAACCCCAAACGCGGCTATCAGAACTATTATCTCGATTATCACCCATCGCTAAATAATGTCCAGCAGGGACAATAATTTCTTCATTATTCGCAAATTTTGACCCGATAGCATCGGCATCATAATTACCAACAATGTCATGGATTAAAATACTATGCTGCACGTTTCCAAGCTGCTCTTTATATTGTTTAGCCGTCATAATATTCAGGCCAGACATTACATATTCATAGCTACCCATATCTTGCATTTGGAGCAATTTACCGTTGATAGTGAGTTGTTTATCTTTATAGCTAATTCTATCGCCAGGCAAACCAACCACGCGCTTAATGTAATCAATTGACGGCTCTGGCGGATAATGAAACACAAACACATCACCACGCGTAGGCTGACTTACCTTAATAAAGGTATGATTTACAATAGGCACACGCAAGCCATAAGTAAATTTATTGACTAAAATATAGTCGCCCGCCAGTAGCGTTGGCATCATAGAACCCGATGGGATTTTGAATGGCTCTACAATGAAAGAGCGTACAAAAAACACCACCAAAATAACCGGAAAAAAGCTCTTGGCGTATTCCACCAACATAGGCTCACTTGCCCCGACAGCACGTTTTTTACTCAAAACCAAAATATCAAGCAGCCAAATAAGCCCCGTGACTATCAGTATTACTATCATAAATAATGCGAACATCATGGCTGGTGCATCCTGTTAATTATATTATTTTTGTAAAAACGACTAATCTTCAATGCGCAAAATGGCTAAAAACGCTTCTTGTGGAATCTCAACGTTACCCACTTGCTTCATGCGTTTTTTACCTTCTTTTTGCTTATCTAGTAATTTACGTTTACGAGAAACATCGCCGCCATAACATTTAGCAATCACGTTTTTACGCATGGCTTTAACGGTTTCACGCGAAATAATATTAGCGCCAATAGACGCTTGAATCGCCACGTCAAACATTTGGCGTGGAATCAACTCACGCATTTTTGCCGCCACTTCACGACCACGACGCACACTATTGGCTCTATGCACGATCATGCTCAGCGCATCTACGCGCTCGCCATTGACCATAATATCCAACTTCACTAAATCTGCCGCACGGAATTCTAAAAACTCGTAATCCATAGAAGCATAACCACGCGATACTGATTTCAATTTATCAAAAAAATCTAGCACCACCTCATTGAGCGGCATTTCGTAGCTCAACATCACTTGCCTACCCATGTATTGCATATTTTTTTGTATGCCGCGCTTATTATTACAAAGCGTCATCACTGGACCCACGTAATCTTGTGGCATCAACAAATTAACGTTAATTACCGGCTCGCGCGTTTCTTCAATACGTGAGGTTTCAGGCAAGCGCGATGGGTTTTCAATCTGCACTACTTCGCCATCTTTCAATAGCAATTCGTACACTACCGTTGGCGCGGTAGTAATTAAATCCATATCGTATTCACGCTCTAAGCGCTCTTGTACGATTTCCATGTGTAGCAAGCCTAAAAAGCCGCATCTAAAACCAAAACCTAACGCTGTAGAATTTTCTGGCTCAAACAACAAACTTGCATCATTCAGACTTAGTTTTTCAAGTGCGGTACGTAGTGCTTCAAATTGATTAGACTCTACTGGATACAAGCCTGCAAACACTTGTGGCTTTACTTCTTTAAAGCCTTCTAAAGCTTCCGTTGCTGGTTTGTTCACCAAAGTCACGGTATCGCCCACTTTAGCGCTGGCCAGCTCTTTAATACCGGCAATGACAAAACCTACTTCACCGGCTGAAAGCGCAGTTTTTTGCACAGATTTTGGTGTAAATACACCCACTTGTTCACATAAAAATTCAGCCCGTGTTGCCATTAAGCGAATTTTATCTTTTGGTTTAAGCACGCCATCAATCACGCGTACTAGCATGACCACGCCTACGTAATTGTCGAACCAAGCATCAATCACCAAGGCTTTCAAGGGGCCATCGACATTGCCTTTAGGTGCGGGCACTTTGGCAATCACCGCTTCTAAAACATCGCGCACACCCAAGCCTGTTTTGGCTGAACAACGCACGGCATCTTTAGCATCAATACCAATTACGTCTTCAATTTCTTGCATCACACGATCAGGATCTGCTGAAGGCAAATCGATTTTATTCAGCACAGCGGTGACTTCTACGCCTAAATCTAGCGCCGTATAGCAGTTTGCAACACTTTGCGCTTCTACGCCTTGACTGGCATCCACCACCAATAACGCGCCTTCACAGGCAGAAAGTGAGCGTGAAACTTCATAACTAAAGTCCACATGGCCCGGGGTATCAATTAAATTTAAATGATAAGTTTGACCATCATCCGCTTTGTATTCCAAAGCCGCAGTTTGCGCTTTAATGGTAATACCGCGCTCGCGCTCAATATCCATAGAATCAAGCACTTGCGCTTCCATTTCACGGTCGGCCAAGCCGCCGCATAAATGAATAATACGGTCGGCTAAGGTTGATTTACCGTGATCAATGTGGGCAATAATGGAGAAGTTACGAATATTTTTCATTTAGTCTTTAAGCTTTTTACGACGTTTAAATCTGCTTTATAAAAAGAGAAGGCGCCATAAGCGCCTTTTCACAATAACCGTGATTTTACAACAAATGCTTGATTATTTTGTAATTAATTGTCAAAAGCGCGGCAAAACTAGCTATTCCGCGCAATACATTTTTTGCACACACCATTGTCCAGACACAGAGAAAATGCACATTAGCAATATTGCTCAAGATCTTCAGCGCACTTTAAAAGGCGCTCTTTCCTCAAGCTCTGTTGTGTAAGCGGCTACTCCCTGCGCTTCTTTAATCAAAAAACCATCAATCGCCGCAGCAAAATCTGGGTGCGCAATCTTATGAAACGAACAAGTCGCCCTAGGTTTAAAGCCGCGCGCTAACTTATGCTCCCCTTGGGCGCCACCTTCAAAATACTGAATTTTTTCAGCGATACAAAACTCCTGCGCTTGATAATAACAAAGCTCAAAATGTAAGTTAGGCACATAGCGCAAAGCGCCCCAATAACGGCCGTAGAGTGTGGTTTTATGATAAATATTCAGCGCGCTAGCCACTGGAACATCGTCAATATAAGCAATAATCAGCAAAATATTTTGTGGCATATTTAGGCCAATGTTTTTAAAAAATGCCGGTGTTAAATACGGTGTAGAACGATGTTCTAGGTAAGTATTTTCATAACATTGATAGAAAAAATCCCATTCTGCTGGCGTAATATCCGCACCTTTTATCTGCTTGCAAACCACACCTGCCGCATCGACTTTTTTTCTTTCTTGACGTATTTTTTTGCGCTTATCGTGGCTTAATACTTTTAAAAAATCATCAAAATCGCTAAAGTTATTGTTTTCCCATCTAAATTGCACACCATGACGTTGCATCCAACCGGCCTTTAATAAGGCCGCAGCTGAATCATCATTAGGAAAGATCACATGCGCTGATGATAATTGATGCTTAAGTATAGTTTCACTTATGGCCGCGATCATTAAAGTTTGAATTTCAACAGAATTTGCCAGCAACCTTGCACTGGTAATGGGCGTAAAAGGAATCGCAGCTAATAATTTTGGGTAGTAATTGAGGCCGCTACGTTCGTATGCTTCGGCCCAACTCCAGTCAAAAACGTATTCGCCATATGAATGACTTTTTACATACAACGGCATTGCGCCGACCAACGCCCCATCTTCACGCACAAGCATCGGGTAAGGTTGCCAACCAGCGCCTTTACCCACCGACTTTGAACTTTCAAGCGCACTTAAAAATGCATGACTTAATAGCGGCATATCGCCGACCAAAGCATCCCATTGATAGGCATCAATCTCCGCTATGCTATCGGCAATTTCTAAGATCAAACTCATCGATTGAGGCTCTAAATAATGTGAGGTAGTCGTTTAAGTATAGCTGTTTTTATGCAAAAACCAGCACACAAAACATCAAGGTACGTTTTGGATTCTGGTTCAAGTCATTGAGTTTTATGAACGAGTATTTATATAAGAATACTACAAGCAAAGGATCTGGTAGGTGGCGACTTAATCTCGATATCGTTGCAACACTTGCGGCATTATTATTCATTGCTTAAAAGAGCCATTGTTGTATGATTAATCCAATGCAGCGCCTTATTTACTGAGATTAATTTGCACAATATACTCCGCATCGCAACCTTCAATATTCATAAGGGCGTAACACATTTTAACGCGCGCCTGGCCCTGCATCATCAACGCGATATGTTGCGAAAACTGCAGGCCGATGTGGTTTTTTTGCAAGAAGTACGCGATGAACATGCTCAACATAGCTTACGCTTTAAAGCTTGGCCGGAATTAGGGCAGGCAGAATTTTTGGCAGATGCAACATGGCCAGATTACGCTTACGGAAAAAATTCAGTTTACCCAGCGGGGCATCATGGCAATGCGCTACTGTCAAAATATCCCATCATTAACACCATAAACCAAGACATTTCCGCGCACACTTCCGAGCAACGCGGCATGCTACATTGTGAAATTGAAGTTGCAAATTGGGACAAGCCGCTGCATGCTGTTTGTGTGCATTTGGGTTTGTTTGCACAGTGGCGCAGGCAACAGCTATTAAGTGTGGCGGAATATATAGAACAAAACGTACCCGCAGGTGAACCCTTGATTATTGCCGGCGATTTTAACGATTGGGGCATGCGTAGCGGACGCACGTTCGCCGATCGATTGAACATGCGTGAAGTATTCGAGCATCATGCTGGAAAACCTGCAAGAAGCTTTCCCTCATGGTTGCCAATGTTAAGGCTAGACCGAATTTATGTGCGCGGCTTTCAGGTAAAACATACAGAAGTGCATTCAGGCCCACAGTTCATAAAGTTATCCGACCATGCAATTCTCACAGCCACATTAAATAGAATATGACGCAATTTGTTGGGGGCAACCAGCTTAAATTATTACGCAATGGCGCAGAATATTTTCCTGCACTTGAAGCGGCCATTAAGTCTGCCCAACATGAAATTTATTTGCAAACTTACATCTATGAAGCCGATGCTATTGGCGTTAATATTGGCAATTTGCTTAAGCAAGCCGCGCGTCGGGGCGTGAGTGTCAATGTACTGCTAGATGGTTTTGGCAGCAAAGATTTACCAAAGTCATTGGTCGCGGAATTAAATGCTGCAGGCGTGCAGATTATGTTTTATCGACCTAAAATATCACCGTGGACACTCAAGAAAAGTCGGCTTAGACGCTTGCATCATAAAATGGTCGTCATTGACTGTAAAATTGGTTTTATCGGCGGCATTAATATTATCGATGACTTTGATGTGCCGAACCGCATGCCTAACAACGTTCCACCTCGCATTGATTACGCAGTTCAGGTAGAAGGCAATTTAATTGCAACGATGGCACTAGGCGCTCATAGGCTTTGGCGCCGTATTTCATATACCCATTTACGCGCACTGAATGCCAGCGGCACCATTCCACTCGAAAACATATTGCTACAAACAGCTAAAGTTAAGCCGACTAATCAAGGCACAAAAGCGGCACTGGTGTTTAGAGACAATATGCTACACAGGCGCGATATTGAAGATGCCTATCTAAGCGCAATCGTCCACGCAAAATCAGAAATCATCATCGCAAATGCTTACTTTGTACCTGGCAGAAGATTTAGACAAGCCCTATTAGAGGCCGCCAAACGCGAAGTTAAGATAACACTACTGCTACAAGGTCGCATGGAATATTTTTTAATGTTTGCCACTCATGCGTTTTATAGCGATTTTTTAAAAAATGGCATAGAAATTTACGAATATCGCAAAAGTTTTATGCATAGCAAAGTCGCGATTATTGATTCCCATTGGGCGACGGTAGGCTCGTCTAATATTGATCCCTTTAGCTTATTTCTAGCCAGAGAAGCTAATGTATTGGTAAAAGATACTGCATTTGCTACAGAATTGCGGGCAGATGTTTTAGCGACTATTCAGGCGGGCGCCCATCAAATTTCACCTAAGCAATGGGCACAAGGTAATATTGCAAAACGCGTTGCCTCTTGGTTAGCATATGGATTAGTCCGCTGGTTTTTAGGGTTAATTGGTCACGCTAACGAGCAATAAAAAAACCCGCTTTTTGAAAAGAGCGGGTTTTAAATAAACCAATTAACTGCTGTAATCAAACAATATGTGTAGCTACTTGCCTACCTTAATTGGCACATATAAAGTGTTCTCAGCACGCTGAACTAATACTGCGATGGTTTTACCTGTAGCAACGCCATTAATTTGTTTGTTAAACTGGTCAACACTTTGGGTTTCACTATTATTTAACCCAAGAATCACATCACCACGGCGGATACCCGCTTGCGCTGCAGCACCCACACTCTCTATCACCAACAAGCCATTTTTACCATTAAGCTTTTTCTTTTGTTGTGGGGTAAGTTCTTTAAGCGTTAAACCAATTTTATTAGCTTCAGCTTTGGCCGCAGGCTTATTACTTTGCGCAACTTCAGCCGACTCAGACGGCATTTCACCCACACCGATACTCAGCATTTTGGCACTACCTTTACGTAAGATTTCTACTGCAGCTATTTTTCCAGGTTTAGTTGCGCCAACCGCACGTGGCAAATCTGCCGAAGTGACAATTGGCTTACCATCAAATTTAGTAATCACGTCACCAGCATCTAAACCGCCTTTATCAGCCGGCCCATTTTTTTCTACACCAGCCACTAATGCACCGTTGGTATTTTTCATACCAAAGGATTCGGCCAATTCTTTAGTTAACTCTTGAATAGCAATGCCTAACCAGCCACGTGTGATTTTTCCTGTTGATTTTAGTTGATTAGAAATATCAATCGCTACATCAATCGGAATTGCAAATGACAAGCCCATTGAACCGCCACTACGACTGTAAATTTGTGAGTTAATACCGACCACTTCTCCAGCCAAATTAAACAAAGGTCCACCAGAATTACCTGGGTTAATGGCCACATCGGTCTGAATAAATGGCACGAAATTCTCTTGCGGTAAGGCGCGACCTTTAGCGCTGACGATACCGGCAGTCATGGTGTTTTCTAAACCAAATGGAGAACCAATAGCAGCCACCCACTCACCCACTTTAAGCTTGCTAGGTTCACCAACCGTGACTTTAGGCAGGCCAGTAGCTTCAATTTTAACCAGCGCAACATCGGTTCGCTTATCAGCGCCAATGATTTTTGCTTTAAATTCACGCTTATCAGAGAGCTTAACAATCACTTCGTCGGCATCACTCACCACATGCGCGTTGGTTAAGATGTAGCCGTCACTACTAATAATAAAGCCAGAACCTAGTGATTGAGATTTATAATCAGGTTGCGGCGCACCGTTTTGACCAGGTGAACCTGGCGACCCGGGCATTCCTGGCATGTTTGGAATACCGAAACGCTTAAAAAACTCCTGCATTTGCTCATCATCTGGCATGCCAGGATAAGGCATGGCGCCAGCATCGGCGTGTACGCTTTGCGTGACACTAATGTTAACCACTTCAGCACCATGTTTTTCTGCTAACTCGGTAAAGTCTGGCAAACTGTGTGCATTAACATTTAAATTAACTGCAGAAATTAAGCCCAAAGTAACCACGGCAATCCAATTTTTTATCATCTATTGACCTCGTTTAGTTTGAAATTTAGTAACGCTAATCTCTACTGCGTTATCCGCAGTAATAATGACATTATTTTCACCGTCATTTGTGACATCTTCTGTGACATCTTGAGCATGGCGCAAAATCACTGCATTACATTTACCTTTAGCACTTTTACCAGTCGCTTCACGGCCAGCCACACGACCTTTAACCCATAAGAACCCCAAAACTAACCCTGACACGGCACTTAGTATCACTAGCAATTCATTTTTTAAATATACGTCTGCCAATACTGCGCCAAACAATAGACCCAGCAAAGGTACAACGTAAAGTAAGAATACTGAATTAAGCATGGCATGCTCATCAAGACCGACCACTACGCTATCACCGGGGACGGCATTGATAGGATTTTCTGCTTGAAACTCATGACTTTTATGACCTAGCAATTTTCCCCATGTTGCGTTACCACAGCCACGTTTTTGACCACACAAGCCACAAGCTGTGCGTCGCTCTACTTCCAGAGTAGCGTGGTTATTATCGCAACTGGTAACAATGGCATATTCTTCTATCATGCTAATGACATACTTTTCAAAAGGGGTTCTTGTTAACTACTTACTTTTTAAATACAACTGCATTTGCTATTTGTGCCACAGTAATCTCGGGCACTTCACCAACCACTGTTAGCTGATATCCGTCACTTACGCTGGAATAAAAACTTGTACCACCCACAAGCCTATGACCGACTCTAGGCTTAATATTTTTAGTAATAGGTTCAATGAATAATGAAACTGAGGCTAAACCGTCTGAAAATATCAAATGCGTGACGGGTAAAGACTTGCCGTGCACCATGCGTATCATTTGGTCTATTTTTTTAAAGCCCGACGGCAGCCCTTTTAGCGTCCAATCGGCTGTAGCAACATTATCGGCAATCGTGACTGCTTCATCCTCCATCACATAACTTTTCTTATTATCTATCTTGGGTTGGAACCAATCTAAATCAAGAGTATCCATCAAAGCCAATTGGTTAAAAGCAATACTTTCAATGACTTCATTACGACCATTAAGCATCACTGATTTTAATAGCAGGCCATATTCTGTATCTATCCAAAATTGGTAGCTGTATCTTAAACTGTCTTTTGGCTCTAAGAATACCATCTGCGCAGGACGTCCTGCCACTCGTTCAGGTTCACCTGCACGTAATGAATAATTAGATTTAACTGAGCTAAGGTTCGTCGGCAAAATCGCAGGAAACATATTCTGCCCATGCCGCTTTTCAATGACAACTTTTTCGTTTTTTGGATTAAAAATTACCAAATCATTGCCCTGGCTAAACACCTCTCGCGGTGAATTGTCGAGTACAACGTTACGGGCAAACTCACCTTTACCATTAAACATATGTGTAATTTGTACTGGCTTAGATTGCGAACCGGCCTGATAATAAAAAATACCTTGGTAACTCAATGCATGCGCAGCAACTGCCGCTTTTTGCAAAGCTAGCCACAGATCATCATCAGCGCTAGCTTTCGCACTGACACTAACAACGATGGCAACACCAAGAGCTGCAATGGCAAATAGCCTCGCCATAACAATACGTTTCATTAACATTACTCTTTGTAACTAACGGTTTGAATATAATACGAACTTGCAGAAGGTGCCGATGCTTGATGCGCATTCAAGTATTCTGTAGGTATGCCTGAATCCATCGCTGCATTTTTTGCAGTATCTACTTGCGCAACTTCTACTGGCGCTAGTTCGCTACTATTTTGTGCCTGCTGGTTCAACACCATCCAACCAACCACCATGACTGCCGCAAATGATGCCGCGATTGACCATGAGGCTGAAATCTTACCATTATGTTTAATTTCAGCAACATTATTCGCCAGCGCTGCATTAGGTAAAAATATAGTCGCTTCCATTTCAATTTTTTGCATTAAGTTTTGCTTAAACTGATTACTTAAAACCGCATTGCCACGCATGGCATCACCGATTAAATTATAATCGCTCCAAGCCTGTGCAGACTGTTTGTTTGACAATATTGCGGTAATCAAATGTGCGGCATCTTCCACTGCGATTTCATCATCGAGTAAAGCTGATATTTGTTCGTTCATTGCTAGCTCCTAAATCTTATACTTTGTTACTTTAGTTGTGTATTGTCATGATTGTTGATGGCAAAACTACCAGCGCTTATTATCATGAACATCCAACAAAGGTTTTAATTTGAGTGAAATTGTTTCACGCGCTCTAAAAATACGTGAACGCACGGTACCTATCGGGCAGTTCATCATGGTAGCAATCTCTTCATAGCTAAACCCTTCTAATTCGCGAAGGGTAATTGCTGTACGTAGCTCTTCTGGCAAGCTGGCAACAGTATCATTCACTGTTTGCGCGATTTCCTTGGTCATTAGCGCTGTTTCTGGCGTTTCCATGGTGCGTAACTCATTGCCGCTATCAAAGTTTTCAGCATCTTCAAGCTCAATATCTGTACTTACCGTAGGCCTACGACCCAAAGAAACTAAATGATTTTTTGCGGTATTAATACCTATTCGATACAACCAAGTGTAAAAGGCACTATCGCCGCGAAAGTTAGGCAATGCACGGTAAGCTTTAATAAATGACTCTTGAACGACATCTTCGATTTCGCTTTGATCTCGAATCATACGCGACAGTAATCGCGTCAATTTTCGTTGATATTTATCTACCAACATACCGAAGGCGCGTTTATCGCCACCCTGTGCGCGAAGGACGAGTTCGTGGTCAATCTCTCGATTACCTGTAGCTGGAGTAACGGTCACTGTGCCCAAAAGTCCTGTGGGTTTAATATCGACATCAATTTTTTCAATGCTATTTTTTCCATT
>CANFZA010000008.1 GCA_947451235.1 Methylophilaceae bacterium | reverse complement strand
TGGCGGAGAGCTAGGGATTCGAACCCTAGATACAGGGTTAAGCCCGTATGCTTCCTTAGCAGGGAAGTGCCTTCGACCACTCGGCCAGCTCTCCGTTTATTTCAACTTCGCTTTAATTAGTCTTCACTAATAAGGGCGCGATAATACGTTAGTCTGAGACAAAAATCAATGAGATATTCGAATCTGACTTAAATATTTATCAACAATACTAGGCTTCTTCTAGTTCAAACGCTTTGTGTAATACGCGCACGGCTAACTCTAAGTATTTCTCATCTACAACAACGGCAATTTTGATTTCTGAGGTTGAAATCATTTGAATGTTGATGCCTTCTTCAGCGAGTGTGCGGAACATTTGGCTGGCGATGCCTACGTGTGAGCGCATGCCTACGCCGACGATAGAAACTTTAGCGATTTTGTCATCGCCGCTAATTTCGCGGGCGCCGATATGGCCTTGCACTTTATCTCTAAGGATAGAAAGTGCTTTGTTCATTTCATTTTTATGAACAGTGAAGGTGAAGTCAGTGGTGCCATCTGCGCCTGTGTTTTGAATAATCATATCCACGTCAACATTGGCTTCAGCAATTGGGCCTAATATTTGATAAGCGATACCTGGTTTGTCGGGAACGCCCAGCACAGTGATTTTTGCTTCGTCGCGGTTGAAGGCGATGCCTGATATAACGGGTTGTTCCATGTTGTCTTCTTCCTCAAATGTAATGAGTGTGCCGTCGCCTTCTTCTTCGAAGCTAGAAAGCACACGTAATTTAACTTTGTATTTTCCTGCAAATTCAACCGAGCGAATTTGCAGTACTTTTGAGCCCTGGCTGGCAAGCTCTAGCATTTCTTCAAAAGTGATAGATTTTAAGCGGCGCGCTTCTGGCACCATGCGCGGGTCTGTGGTGTATACGCCATCAACATCTGTGTAAATTTGGCATTCATCCGCATTAAGTGCGGCAGCGAGTGCTACGCCTGTTGTATCTGAACCGCCACGGCCTAGCGTGGTGATGTTGCCATTTTCATCAACGCCTTGAAAGCCAGCCACAACGCACACATAGCCGGCGTCTAAGTCGGCTTTTAAATTGTGTTGATCGATATTGCTGATACGAGCTTTGGTGAAGGCATTGTCAGTTAATATTTTAACTTGTGCGCCTGTGTAACTTTTGGCTTTTATGCCCAATTCAATCAGCGCTAAGGCGGTTAAGCCTATGGTAACTTGCTCGCCAGTCGAAATAATCATGTCTAATTCGCGCGGATCTGGTTCGGCCATTAGTTCTTTTGCTAATGAAATAAGCCGATTAGTTTCGCCAGACATGGCTGAAACCACTACCACAATTTGGTGACCCATTGCTTTATAACGAGCAACGCGACGCGCTAAGCTACGAATTCGCTCAGGATTTGCGACTGATGTGCCGCCGTATTTTTGTACGATTAATGCCATTTTTTGACTCTTTTTAATGTTCGGTAATTTAAAATGTTTTACTCATGGTAATTTCTTGATTGCAAATTATTGGCTGACTAATTTACTCGTCACCCAATCATTAACGCTGGCTAAAGCTTTAGGTAATTGGCTAGCATCTGTGCCGCCTGCCATTGCCATATCTGGTTTACCGCCGCCTTTGCCGCCCACTTGTTGTGCAACAAAATTAACTAAATCGCCAGCCTTAATTCTACTAGTTAAATCAGGCGTAACACCAGCGGCCAAGCTCACTTTTCCATCATTGACGCTGGCTAAGACTATTACCGCTGATTTTAGTTTGTCTTTAAGTTTATCCATGGTTTCGCGTAATGTTTCTGCATTAGCGCTCTCTAGCACAACGGCTAATACTTTAACGCCAGCAATTTCAATGGCTTGCTTGCTTAAGTCATCGCCTTGGCTACTCGCTAATTTTGATTTTAAACGCGCTAATTCTTTTTCTAGCGATTTTGCATGGTCGGCTAATTGCGCCACTTTATTGGCTAATTCGCCAGTAGGCGCTTTAAGCGCATTGGCTAACTGGTCAATTAATTGCTGTTGTGCGTTAATAATTTTTAATGCGCCATGACCAGTGGTGGCTTCAATTCTACGCACGCCAGCGGCAACGCCAGATTCACTGGTGATTTTAAATAAACCAATATCACCGGTGCGGCTTACATGCGTACCACCACATAATTCGCTGGTGCTGCCAATGTCTAGCACGCGTACTTCATCGCCATATTTTTCACCAAACAGCATCATGGCGCCAGTTTTTTTGGCAGATTCAATATCCATCACACGTGCTTGAGTAGCGGTATTCGTTAAAATTTCAGCGTTCACAATTTCTTCAACCTTGGCAATTTCAGCCTCAGTGACAGGCGCGTTATGCACGAAGTCAAAACGCGTTTTTTCAGTATCAACCAGCGAGCCTTTTTGTTGCACATGGTCGCCTAATACTGCGCGCAAAGCGCTGTGCATCAAATGCGTGGCTGAATGGTTACGCATGCTGCTGGCGCGGGCTTGCGTATTTACTTTTGCGTTAAGCTGATCGCCTACTTTTAAAGAGCCAGTTTTAAGAACGCCGTGATGGCCAAACACTGCCGCTTGAATTTTTTGTGTATCTTCCACGGCAAAAATACCATCGGTGCTACGTAGCTCTCCAACGTCACCCACTTGACCGCCAGATTCTGCGTAAAAAGGTGTGTTGTCTAGCACAACTATGCCTTGTTCGCCTTCAGTAAGCGTGTTCACAGAAACACTATCTTTATATAAGGCTAATATTTTGGCGGGTGCTTCTAAGGTTTCATAACCTTTGAAGTTTGTATTTTCACCGCTGTACTCAAGATTAGCCGCCATTTTGAACTTGCCAGCTGAGCGCGCTTGTTCCTTTTGGCGCGTCATTGCGGTATCAAATGCGGCGCTATCTACCGTTACATCACGCTCACGACAAACGTCTGCCGTTAAATCGAGTGGAAAGCCAAAGGTATCGTGCAGCTTGAAAGCAAGGTCGCCATTAAATGTGCGGTTGCCAGCCTTTTCCATAGCCGCGAGTTCTGTTTCCAAAATCTCCATGCCATTTTCAATGGTTTCAAAAAAGCGGTCTTCTTCATTTTTAAGAATACTGGTGATGCGCGCTTGTTCTGCTTTAAGTTCTGGGTAGGCATTGCCCATTTCCAGCACTAAATCTGCCACCATTTTGTGGAAAAATGCGCTGCGACTGCCTAATTTATAGCCATGACGAATGGCGCGACGGATGATGCGACGTAGCACATAACCACGGCCTTCATTACCCGGTATCACGCCGTCGGCGATTAAAAATGAGCAAGCGCGAATATGGTCTGCCAAGACTTTTAAACTTGGGCTACTTAAATCTGTCGTTTTGGTTTCACGTGCGGCTGCGTTAATTAAACCTTGAAATAAATCGATTTCATAGTTGGCATGTACGTGTTGCAATACTGCGGCTAGGCGCTCTAAACCCATGCCGGTATCAACGCTAGGTTTTGGTAATGGATGCATCACGCCCGCTTCATCGCGGTTGAATTGCATGAATACGTTATTCCAAATTTCAATGAAGCGGTCGCCATCTTCATCTGGGCTACCCGGAGGCCCGCCAAAATGATGGTCGCCGTGATCGTAGAAAATTTCGGTACAAGGTCCACACGGACCAGTGTCACCCATCATCCAAAAGTTATCTGAGGCGTAACGCGCGCCTTTATTATCGCCGATGCGAATAATGCGTTCAGCAGGCACGCCTATGGTGTTGTGCCAAATATCGTAAGCTTCGTCATCGTCGGCATACACGGTGACGGTTAATTTTTCTTTTGGTAATTTGAAAACTTCGGTGAGTAATTCCCAAGCGTAAGCAATGGCATCTTGCTTGAAGTAATCGCCAAAACTGAAGTTGCCCAACATTTCAAAAAATGTGTGATGACGTGCGGTGTAGCCTACGTTTTCAAGGTCATTATGCTTGCCGCCTGCGCGCACGCATTTTTGGCTAGTGGTGGCGCGGGTGTAAGGGCGTTTATCAAAGCCTAAAAACACATCTTTAAACTGATTCATCCCTGCATTAGTGAACAACAAAGTAGGGTCGCCATGCGGCACCAAGGAGCTAGACGCTACAATTTGGTGGCCTTTAGAGGCGAAAAAATCTAGAAATGCCTGACGGATTTCATTACTGCTAGGGTTGTTGCTTAATTTAATGGTCATAGGTTTATTCAATGTATGTTTTTTTTGCGACGACTTTCATTTCTGGGGTTTCTGAGACTGCTATTCTAATTAATTATCTGCTTAATCTTCTGCTTCAGTGTGATTCAATACTTTTTTAATAACATCAAAACCAAAACCTCGGCTTTGTAAAAATCGTGCTTGCTTTGCCCATTCTTCGCGCGTTTCAGCGCTGGCTTTATACTTTTTTTGCCACACATTACGCGCATTATCTAATTCACTTAGCTTTACTTCGGCGATTGCGCTGGCAATTAATTCATCTGCCACACCTTTTTCACGTAATTCATTCGCAACTCTGGCACTGCCAAATTTAGTCTTGCGGGCATGCACCAACATTTCGGTAAAGCGCTTATCAGACAACCAACCACGCGCTTTAAAATCATCTAAAATCTCAGTAATTTCATCAGATTTTTCGCTAGATTCATCACCAGATTTATCTTCGGTTTGATCAGCAAACTTTTCTTGAAATTCATCACCAGAATCTACATCAGCTTTTTTGACATATTTGCTCAGTTTTTGCGCGAGTTCCCTATATGAATACTCGCGCTTGCCCAAATAATCTAGCGCACGTTGCCGTAAACTTTTTGGCTGAAAGTCGATAAATGGTCTCGCTGACAATTTGACTAAAAATTAATCGTCTTCAGAGCGAACTGCCGGAGTTGCCTCAGTTAAGGCTTTCATATTGGCACGAATTTTAGCGTCAATTTCATTGGCAATTGCCGGATTCGCTTTAAGGAAATCACGTGAGTTATCTTTACCTTGGCCAATTTTTTCGCCATTGTAGCTATACCAAGAACCGGCTTTTTCTACAAATTTTGCGTTAACGCCAAGCTCAATAATCTCGCCTTCGCGTGAAATGCCTTCGCCATATAAAATATCAAATTCAGCTTGTTTGAACGGTGGCGCTACTTTATTTTTAATGACTTTTACGCGTGTTTCAGAACCAATGACTTCGTCACCTTTTTTGATTGCGCCAGTGCGGCGAATATCTAAACGGACTGAAGCGTAAAATTTAAGTGCATTACCGCCGGTTGTTGTTTCTGGGCTACCGAACATCACGCCGATTTTCATACGGATTTGGTTAATAAAAATCACCAAGGTGTTGGTACGTTTGATGTTGCCCGTTAGTTTACGTAAAGCTTGGCTCATTAAACGTGCTTGTAAGCCCATGTGGCTATCGCCCATTTCACCTTCAATTTCAGCGCGTGGCGTTAATGCGGCCACAGAGTCAACCACTACAATATCCACAGAACCTGAGCGGACTAACATATCGACGATTTCTAAGGCTTGTTCACCAGTATCTGGCTGTGAAATCAATAAATCAGGCACATTTACACCTAATTTTGCCGCGTATTGTGGATCTAAAGCGTGTTCTGCATCGATAAATGCTGCAACGCCACCAGTTTTTTGCATTTGTGCGATTACAGAAAGCGTTAAAGTTGTTTTGCCTGATGATTCAGGGCCGTAAATTTCAACTACACGGCCGCGCGGTAATCCGCCTATGCCTAGCGCGATATCTAAACCTAATGAGCCGGTTGAAACTGCTTGAATGTCATCGCCAATATTACTATCACCCATACGCATGATAGAGCCCTTGCCAAACTGTTTCTCAATCTGCGCTAATGCTGCGGCAAGTGCTTTGCTTTTATTGTCATCCATGGGTTTTACCTTTGATTTAGAAGAGCTTAATTTAACTGCTAATTATTCCATAATTTACCGATTAAGGTAAGCGAAACAATTGACCATACGCAGGTATTTAGGTTTAAAAGCACAGGCAAATATTTATAGTTGCTTGATTCAACTTTTTGTACGATATCGACTATATTTTAATCTTGCTGTCATGAATGATTTAGTTGATCTATAAGTTTAGCCATTAGAAAGGCTGCGGCTTGCTGACGAATTTCCTCGCGATTGCCAATAAATAAGTGAGTTGCGCTTTGGCTCTTAGTATTTTTGCCGGTAGTACTCTGGTTAATGGAGTCTGCTTCCGCCCAAGCAAAACATACGGTGCCGACGGGTTTTTCTGCTGTTCCACCATCAGGCCCAGCAATACCGGTAATGCTGCCAGCGATTTGCGCATGGCTATTTTTTAAGGCACCCTTTGCCATCTCCAAGGCAGTTGCTTCACTTACTGCGCCATTGTTTATTAAAGTTTGTTCGGCTACGCCCAGCATCTCAACTTTTGCGCAATTGCTATAGGTAACAAAGCCGCGATCAAACCAAGCTGAGCTGCCAGCTACGCTCGTAATTTCTTGAGACACCAAGCCGCCAGTACAAGATTCTGCCAAGGCCAGCATATAAGCACGTGCTTTTAAAGAAGCGCCTAATTGGATGGCTAAGGCTGCTAATGTTAAATCAGCACTTAGAGTGGTATTTGTATGTTCAGCCATAGCAATGCCTTCAAACCAATAATTGCGTAAATCGCCGCGAGTAAATCATCAAACATCACGCCGAAACCATTTTTAAGTTTAGCGTCACATTGCCGAATCGGAAACGGTTTCCAAATATCAAATAGCCGAAATAATAGAAACGCAATTAACCACCATTGCCATTGGTTAGGCGTGAAAGTAAGCACCAACATCATGGCGACAATTTCATCCCAAACGATGCCGCCGTGGTCTGATACGCCTAGCGCTTTGCCGGTGGCATCGCAAAAATAAATGCCGACCAAAAACATGGCGCTGATCATAATTAATTGCATCGGCACAGAATAAATTGAGATTAACCAAAACAGTGGCAAGCCAACGATAGTACCAAAAGTGCCCGGTGCTTTTTTGGCAAGACCGCTACCAAAACCAAGGCCAAATAGATGTGCTGGGTGTTGTAATAAAAACCGCAGGTTTGGGTTTTGTGGTTTGCTTGATTTTACTGGCTTAGCTAAATTAGTTGAAATGGTCAAAACCAGTGTCCTTAATATCCATAATTTCATTATTTAAGCCATTAATCACTAGGCCAGTATTCTGCGTAATATGCCCTATGCAAGTTAATGGCAAGGCTAACTGTTGGCTGAGCGCTATAATTTCCGCATGTTTGTTTACCGGAGCGGTAAAGCATAGTTCGTAATCGTCGCCGCCGGCTAATATGCGTTTAATGATGTTTTTGTCTAGTAACATGTCATGAGTGACATATTCTGAATGAGGAATATTGGCTAATTTAATGCTGGCGCCGACGTTTGAAGCGTCTAAAATATGGCCTAAATCTGCTAATAAACCATCTGAAATATCAATCGCGCTATGGGCAATATTGCGTAAAGAAAGGCCTAAGGCGACTCTGGCTTGTGGTGCGTGCAAGGCTGTTGCACAAATGGCAAAAACATCTTCTGGCAGCGATATTTTTTTTTGTATATGCGCCAAGGCAAGGGCAGCATTCCCCAATAAACCGCTTACCCAAATTTCATCGTTCACGCTCGCGCCGCTACGTTTGATTGCCTTACCTACAGGCACTTCACCCATGATCTGCACGCAAATATTTAACGGCCCACGGGTGGTATCGCCGCCAATTAAATCAACATCAAATTCGCTCGCACAGGCAAAAAACCCACGGGAAAATGCAGTGAGCCATTGCGGATTATTATCCGGCAAGGCAATCGCCAAGGTTACCCACTTAGGCTTAGCGCCCATTGCCGCCATGTCGGAAACATTCACCGCTAGCGATTTCCAACCTATTTGATAAGGATCTGCATCCGCAAAAAAGTGCGTGCCGGCTACCAGCATATCGGCTGAAATGGCTAGTTCCATACCGGCGGCTACACTAATTAAAGCTGCATCGTCACCCACCCCAAGATTAGTGTGGCGCGTAGGGCGCGCAAAATGTTGTTTGATTAAGTTGAATTCTGACATGCGTGTATATGTTGAGTTTTAAGCCGTCGTTTTAAGCGCAGATTTTGGCCTGAAAGCTTTAACGATGGTTTCATTGGTTTCAAGGTAAGGCATTGCGCGTTCTTCTGTGGCCAATAAATCTAAGCAATAAGGCACTGCGGCAAAAATACCATGCACTTTAACGTTGCCAGCTTCATCTTTTAAGCCCTCCAACGTTTGTGCGATGGCTTTGGGTTGGCCAGGTAAATTGATGATTAAACATTGTTTGCGTATCACGGCGACTTGGCGTGACAAAATAGCCGTTGCTACAAAATTCAAGCTTATTTGACGCATTTGCTCGCCAAAGCCTGGCATTGCCTTGTCGGCCACTGCCAGCGTTGCCTCTGGCGTAACATCACGCAAGGCCGGGCCTGTGCCGCCAGTAGTTAAAATTAAATGGCATTGTTCTTGGTCAACTAAATCAATCAGTGTGGCTTCAATGTCAGATTGTTCATCGGCAATCAAACGCGCGACATATTGCACAGGGCTGGTGATTGTATTATCCAGCCAGTTTTTAAGCGTCGGAATGCCTAAATCTTCATAAACACCGCTACTTGCACGGTCACTAATTGAAACTAAACCAATTTTAATGAATTCTTTTGTCATTCGTCTGTCGTAGTTGATCTGTAAGCCTTAATAATACCATTACCGACATTAAAGGAATTTTTCATGGTGCCTAATCAACCTTATTCTAAAAACAAAAATGTAAATAATTTAAACAACGTAAAAACATTTAACGCAAAAAAAATTACCTCAGCCTTAATGCTGTTTGGATTACTTAGCCTTGGCACAGTAATTATTGCCACACAATTGCATGCTGCTGAAGCTAATGTAGCGAGCGTTAATTTATATGCCAAAAACTATAAAGAGCAAAATGGTTATCAACTTAAATCACAAAATGCCAACCCTGACACCAAGATGTATGTAAGTAATCATAAAGAGGATGACAATATCAGCATGTTGGAAAAAGGTTACGACATGATGGGTTCGTCTGGCTTTGATGCTGAAAATGTGCCGGCGGATTTAGCCTTGCAACACGGTAAAAATATTAAGGCCGATACCGTGCTGGTTTATAGCAAATATGGTTCTACCAAAACGCCACATGGCAAGATGGAATTGATTAAAGAGGCGGCCAAAAACGGTGGTGAAATAGATGCCAAAGATTTAGCTGATGAAGCCATACAATATCAATATTACGCAAGCTATTGGGCTAAATTGCCTATGCCTTTACTTGGTGTACATGTCATTAAGCTGGTTAAAGCCGCAAGTAACGAAGATAAACAAGCGATGGGCGACCGTGGCTTAAAAATAATTGCCGTGATACAAGAATCACCAGCATCTAAGGCTGGCGTTGTGAAAGGCGATAACTTGCTGAAAATCGGCGACATTGAACTTGCTAAAGCAGATGATTTATTTGCCGCGGTAAAGCGCTATGCCGGCCAGACGGTAGCGGTGGAGTTTTTGCATAATGACAGCTTGGTCAAAACGACTGTTGCCTTAAATTCGCGTAAATAAACCTAATTCTAAACCTCAAGTAAATCCAACTTACGTGCAAGCCACTCCGTAGTGGTGGCTTGCAGTAAAATCGTAATTAAAATCGCCATAAATGTTACCGAGGCAATCACGTCGCTATAAGGCACTTTCATGCCCACCAACATGCCGGCCAATGCGCCTGGAATAACGCCGGTTTCGCGTGTCCAGCACATAAATATAAGCTCTTTAAGCGTCCATTTTGCTTTGCGATTAGGGGTAGCGCAAAGAAATACCACCGCAGGTCTGGCGATGAAAATAAAAGCAATTACCACGCCTAGTGCGCCCCAAAAATATTGATGCAATAAGCCAAAATTGACTTGTGAACCAAGCAGCACAAAGATAAAAATACGCATGATGAGCGAGGTAGTGAGGATGAAGTCTTCCAGTTTGCTTTCTTCGTCATGGCCCATTTTGAAGCCGAGCAAATCTTTATTGCCCAGCACCATGCCAAAGACAAATACAGCCATAAAGCCGCTGGCATGCAGATTATCTACACTTAAATAGGCCGCAGCGACTGACATTAGCGTGACGACTGGCGCATATTCGGCCAAAAAACTATATTTTTCATGGGCAATTAATAGCGCAGCTAAGTAGCCGAGTAATGCACCGCCGATTAAGCCTAATATAGACTGTTGCAACAGTGAGATGATGTTGTCGCTAATTGAAAAAGCACCGCCTGAAACAGCAATTGCCAATACGGCAAAAGTTAAAATGGCGCCCATCGCATCGTTAAAGGCCGATTCGCTCATAATAGTTTGCGCCACTTTCGCCCGTACTTTTACTTGTCGAAATACTGGGACTAAAGTCGCGGGGTCGGTAGATGCAATGACCGCGCCCAGTAACATGGCGAATATAAATGGTAAATGCAGAAAGTATTGGGCGGCAAAGGCTGTGACGACTGCGCTAATTAGTACGCCCAATGTTGAGAGCGAAAGAAGCGTAGGCCAAACGCCTTTTAGGACGTTTAAACGTATGCTCGCGCCACCATCAAACAAGATGTAGCAAGAGCCAAAAATCAATAGTAATTGGTTTAAAGTTGAATCAACTTTAACGTTGATGATGCCTAGTCCAGCGCCACCCAAAGCCATGCCCGCCAGTAGAAACATGACAACGTCTGGCACTTTTAATAGGCGTGAGATAAAGCCCGTAAGCGTGCCTACGCCCAAAATAATGCCCATTAAGAACAACAGCTCTTTGGCGTGAAGGATAGCGGGGGAGTGTTCCATTATGAATTCACTTGTGGTTGCAGCTAAATTAATGGGCTTAGATTAGCAAGCTTATATTAACGAGCTTATATTAACGAGCTTAGATGAACGTACTTAGCCATATTAGTTGTAAGCGAAAAGTTTTTATTGGCTAGTTGTGTTTACAAAGCTTGCGCTAAACGAACATCAAAGATTAATCGTTTTGCTCGTCCGTATTGGTTTCGTCTGAATCGGCTTCTATTTCTTTTTGTGCAGCTTCAGTCACTTCACGAAGCAACTTGAAAATTTCACGGCTACTTTTAGGTGGCTTTTCAGCGGCGAGTTCTTTTTGCGCATTACGCACTAAAGTACGTAATTGCTGAATATCTGTCAGTGGATATAGCGCAATAAACTCCGCCAACACGTTAGTGTCAGCTATCATACGATCACGCCAGCGCTCTAAACCATGAAAATAAGCGTTTTCGGCAGTATGTTTGCCATCCCAACGTGCAAGTTGTTCTAAAATAGGGGCGTTATCGATTTCACGCATTAAACGACCTAAATACTGGCGGTGGCGTCTAGTAGCACCATTGGCAGTAATTTTTTTAGTATCGAGTACCGCAATTAATACGGTATCTGGCAGGTCTAACTTTAGAAGTTTATCTTTAGGTAGCTCAGATAAGCGCACGCCTAACGCCTGTTGCGCGTCAGCCTCAGCTTTAAGTTGAGTCTTGCTAGTGGGTTCTTCAGCGTTTAGTGTTGAGGCTAAATTAGCATCATGGCTGAAATCAATGCGAGTAGTTGTCTTTTTAGGTTTCATGCTGCGGTATGATAGCATTTTTTAGCAGATTATTTAAGGCGCGTTTGTTTTAAAACGCTAAGCCTTTGTATACACATTGTTTACACACCAATTGAAAGATGGAAAATTAATGGCAGATTCAGGATTTAGTTATTCTTTAGATGAAATTAAGCAAATGTCGGAAGACGTGCTTAAAGTGGCCAAATCACAAGGCGCAAGCGCTGCAGAAGCCGAACTGAGTTTAAGTATTGGGCAAAATGTTTCGGTGCGTATGGGCGAAACGGAAAACATTGAATATAACCGTGATAAAGGCATGTCAGTCACCGTCTATTTCGGCCAACGAAAAGGCCACGCCAGTACGTCTGACTTAAGTCCACAAGCCTTAAAGGATACGGTAGCAGCCGCTTGTAATATTGCTAAATACACCGCCAAAGATGAATTTTGCGGATTAGCGGACGCCAAATTAATGGCGACGGATATTTTAGATTTAGATCTGCATCATCCTTGGAATATTTCGGTAGATGAAGCGATTGAAATTGCTAAAGAATGTGAAGCAGCTGCGTTAAAAGTAGATGCGCGAATCACCAATTCTGAAGGCGCTAGCGTTTCAACCGGTACGGGTTATTTTGCCTACAGCAATAGCCACGGTTTTACTGGCGGTTATTCTAGTTCAAGGCATGGCATTAGTTGCTCGGTGATTGCTGAAGCTGATGAAAATATGCAACGCGATTATTGGTATAGCACCGCGCGTGCGGCGGCTGATTTACAAGCGTCTGCGGAAATCGGCAGAATCGCCGGTGAGCGCACAGTACGTAGATTGAATTCAAGAAAAATCAAAACCTGCCAAGTGCCGGTTTTATTTGAAGCGGCGCTAGCCAGTGGCCTAATTTCATCGCTAGTGAGCGCGATTTCTGGCGGTAATTTATACCGTAAATCATCATTTTTACTAGATAGTTTAGGCAAACAAATTGCCAGCCCGCTATTAAATATTGTTGAAGAGCCACATCTTAAAAAAGGCCTGGCAAGTAGCCCATTTGATAACGAAGGCGTAGCAACACATGCGCGTCAATTAGTCAAAGATGGCGTATTGCAAGGCTATATGCTGGGTAGTTATTCTGCGCGAAAATTAGGCATGCAAACCACAGGTAACGCAGGCGGTAACCATAATTTAATCGTGCAATCTGGCACTGATGATTTTGCCAGTTTGTTAAATAAAATGGGCACAGGCTTGTTGGTAACAGAGTTATTGGGCACCGGTATTAATATGGTGACCGGCGATTACTCAAGAGGCGCTGCTGGTTTTTGGGTTGAAAATGGTGTGATTGTGCATGCGGTAGAAGAAATTACTGTTGCCAGCAATATGGCTGACATGCTCAAAATGATTGTTGCGATAGGTAATGATGTATTGGTGCAAGGCTCGAAACAAGTGGGTTCAATATTAATTGAGCGTATGACTGTTGCGTGTGAATAGTTGGTTAATCTAATATTCTTAAAAGCGCCAGATGAACGACATCTAGCGCTTTTTAACTAAGACAATTTAACCAACAGAAGCTTGCGTTACGGGGTTAAGATAAAGTCAGCTGTCGCGTTATTTGTCGCAATGTCCTTATTTGACGACTGTGTTGTATAGCCCGTGGCTGAGGCTTGGATAGTGTATTGCCCAGCCAAGCCAGTTTGCGTAACAAGCGAAATTGGTAGCGTAGTTGAATATTGACCAAGTTGCGGCTCGGCAATTGGCAATGTTAA
Organism: Methylophilaceae bacterium; assembly: GCA_947451235.1. Taxonomy (GTDB): domain Bacteria; phylum Pseudomonadota; class Gammaproteobacteria; order Burkholderiales; family Methylophilaceae; genus Methylotenera. Next base: position 34,153 of record CANFZA010000008.1, on the reverse strand, counting down.
CGAGTAAGCACCTGAGGGTGAGGCCGAATCATCAGCGATAACTTCCTTTACGGTCACGTTTAGCGGGCCAGTAAATGTTTGCTTGGCAGCTATATAAGCGTCAGTAGATGCGCTTGTTGGATTTAGCACTAAGGTGCCGCTGACGGTGTGAGAGGTTGAGGAAAGTAAGTTTGTTCTAGAAGCACTACTGCTTATAAGCGTTACGCTACTGGTGCTTAATACTGGCACCGTGGCGATTACTGCAGTAGCATGATTGTCAGCCGTGATAGCAACATCATAATTTCCAGGCACAAGATGAGTGAGAAAGAATTCACCAGTAGTCGCATTGGGAGCGGTAGATTGCACGATAACGCCGTTCTGCTGAGCAGTTACCAATACATTGTCGGCTAGTAGCGAGGTGTCGACAAAGCCATCAATCCCATTAAGCTCAAATGGAATAACTTTGACTACTGGTTTCAATGCGTAGACTCCGCCACCCCGAGTCACCACGGATTTACATGCATTAAAATCTAACAGTAAGTCGACTCTCTTTCCTGGCGCCACATCGAATTCGTTGACTAATTTAATCCCGCTTTGTACTGCGCTTGGCGTAATTAGAGGATGCTCAATAACACTACCAGTAAGTACGACAGAATTTGCCAATTCTAGCGCAGTATTCGGGTCTAAGACCAAGCGTAATTGTGTGTAATGTCCTGCCGCTAATGACGTCTCACCTAGCGATTGTAGTACGCCATTGTTCAAATCTAATAAATTAATTTTACGGGCTGGGTTAAGGGTAATTTCAGCCCAGCCTGCATCGTTATCCGCTGCCGAGCTACTAGTATGCACACGTACCTTAACGACAGTTACATTGACTTGGTCAAAGCCACAGGCTGGCGCATCGGTAATAGAAACGCCTAGTGTGCCAGAGCCGAAGCTTCCGCCACCGCCTCCGCATCCCGTTACAATTCCCGTGATTAATAATGCGGTTAACCAGAGAAGTGATTTGATATTAATTGATGACTTGATGTTGGTGCTATTGCTGAATATTTTCATGACCTATATCCTTAATTAGAGCTGTTATGGATCACTTAAGGCTACATATTTACTAGTAAAGATGTTCTTCATGTTAAATACACATGCTGGACGTAATCCATGGTTAAGACGAAGCTAATCTGACTCTCTGCTGTTAATACAAATCGCTGATTCTTTATACTAGCTAGGTATTTAAGTGAATACAGAGCTCCTTGCCGCGAGTAATGCGTCACTCTCTAATTATTCCATTCACGAATACCTAATGTTTAGCGAAAAAATTTATGGGTTTATGTGAGCGTAGCTAACGTTTAAATTTTAGTAAATATTAAAATATAGCAATGACATCTGAAATACGTGTGAACACTTATCGCTGAAACAGCTCTGACACATTTAAAAATTAGAGGGCGTTGTTACGGAAGTGGTGGGCAAATGGCGAGTGTTTAATAGCGTGATTTAGATTGCTAATGAAATTTCTAGCCAAAAAAAGCCCAATGGGTTAAATTGGGCTTTTAATTCAGGCGATACACTTAAGTGATCGCTTTATTAATCTCTTATTTTGCAGGCGCAGGAGTGGCCTCATCAAAAAAATCATCTTTTATCAAGTCTTGCGACACTAAGCCATCTTGCACCAAGCTCGCACGTCTTTGTAAATAAGCGTCGCGCATAAAGGCGTATGGGTCTAATGAAGCTTCGTCCACCAAGTCTGTGGCAGTCAGTAAATCTGTACGTTTATCTAAAAACTGAACTGCACGGATTTGGTAATACAAATCTACTTGGTCAATGTTGTGTGTGTAAGTCACAGGGTCAGTAGTGCTGGTATCAATCACTAGTCCAGTGAAATCACGTACGCTAGAAGGGCCAAGTAGCGGCAATACTAAATATGCGCCATTACCAACACCCCAGTAACCAAGCGTTTGGCCGAAGTCTTCTTTATGAATGGCAATTTTATCCATAGAGGCAACATCAAAAATACCCGCAATACCAAAGGTGCTGTTGATAACAAAGCGACCTGCATCGGCAAATGCATTAGAAAATTTAAATTGTAGTAAGTCGTTAAAAACTGTAGTGATTGAACCTAGGTTACTGAAAAAGTTATTAATACCTTTACGAATAGGCGTTGGCGCGACAGCTTTATATGCCGTGGCTACAGGTTTGATAATGGCTTTATCAGCCACGTCGTTAAATTTGTAAACGCCACGGTTAATACCTTCTAGTGGATCTTTGTTCGCCTGTGATGCACAGCCTGACAACAAAGATAAAGTTAGTAAACCAGCGATTGCTACTATTGTTTTTATACGCATTTAGAACCTTAAAGTTGTGATTTTTTTCTAAACACAAGCAACACTAAGATTAATTAGTCGCTTCAATGTGTTATCGGAAAAACCTTCTACAACTTTAACTTAATCTATACCTGTTTGTCTACTATTTCAGCATTTTCACTATAGCTTGTTATGTTTTTCTACTGTGCTTGATTGCTATAATTTCATAGTCAGCAAGGGTTATAATCGTCAGGTAATTGAAACGAAAAACTCGTTTCCATTCAAAAGTATAGGTTTCTATAACAGCGCGTATATTTCAAAGTTGTGTTTAGATTTAATGAGGAAAAAGTATGGTTCAGCCAGTTAACCTTGATCAGTTTTTAGCGCAGCAGGTCGAAAGTGAACATAGTCAGGCGCTTACCTCAATGTTAGGCGATATTGCCTTTGCCTGTAAGCGTATTGCAACTGCGATTAATACTGGTGCTATCACCGGAAATATGGGCAGTTTGGCCTCAGAAAATATTCAGGGTGAGGTGCAAAAAGCGCTGGATATTATTACGAATGATATTTTTGTGGAAGCGAATCAAACAAGCGGCTATGTGGCGGCGATGGCTTCAGAAGAAATTGACGACATTATTGAGGTGGCTGAAAAATATAGGCAAAAAGGTAATTATTTGTTGGTGTTTGATCCGCTAGATGGCTCTTCAAACGTCAATGTGAATATATCCGTAGGTACTATTTTTTCTGTTTTAAAAAGTGCTAATAGTCACCCGGTTTTGGCTGATTTTTTACAGACTGGCACTGCGCAGATTTGTGCTGGATACGCTTTATATGGCACATCAACTATGTTGGTATTTACCACGGGCAAAGGCGTAAATGGCTTTACGCTAGATGCAGAGGCTGGCGAGTTTTACCTGACGCATGCCAATATGCAAATAGCCGCAGATACGCAGGAATTTGCGGTCAATATGTCTAATTATCGCTTTTGGCAGGAGCCAGTTCAGCGCTATGTGGATGAATGTTTACTGGGCGCTGATGGTGAACGTGAGAAAGATTTTAATATGCGCTGGGTGGCCTCTATGGTCGCCGAAGTGCATAGAATATTAGTGCGCGGCGGTGTTTTTATGTATCCGCTGGATACTAAATTGCCAGCAAAAGCCGGTAAGTTACGCTTAATGTACGAGGCTAATCCTATGAGTTTTATTGTAGAGCAAGCAGGCGGTGCTTCATCTAGCGGTATTCAGCGCATTTTGGACATTCAACCTACGGGATTACATCAGCGCGTGCCGGTGATGATGGGTAGTCGTAATGAAGTTGAGCGCTTAATTGCGTATCACCAACTTGATGCGGATAATCAGTCTTTTTAATCTAAGCTGGTCTATTTAATCTAAGTCTGACTATTTAAATTAAGCCTGGCCATTGGCGGCATCTTCCAACACTTCCAAAAAGGCGTCGCCATAGCGATCTAATTTGGCTTGACCTACGCCGCTAATCTGGCTCATTTCGTCTATATTGGCTGGTTTACGGTTGAGAATTTCCAGCAAAGTGCTGTCGTGGAATATCACATAAGGCGGCACGCCTTGTTCACGCGCAAGCTCGGTGCGTTTGGCTTTTAGCAAATACCAAAGCGGATCTTCACTCACTGCGGTGTAGATTTCTTTGGCATTCGCGCCTCGGCCAGCTTTGCTGACCTTTTGTTTCACCACTTCGGCATCGCGGCGTAACCATACTTCAGTTTCGCTACGCAACACTGGGCGCGCGGCTTCAGTGAGTTTTAGGCCGCCATAAGCTTCAATATCACTTTCTAAAAAGCCGCCAGCCACTAATTGGCGATAGACGCTACTCCATTGTTGCTGCGAAAGCGCTTTGCCGATGCCAAAAGTGCTGAGTTGCTGATGGTTAAATTGTTCTATTTTGGGCGTGGCTTTTCCTAGCAAAACATCGATTAAATGCACCACCCCAAAACGTTGCCCAGTACGATAAACGCAAGAAAGCGCCATTTGTGCAGGCTGAGTTGCATCCCAAGTATCTACCGGTTCAAGGCAATTGTCGCATTGGTCACACTGGCCTGGATGTTCTTCGCCAAAATAGCGTAATAAGGTTTGATGGCGGCAACTGGTCGATTCACAAAAACCTAAGAGTGCGTCGAGTTTTTGCCGTTCGACTTGTTTGCGTTCTTCAGGCGCGTCGCCAGAATCTAGCATTTTTCGCATGCTGACGACATCACCCAAACCATAAGTCATCCAAGCATTGGCCGGCAAACCATCGCGACCAGCTCTACCGGTTTCTTGATAATAACCCTCCATACTTTTTGGCAAATCTAAATGTGCGACGAACCTTACGTTTGGTTTGTCTATACCCATGCCAAACGCCACCGTTGCCACCATAATCACGCCTTCTTCACGCAAAAATCGGCGCTGATTTTGGTTGCGAACACTAGCATCTAAACCTGCGTGATAGGGCAGGGCGTCCCAACCGCGAGATTTTAACCATTCGGCAGTTTCTTCAACTTTTCGGCGTGATAAGCAATAAATAATGCCGGCATCGTTGGCGTGTTCGCGCTCTAAAAATGATTCTAATTGCTGGCGCGCACTGATTTTTTGCGTCACGCGGTAGCGAATATTGGGTCTATCAAAGCTGGAAACAAACTGGCTTGCTTCTTCAAGCTTTAAGCGCTCAATGATTTCTGCGCGAGTAGGCGCATCAGCTGTGGCGGTTAGCGCAATGCGTGGCACATGCGGAAAACGCTCGTGCAACACGGTAAGTTTGCGATATTCTGGCCGAAAATCATGGCCCCATTGCGATACACAATGCGCCTCATCAATGGCAAAAAGCGCGATGCCAGCACCATCTTCTATTTCTTCTAACAGCGATAAAAAGCCGCTCATTAATAAGCGTTCTGGCGCTACATACACAATCTGTAAATGGCCACGCATTAATTGCGCGGTAATTTCACGGGCTTCTTCAGCATCTTGGCTAGAGTTTAAAAACGCAGCGCGCACACCTAATTGTTTAAGTGCATCCACTTGGTCTTGCATCAAAGCAATTAGCGGCGAAACAACAATGCCCACGCCCTCACGCAATAAAGCTGGCAACTGGTAACACAAAGACTTACCGCCGCCAGTTGGCATTAATACCAAGGCATCTCCGCCTGCAGTTACGTGGTCTACGATGGCTTGTTGCTCACCTCTAAAAGTAGAGTAGCCGAAAACATCGTGTAAAACTTGTTGGGATTTATTGTAGGTGGCTGAATTTGACATGGGCAACATTGTACACCTGACGACTCTAGCTATAGGTGTGAGCTACAGGTTAAGCGCTAGTAAATGATATTGCCCAGCCTGCATGAATGTTTGTACGTAGTTTTTGGATGGCAGGATTGTGTGAGGTGTTACTGGAAACTTTTCCAATAAAACTTTTGCCATTGCAAAAGTACAAGTCAAACAATTTGGCTCTGTCACCTTTTAATTGTGGGTGATTGTATTTTTAGGTAATTTTCTTGAAGTTTGTTTGAGACTTTATATGCACTTTCACCTGTGAAAAGGCATTGGGTATTACCTGAGCGGCGGAAGCCATGCAAGGTAGCTCTTCGGCAGATGCTTAATTAAATTAATTCTACTAATATGCCAGTAGGCAGATAAAAGAAGCAGCGCTGAACCAATGACTAGGCCTGTAATTGCAAAGCCTAGGCTGACAATGCCATAAGTTTTTAATAGCGTACTAAATGTGAATAAGACATATACCAGCGCAGATACCATCAGCGCTCTTCGATCTATGGCGATGGAAATAACAGCCAGCATCACGTATAGGCAAATAACAACCACTGGCAAAAGAAGCCCGTTATTACCTTCAAATACTCCCAACATTGAGAAGATTGGGTGGACAATCAACGGTGCCGCCAAAAGATGTAACCAAAAAGCAACATCTGACTTACGCGTTTGCCTATTTGTATCTTGTGAATCCCAGCGCATGGCTAAAGTAAATGAAAGCAAGCCACCAGTAAGAAATAATGCGCGCGACCATTGCTGAGCCTCAGGGAATTGCACCATCACAACGGCAATGAAAGCACCAACGATTGAGGCCAGCCCCGCAGCAACGGTAATAGGCACTTTAAAGCGCAACCAATGAAAGCGTGCGGCCACCGAGCCTGCGATTCCAGCAGCAAGCATTGTTGAAGTACCAAGCATTGTTGAAGCACCAAAGTTACTTTCAACGGTGTGAAATAAAGCCCCAGCAAACCATGCCGCGCCACCGATAAAAGTTGCAAGTAAGACTATTGCAGGCAAAGCCATCTTCCTTTTAAGTACAAAGAATTCAGATAAGCCCCAGGATGCAAGCGCTACAGCCAACGCGCCAACAACATTGCTGACTTCATGCCCAAGCCATGCGACGGAAGTTAATAGTAAAAAACAAGCAATGACCACGTAAATATCATTAAAGCCTGTTATTAAACGGAAATGCTCTTCATCCACAGAAAATGAACTTTGTTCTTTCGCAACAAATGTTCGAAATTGGGCAACCGCATTATCGGTAAAGATACCAGCTTTGATGGCTGATGATAGGTCTTCATCGGTGTACATAAACTGTATTTCCTGTGCAAAGCTCCTAGCCGTTGAGTGGCCAGATGGATGTCAAAATTATGCTGTAATCGAGAGGTAAATGCAATCCGCTAATAAGAAAGTTTGATGCTGGAGAATTAAAGCTTTAGCCTGCGTAGCTGGTTAAATAAAAAAAGGGCAGATTTCTCCGCCCCTTTCCTACGATTTAATTTAACTAGAATCTAACTTTAAAGCTATGCCTTATTGAGTCAAACTAAGTTGTGGCTCACACACTCTCCACACGCATTCTGTCAATTTTCTCAATAACCGCCTGATAAAGATCGTGGTCAGAATCAGGGTTGTTGCGGTCTGGATGGTTGGCACTGCGAATTTTTTTCAGTACAGTTAAATCGTCTGACAGGTCATGAACCTTAGTCACTCGGTCACCGTTTTTGGCCATCAAACGCTGAAGCTCAGCCTCGGCTTCTTCGCGTGTGTCATATAACTTCTTGCTGCCAATACGCCAACTATCTTGGTTTTTGCGTGGAGATAGCTTTTCCTTACCATCAAACCAAATCCATCTACCAGTATCAGCATCTTGTTCAAAATTAATGGTTGAGATGGCGTAAGTGTGAACCGGCGGCTCGATGTCCATGGTGATTCGCGTGATGATCTTGCTGACAGTCCCAACATTTACTAGGTAATAGGCGCCGGCTTCATGCGGGCAAAACCCGCCGCTTTGCGTTGGTTCAGGCTTGCTGTTGTTATTTGATGCATTCATTTCAGCCATGCGGCTGAGTGCTCTACGTTGTGCGTTAGTCACTGTTATTGCTCCTTATGTTAGTTCAAGTCCACCGGGATCCTCCGTTGGACTTCCTATACGGCCAAAACCGCTTAAAAGCGATGATGTCTTGCGCCGAGTTGTTCTTGAACGCATCGTTCTTGTACGCATCGTTCTTGTACGCATCGTTCTTATACCCATCGCCGCTAGCGGTCACGGACTTATCCGCTCAAAAAAAAAGCCACCTCAAAGGATGGCCGATTATTGGCTATGTCTAGCTGCACAAGTAGGCTATCTACGACCTGGACTTAACGGTCATATTTCTAAGCTACCACCGGTGCGACAATCAATTAAATTAAGCGCGTGATTATACTGCACAAGATGTAAATTTGCTGCATATTGCTGAGTCTATTGCAGAAAATAACAAAATCAAAGGCAACTCAGTCACATTTTTGTTATTGCCACAGCTATTTTGTTACTTTGGAAAACCCCCATAAAAGCAAAACAATAAATACAACCAACCCAACAAACGTATAAATTCCTTGCCATCCAAGAAAATACATATAGCCCCCAATTTTATTGATGAGTTATTAATAACAAATAAGCGACTCATAATCACACTTCTAATAAGTTGTGGTGTTGATTCAAATCAATAAATGCATATAAATTAACATGACTCGATAGCTGTTAAATGTCGATAGGTTGTCCAGTATTTCTGAAGCCATTTCAACTTGAACTGAATTGCACATTCATCAAGCCATGTTTAGGCAAACCATTAAAAATGGATTTGCAACCAAGCGACTAACCACCAAGGATGGCCTTATCCATAAAGATGCGAGTGTCGCTTTTGAACGATTTTACGAGCCGCTTAAAGGCATTAAAAAAATTTCATTACTGACCAAGCATCACCTCTTTGAAAACAGGTTAAAGCTGTATTGAATAATAGTTAAATCAGGTTAAACAGACCACTCATCATTTCCATGTTGATTTTATGGCTTTATGGTGAATGGCGGTTATTCAGAAATGCCTATGAATGGGAAGTTTCTATGTTCAGTGACGTCGGGCATTTGTACCATCGGCCTGATAAGGCAGAAGCATCTTTAATTCAATTTTGCAGCATCAACAAATGTAACCGTTACAACCTAGCCCACTCACAATGCTTACTGTATAAGTCTGCATATAACTGTAGTCTGTCAGTTACTGTGAAAAATTAAAGCTACATACCGCTAATCACTTTAAGACGTTAATGATTAGGTGGTGCTTTAATGAATTCAAAAATACTGCGTGTACTTTCAAGTACACGTCTGACGGCCGCATTGCTGTTTTCCTTACTCACGCTTGTGGTTGCACAAACGTCAGCCGATGAAATTAATTCCGCTTTCCCTAAATCTGCTGCTACGGTAGTTGATTCAGCCAATACCCTTCCAGAGTTAGGCACTCCTGCCGCCAATAGTGCTTCAGTGCAACCGAACATCAATGCCCAAGGCGCAGGGTTTAACTACCGAGACAAAATCAATGGTAAGTTAATCAGCATTAATCCTCAATACACAGAACAAGGGGGTGCCGCGATTGGCGGTAGTTTTTCTACGCCTATTGCAAAAAACATGGCGGTTGGTATTTTATTGACCGTTGGCTCAGACAAGAACGAATGGTTGCTGAATACTGGCTTTGACTTAACCAGTAATCAGCGCTTCATCTTCTCAGTTGGACAACTCCGTCAGAAGCTAGACTTTAACTTCATCTCTGGTAAGCAAAAGGCACAAGTCACTCAAAACAACGTGGCAGGAAGCTATCAATACTTCTTAGGTAAAGACTGGCTCAATGCTGCTGAAGTAAATGCTTATCTTAGCGACACAGGCAGCGTTAATCTAGGCGCTAAAACCTACTTTACTGACACCACTTCTTTGTATGAATTATGGAGTGACCCACGCCGTATTGCAGGGGGTCGTGTGAGCGGTGTGCAAGGTCGATTGGTCTTTACGCCTACGTCTAAATCTACTCTTAAGCTAGGCTTTGGGGGAGAACGTCTCACCTATGACTTATTAACAGGGAATGACAGTACGACACGCGCTACCGGCAGTGCAGAATTCAATCAACGTCTAGACCATGGTTTTAACTTCCGTGCCTCTGCCAATGCCGGCGCTTCACAAAGCCGTTATGCTTTAGGCTTAGGTAAAAGCTTTATCGGTGGCTCACAACTCGGGTTAGATGTCGCAACCATCCAAGGGCGTGACAAGGCCTTTAATGATAATCAGCTTTTATTAAGCTTTACACAAAGCTTTGGTGGCAGTGCTTATGCTGGCAATTCATTAGGTATGAATAATCCAGCATTAAACAACAATGCACTCAGTAATTTAGATGCTGCAGGTGTGCCAATGAATCCAGCACCCGTTAATATGGCAGCCCCTAACCCAACGGCCACTAATTGGGCAAGCTCATTGGTTGATCAAGTCTCTCGTCGTCCTAGTTTCCTACCTGCTCAAGTGATTGCTAAGATTGACACCACAGCAACACCAACAAGATTGATTGCGATTGATAAAACAGCCGTGCCTGTAGGCAGTAGCATAAACACCGCTACCGGCGTAATTGCAGCCCCCACAGGAACGCCAGTGTCGGTTATTGATCACGTGACTAAAAATGCGCTGGCCTTCACTAACGCTGGGCAGTTTGCACTTTCTGGTACAGGACTTCTAGTCGTCAACCCTAATCTCATTACCCAGCCGGCAGTCGGTGTTATTGACACATATATAGTCACCATGATTAACAGTTCAGGGTTTGGTACGACATTAGCTACAGTGGTCGTTTCCCATGGCTCCACAAAGATTGATAGCATCGTGATGAGTGACGGCACCATTACGCCAAGCTTAACTGACTTTGTTGCAATCAGTAAGACTTATCGTGATGCCGCCTTTGGTTTAACTGCCCCAACCACAGCCAGTAGCGGTGCCTTTACCTACACTAGCAGTAATACAGCAGTGGCCACCATCAGTGGTTCAACTGTAACGGTAGTGGGTGTAGGCACATCAACTATCACTGTTACCCAAGCAGCTAATGGTAACTATGCCACAGCAAGTACGACAGCTACTTTGACGGTGACGGCTGCGACACCAAGCTTAACTGGCTTTAATGCAATCAGTAAGACTTATGGTGATGCCGCCTTTAGCTTAAGTACTCCAACCTCAGCCAGTGCCGGTGCCTTTACTTACACTAGTAGTAATACAGCAGTGGCCACCATCAGTGGTTCAACTGTAACAGTGGTGGGTGCAGGAACATCAACCATTACAGCCACGCAAGCAGCTAATGGTAACTATGCCACAGCAAGTACGACAGCTACTTTGACGGTGACGGCTGCCACACCAAGCTTATCTGGCTTAGGCTTAAGTGCATCAAGCGTAGTCTTTGGCGCAACAGTGCCAACCATTACCGCCCCAACATCAGCCAGCAGTGGTGCGATTACTTATACGAGTGGCACGGTCGGTACAGCCACCATTGACAGCACTACTGGTGTGGTTACGATTGTTGGTGTAGGCACTACAGTCATTAACGCCACCCAAGCGGCAAATGGTAACTATGCAAGCAGCACCAAGACCATTACTTTAACGGTCACGGGAGCAGCACCAATATTCACCACCGCCTTTGCATTAAGTTCAAGTAGTGTCGTTTTTGGCACAACTACGATGCCAACTATCACTGCACCTAGTTCAGCCAGTAGTGGTGCAATTACCTATACCGTTACCACTGGTGGCACGAGCACTACCCCAGCCGTTATAAGTAGCACTGGCGTGATTATTACGATTGGTAGTGTAGGAACCACCATCTTTACCGCCACCCAAGCGGCCAACGGCAATTACGCTGCCAGCAGCACGACCACGACTTTAACGGTCACGGCAGTCAGGATTAACGCCGCAGCCATCTCAGGCGTCACCGCACCAGTCACTGGTGCCACGCCTGTCAGTTCAGTCACTGGCACCGGCTATACCGGCACTGTGGCATGGAATGGTAACCCAACGGCGTTTGCCTATAACACCACCTACACCGCCACCATTACCTTAACCGCAACGGCTGGTTACACACTCACAGGCGTAACGGCCAATTATTTTACTGTGGCAGGCACATCGTCAGCGGCCAGCAACGCCGCCAATGCGGGTGTGGTCACGGCGGCGTTTCCAGCAACTGTATTGCCCGCAGGCTTCATCATCACCCAAACCCTTGGCACGGCAGGGACGATTGTTAACACTTATGATACAACGTCGCAACTTAACGGTGGTGGTACTTTAATTTGGTCACAAAAGGACACCACTTTTGTTATTCGGGGTTATGAAGCTGCCGCTTACTGTAATGCTATGAGCGCTTTAGGTTACAGCAGTGGTTGGCGAGTACCCACCCAGCAAGAGTTCTCAGGGCTTCATAACACCAACTCCAGCGCACTTTCATCCGCAGGCTGGTCGTTGTCGAGCCTGACTTGGTCGGCGACTGTTGGTCCTGGCTTTGGCGATCCCTACGCCGTCTACGTCTACGTCGTCCGCCTGAGCGATGGCTACGTCTTCTCGGGAAACAGCGACAACTACTTTTACGTGTCGTGTGTTCACGAGAACCTTTAGTTTTTGAAGTTTGATATTTTCGCGTGTGAATAATGCGCTTTAGCGCATATATTCCACGGTGAAGACCTTTACGGTCTGATTTTTTGTTTTAGATTTTATCAGAAAGCTGATAAGCGCGACTAAAGCTGTTAAACCAGCAAGTCTTGCTAATTGGGATTGAACTGGGTTTTACATTTCGCCGGCAATTGAGTTGGTTGAAAACGCCCTAAGCTAAGCTCTTATTTAAATATGACCAACTAGACACCTTCGGGTGTCTTTTGTTTGGTGGCAAAGGTCTCCTAAGGGTCGATGGCCGTTAGTGGCATATTGATGCTGACAGGCCGCTTAGGGGATGTTCCGGTCTAGCAGACTTAATTGACGAATGACTCGTTAGGGTTATGCGGGTTAAAAACTGATTGCCACAAAGCCGCCGCTCACTCAAAAAACTGTGCTGCTATAAACCAGCCATTCACAAACTTGTACTCAAGTTCCATTGTTGTTGCTTAGAATTAAGGGTATTAGACGGCAACGTGGGATAAACCAGTCGGTCTAGTTTTGTAAGTCAGCAAAAAAATCTTCAGTTTCATAGTACGGCAAGTTATGTTGGATATAATTTCTGAACTTTTAGTTAGAGAAGTTAGCGAACGGATTTTCTAATTGAACACCCGTCCGCTCAAAATCAGCGATATTTCTTGTAACTACCGTCATATTGTGAATAAGCGCAATAGCAGCAATCTGTTTATCTATGGGGTGTTGCGGATGTGGTGACATCAGCTTCCCCCACACCTGAGCGCAGTCCTCATCAAAACTAAGCACACGGTCAGAATATTGCGTGACAACAATATCCAACCAAGCATCTAGTAGTGCCGCTTGACTAACATCACCACGATGGCGGATATTTTCTACACCACGTCGAATCTCGCCAATAGTCTGCGCTGAAATGTAGATGTCGGCTGGATTAGCTTCTTTCCAAAACTTCTGCACGCCTAGATTGGCATTTTTGCCTTTACGCGCTTCACTGACCACATTGGTATCGACTAAATACATCGTTAAGCTTGGCTGTTACGTAAATCGAAATCTGAATCTAAGCCAACGTTTGGCATACTCGCTAAAACTTCAGCAAATGAACGACGCTGTGGTCTTGTTAGAACTGCACGTAAAATCTCACGATGCTCAGCTTCAGCACTGCGTCCATGAGAAGCTGCAAGTTGCTTCAGTGCAAAAGCAACATCTTCATCAATATTGCGTACAACAAGATTAGTAGCCATTTTTCAACTCCTTAATGTGTAATCATTGATAGCATATTAGCATGCGAATTGTAATCATTGCAATCATTGATTGAGTGCTTGTTGCGGTTTTCTGTCAATTTTTGATTAATGATACATGATGTGCTCACGGCATAATCCTGCCTTCAATTAGCCCGACTGGATGGATCGGGGATTTTCTGCAAGCTGGTGAAAATTGGTGAATTTACGCATAGGGTCGATATTGGTCCGTGAGGCTTCTTCAGTGATAGACCGTTTTGGGGTGTTCCGGTTTAACAGACTTAATTGACAAATGACTCGTTAGGGTTATGCGGGTTAAAATCTGATTGCCACAAAGCTGCCACTAACTCAAAAAACTGTTCTGCTATAAAATTTAAGATTTCTAGCTTATTTAGCTGAAACTCAAAACCGAAGCTTTCTGTCGGCAGTAACCATTAGAAAGTTGGCATTTAGCCTCAAGTTGATTTGCATCAATAGCATGAGGCAATTAGAGATGTAAGTTGAGTAATTGAAAATATCAGGTTTCGAGTTAACAACTATAATTGTTTATCGGGTAGCCCAAGTTAACAACTTTAATTGCGAGTTAACAACTCTAAAAGTAAGTTAGCAACTTTAATTGTTTAGAGCAATTATTCTAAATTGAACCTTTTAGCTACTAGCACTCTCATAGATAGAGTGCTAATATGCAAATTATTGGGGGGAATAAATTTCAATGAGTAACGCATTAACCTTACCTGTTTTAACCTCGGCTGATAGCTTAGAGCAATACTCTAGAGCGATTAAGGCCTATCCTATTCTGACGGCGGAAGAAGAATACTCTCTTGCCGTTAAATTCAAAAATGAAAATGACCTTGAGTCAGCGCGTCAATTAATTGTTTCACATTTACGTTTGGTTGCTAGCATTGCTCGCGGCTATAACGGTTATGGCTTGCCACAATCAGATTTGATTCAAGAAGGTAATATCGGCTTGATGAAGGCAGTGAAGCGTTTTGATCCAGAACGTGGTGTTCGTTTAGTCTCATTTGCCATGCATTGGATTAAAGCCGAAATGCATGAATATATTGTGCGTAACTGGCGCTTGGTTAAAATTGCCACGACCAAAGCGCAACGTAAATTATTTTTTAATCTACGTAGCATGAGAACAGGTTTAAATACGTTACAGCCAGCTGAAGTGGATCATATTGCTCGCACTTTAAATGTAAAGCCTGAAGAAGTGCTGGAAATGGAAGCGCGTTTAAATGGTCATGAAATTTCACTAGAAGCCAATATTGATGACGATAGCGATGAGCATTACAGCCCAATCGCTTACTTGCAAGATGAAAGCCTTGAACCACTGGAAATGATGCAGGCTAAGCAAATTGAGGTGGCTGAAAGCACCGGATTGGCTCACGCGCTGGATAATTTAGATGACAGAAGTCGTCGCGTAGTTGAAGCGCGCTGGTTGCAAGAAACCGGTGGGAAAACTTTACATGAACTAGCTGCTGAATTCGGTGTTTCTGCCGAGCGTATCCGTCAAATTGAACAAAAAGCGATGCAGAAAATGAAAACTTTAATGTTGGCTAGCCGCTAAGTTATAAATTCATTAAGTTTTTAATTTATTAGGCTATTTACAAATAATTAGCCTTGTAAACTAAAAAAATTAAAAAAAGCTGCAATTTAATTGCAGCTTTTTTTAAATCAAAATCATTGCACTTCTAACCGCACTCTGCCTCTATGCAGCAATCGCATCCTGCACTAACTCAAAAGCAAGGGCGTTATTGATGTTAAGACGTAATTGTTTTAAATCATCTAATTGCGCCTGTATGCCTTTTTCAATCGCTTCTAATTCTAAAATACGATCTTCTAAAGTGTCAGTTGCTTTGTAAATACGTTTAATACTTTCTAAGCGACGGCGTAATTGTAATTGGTGCTCCCGCACTTGCGATTCCATGGGCGAAATTACAGCTTTAAGCCAGTTTTCAATATCACGATTGGCCACTTCATAAACATGAATCACGCGGCTTGCTAGCGTTTCAAAAAACTTACTAGTCAGCGTCATTTTTTCATTAGCAAGCATATTGAGCGCAGTGTTAAATTGCTCTTTATACGCACGCTCTAATTTAGCCAATTCTTTTTGATAGCGTAATGTTGAGAATGCTGGCGGCTCAGACTTACGCAAGCCGTGCTCTTTAGAAAACTTCTCGTACATTACATCCATCATTTGTTTAATTTCACTAATCTGCACATCCGATGAAACCAAGCGCGTTTTTAGTTCGCTGAAAAAATTATCCATGGCCAAGCGAATCGTTTTGGTGAAACTGGCCTGAATCATGGTTTCTCGCGTACTGTGTACATGCAGTTTCAAGGCTTCCATACCTAGCAACGTAAATAAGCGGTTAGTATGCTGCGAGAATATGCTTCGTAAAGCTTGGAAGCGTTGCAGACCTTTTTCAAAATTCTCTTTGTCGATTTTGACCTTATTCATCATGTGTTCGACAACATCTTCATTTTTGCCACGTAAGCCACGCAGTTCAACTAGTTGGTCGTTAATGCCAGAAACACGCGCTTCTAAAATAAGGTGCGTATTTGAGATTAAATCTTCAATTTCATTTTGCGTATTGTCGCGAACGATTTCTTTTTTAGATGGAATAAGTTCATCTGACAAAGCTCTTTCTAACTCTAAGATACGACTTTTAACGAGTAGTTCTTGATCGTTATTCACCTTAGCCAGTAAGCCCTTTTGAGCAGAGATTGGGAAGATTTGCTTAATATCTAAGCCTAGTAATTCTGCGCTGTCCTTAATTTGTTTGGTCAGCTCGGTTTGAATATCATCCTCGGTCTTTAACTCGTCCCAAAGTCCATCTATCTTGTTCAGTACTGCTAGGCGGCCTTTTTGTTTCCAGCGTGTGCCACTAATATATTGGCGCCAAACATCAATTTCAGACTTGGTTACGCCTGTGTCAGCTGCCAATACAAAAAGCACGGCATGTGCATTAGGCAACATGTTCAGTGTTAATTCAGGTTCTGTACCAATGGCGTTAAGGCCTGGAGTATCTAAAATGACTAAGCCTTGTTCAAGCAAAGGATGGGGAAAATTAATTAAGGCATAGCGCCAACTCGGCACGTCGATAGTGCCATTTTTGTTAGTGGCAATTGCATCATCAGCACTGTTAGGATCATATAAACCAAATTTTTCAGCTTCTGCTAGCGATACCGTTTTAGTATTACTAACTTCTTTAAAGGCGCTGACCATACTTTCATTTGAATCAACGTCGAAAGGTATAGTTTTCCATTCTTCAGGATAGCGTTTGTATTCTGTAGTGGTTGCATCTGATAAGCGCGTTTCAATGGGCAGCAACATGATTGAGCTAGGCTTAGATGCATCATATACCAGCTCTGTAGGGCACATGGTGGTTCGGCCTGCGCTTGAAGGTAGCAAGCGGGTTCCGTAGCCAGCAAAGAAAATTGCGTTGATAAGCTCTGATTTGCCGCGCGAGAATTCAGCAACAAAGGCAACATTGAGTTTGTCTTCACGCAACCTGTCTAAAAGTTGTTGTATACGCTGATCAACTTGGCCGTCATTGAGCTCTTGCTCATTTAGCCAGCGGCGAAAATCACATATTGTATCAACAAGGGATTTTCGCCATTCTGAATAGGCGGCGAATTGATGTGCTAGCTTACTGTTAGTTATTTCCTGAGCCATCGTTGATCCCAAAAACTACAATTTCGTAATGTTACTTTATCATTATTGTGTAATTATTCAAATAAATCAGCCGACTATTCACTACGTTTAGATATATATTCAGATAAGCGGTTTTATTTGTAAGATTAACGGCTTTTCTGAGCAACACTTTAGCTTCAAGCTCAGTAAAGTATTTCATTCTGTTATTATCTTACTTTTAAAAAGTATAGCTAAATTATGAGCGGCCTAACTCCAAACTCACCACGCCCAATCGATATTCGTTTACATCAAGTATCTAGATTGTTAGAAATCAAATTTGATAACAACACCGAGTGCCAATTGTCATGTGAATTTTTGCGTGTCTATTCGCCTTCTGCGGAAGTGAAAGGCCACGGCTTAGGCCAAGAAGTGCTGCAGTTAGATAAAGAAGATGTGAATATCGTTGCAATAGAACCAGTTGGTAATTATGCGGTCAAGTTAGTGTTCTCTGACGGTCATAACACTGGTTTATATTCATGGGATTATTTGTATGATTTAGGTAGAGATTATGAAGCGCTATGGCTGGAATACTTAGGCAAGTTAGATGCGGCTGGTGTGCATCGGAAATAAAGGCTTTAGCAAACTAGAATTAAATTAGAATAAATTGGGTTAATTGGGTTAAATAAAACATCATGACAACTGAAAATAATACGCATTTTGGCTTTAAAACCGTCGCCGAAGCTGACAAAGCAAAAAAAGTCGGCGAAGTTTTTCATTCGGTTGCCAGTAAATATGACTTAATGAACGATGTAATGTCGGCTGGCATGCATAGAGGCTGGAAGCGCTTTGCGGTTGAAATTAGTGGCGTTAGTCAAGGTGATAAAGTGCTGGATATAGCCGGCGGTAGCGGTGATTTGTCGAAATTGTTCGCCAAAAAAGTGGGCGCTGATGGGCAAGTGATTTTGACTGACATTAATGCTTCTATGCTTGCCGTTGGCCGTGATCGTATGCTGGACGCGGGCTTAAACGTGCCGGCTTTGCAATGCGATGCTGAAAAACTGCCTTTTCCAGATAATTATTTTGACTGCGTGATTGTCGCTTTTGGTTTGCGTAACATGACGCATAAAGATTTGGCGCTGGCAGAAATGCAACGCGTACTTAAAGTTGGCGGCCGTTTATTGGTGCTTGAGTTTTCAAAAGTTTGGCAGCCGCTTTCTAAAATTTACGATGTATATTCATTTAAATTATTGCCATTTATGGGCAAGTTACTCGCAAAAGATGCTGAAAGTTATCAATATCTGGCAGAGTCAATTCGCATGCATCCTGATCAGGAAACTTTAAAGCAAATGATGGAAGAGGCTGGCTTAAGTAAAGTGGATTATTACAATCTATCTGCGGGCGTTGTGGCCTTACACAAAGGCTATAAAACTTAAGTTTATTATGCTAAAAACCTTATCTACCCGCGTACTACAGCATTTAATTTCGCAAAATAGCTGGGCAAATGCGATGCTTAAACCATTTTCAGGTAAGTCGGTTAAATTTAAGATTGCCGCGATGAGTAGCAGTTTGGTGATCTTGGAAGATGGTAGTTTAGCTATTGCCGGCGAAACCAATGTGCCCGATGCGACGGTGGCGATGTCTTTAAGTTTGGCTTTGCGTTTAATGGCCAAAGATGAAGCGGCAAAACGGCTAATTACGATTGAAGGCGATACCCATTTAGCGGCTGAGTTGGCTAAGGTGTTTGCTAATATGCGTTGGGATTATGAAGACGATTTAAGTAAATTAGTCGGCGATATTCCGGCCAATAAGCTAGGCGCATTTTCACGTGATGCGGTGCAATCGGTCAAAGAAACCAGTATTAATCTTGCTGAAATGTTAAGCGAATATTGGCAAGAAGAAAGCCCGATGATCGCTAAAAAACGTCATGTAGAGGCGTTTATTTCAGAAGTGGATACTTTGCGTGCAGATGTGGATAGGCTAGATAAAAAACTGGCAAAGCTGGCGCAAAAAATCAACCCTGAACTATCAACTAGTTTAAATAACTCAATCAAACCAATCAGCCATAGCGCTGAAGATAGCCAACCATAAACCTATGCGTATTTTTCGACTTTTTTATATCATTTTTATTGCGCTAAGATTTGGCCTTGATGAACTGATTCTAGGCCACACCAAGCTAAAACCGTTTCAAGGCTTGATTAATGTGCTGTTATTTTGGCGCGATATAGAACAGCCCCGTGCGCAAAGGTTACGCTTAGCACTTGAAGCTTTAGGCCCTATTTTTGTTAAGTTTGGGCAAATGCTTTCTACCCGACGCGACTTGATTCCGCTGGATATTGCCGATGAATTGGCCAAGTTACAAGACCAAGTGCCGCCGTTCGCCTATGCGGATATTGAAAAGACCATAGAACGTGCCTACAACCTGCCACTTAACCAAGTCTTTTTAGATTTTGAGCAAGTTGCAGTAGCTAGTGCTTCCGTAGCACAGGTGCATTTTGCGCATTTGCTAGATGGTACGCAAGTTGCTGTGAAAGTGTTACGCCCAGGTATTGCTAGTGTCATTAACAAAGACCTAATGTTGCTAGATACCGCCGCTTGGTTATTACAGTTTTTATCGGCGGAAGGTAAGCGCCTTAAGCCGCGTGAAGTGGTTGCCGAGTTTGCTACTCATACACATAGTGAATTGGATTTAACGTTAGAGGCGGCTAATTGTAGCCAGCTGGCACGCAATTTTCCGAACAAAGATTTATTGGTGCCAGAAGTGCATTGGGATTGGTGCCGAGAGCAAGTGATGGTGATGCAGCGCATGATAGGCACGCCAGTGAGCAAGGTGGATGTGTTACGCGCCAAGGGTATCGACATTACCAAGCTAGCGCATGACGGTGTGAATATCTTTTTTACTCAAGTGTTTAGAGATGGTTTTTTTCACGCAGATATGCACCCGGGTAATATATTAGTGGCTGACGATGGCCGTTATATTGCCCTAGATTTTGGCATTATGGGGTCGCTGAGCGAAACCGATAAATATTATCTTGCGCGTAATTTTTTAGCTTTTTTCAACCGTGATTATCGTGATGTAGCGATGGCGCATATTGAATCTGGATGGGTACCAAAAGATACTAATGTTGAAGCGCTAGAAACTGCTGTGCGCGCCATTTGTGAGCCTATATTTGATAAGCCGCTTAAAGATATTTCTTTTGGCCGTACCTTATTAAGCTTATTTCAAATGTCGCGCAGATTTGGTGTGGTGATACAACCGCAATTAGTGATGCTACAAAAAACCTTATTGAATATTGAAGGCTTAGGCCGCGATTTAGATCCGAATATTGATCTTTGGCAAACTGCCAAACCATTTCTAAGTCGTTGGATGAGTGAGCAAGTCGGTTGGCGTAGTATCGTAAAAACGCTGAAAAAAGAATTACCGTCTATGGCCAAAAATCTGCCGCAAATGCCGCGCTTGGTGCATCAGTTTCTATTGCAACAAACTCACGCCGAGCAAGATACGCCTATGAGAGCAGTGATGGCTGCTTTAGTTGAAGCGCAGCAGAAGCAAGCGCGCTGGCAAAAGCGGTTAACGTTGGCCGTGTTGTTCATACTGCTACTTCAGGTTGCTGGCTTTTTGTTAATGTCGACTTCTTAGGAAAGTAACTTTAGTCTTAACGTACTTGTTTCTTAAGCTTAATTACGCACATTAACGCTTTTGGCAATGCTCACAAAAAAAGGTAGAACGCTGACCTAAACGTATGCATTTGATCGCTTTAGCGCACACTTTGCAAGGTTGATCTGTGCGGCCATAAGCAAAGTATTCTTGCTGAAAATAGCCGGGGTTGCCATCAGTACCAAAAAAATCACGCAAACTACTACCGCCTGCTGCTAAGGCATCATTCAAGGTGCTTTTGATTTCTGCGACTAGCTTTTCACAGCGCTTGAGTGATAGCTGCTTAGCCGCTGTTTCTGGATGTATACGCGCACGAAATAGCGATTCTGAGGCGTAGATATTACCAACGCCTACCACCACGTGGCCATCCATAATGGCGTTTTTAATCGCCAACGATTTATTACTTAAAGCCTTGTGTAAATACTTGGCATTAAAGCCGTCTTCTAGTGGTTCCGGGCCTAAGCTGTTGAGCAAAGTATGGTTGTTTTCTTTGTTGTCTATCCATAGCACTGCGCCAAATCTGCGTGGGTCACGCAGGCGCAATACCTGATTATCGTTAAACTCAATATCAAAGTGATCGTGTTTTTCTGGCGGATAATTGCAATCTAGCAATTGAATGCGACCAGACATGCCTAAATGCAGTAATAGTGCTCCGCTATCAAACTCACAGAGTATGTATTTCGCTCTACGAGTAAGGCCTCGCAGCGTTTGGCTAGGTAAGGTTTCTGGCAAGAACTTTGGAATTGGCCAGCGTAGTGTGGCATGACGAATGGTGACAGATTTTACTGTTTTGCCAACCAAAGGCAAAAGCCCGCGTCGCGTGGTTTCAACCTCTGGTAATTCTGGCATGTGTGGGCTTTATTTTTAATTAGTCTGAGTGTCGGTTTAGGCTGTTAATTGGGTATGTTTAGCGGAGGGTTCAACATAGAAAAACCTGAATCCGCTGGAAAATTATAAATCAAACCTTCGTCAGGACGACCTAAAAGCAAATCTGGTGATTCTTGAATTTTATCAAAATGCACACTTTTACCATCGGCCATTTTTATCTCAAACGACGGGTAAGTAGTTTTACGATCAGGCGTATAAAACTCTACTGATTTAGCCATTGTGTGTACCCAAGAATAATCTAACCACTCATTAAGTTCGTTTTGTTGTGGCTTGGCAGTGGCGATAGAAGCTTTCCATTTGCCATCAACTAGGTCTAAATGCAGTCTGGTGGCTTCCCATTGCTCTAAGTGGCTAAAATCAAAACCGGCTACTTTTTCTGTTGGTTTTAATGGCGCTTTGTCCACCAATTCAATCACTTGCGTAGCCGCAGCTTCACCATAAGCATTAGCCAGCAAGTAAATTGCACCTTTGTGTGCTACATATTGCTCGTCGGTGACAGGGTTATGTGTTCCGAATAAAAATTCTTCACTACTATTTTTATCTCTAATCAATTTCAGTTTTACTGAAGGATTATTTAGTCCAAATTTCTCTAAATCAGCCGCTTCAAATTTGTCTTTAGTGATTTTATCTTTAGTTTTTGCCGCAATAATCGATAAAATTCGTTGCACAGAAGCTTGATCTGCACGTGTTTGATTAGGTGCGGTTAAACGCCAAAAACCATTTACTTTCTCAAAAGTAACAGGCGCTTTCGTAGGAAACTCAACACTAATGCCGTTAAATTCAGATAATTTGTAGCTAGATATTTCATAACTATCTGCTTGGTCTAACGCTTGTTTAGGACGTAGGTATAAAAATGTGACCAAGCCTGCCACTAGGCAAAGCATCATTAAATTAAGTAACCAGCGATTTTTCATGTGTGACCTTTTTACTGCAAATATTGAATCAGAAGTTATTTCTAGTCGCGAGTAGAGATACTCGACCACGTGGCGGAGGCGCATCTAAAATACGGAGGCTCCTCCTACAAATGAACGTGAACGCTAGCTTACGCTTTTCTACGTTTCCACCACAAATAAAAGCCTGCAATCATCATGCCTAGTGGAATGAAATATTGGAAGGCATGAAACACAGTCCAAGCAATCAAACGGCCTGAATCAGTATCAGGAATCGTCACGTTAATGTCTTTAAGTGGCATAGGTTGAATAGTGATGAGTTTGTCATCGCCAGCTAGCCAGTTGACCATATTGACGCCCAAATCTAAGTTTCCACCATTGGTAATGAAGGTGTTTGATAAAAAGTTAGCGTTACCCATCACCACAATACGTTGGCCTTTTTTACCATAAGTACGCTCAAGCGCTACGCCGATATTAATCGGGCCTTTTTTATCTTTTTTCTCATTAAATATCGGCTTCACATCTTTAGCCAATTTTTCAGAAGCTAGCCAGCCATTAGGCGCTACTTCGACTAAGTTGCTGACTTTCCAACCATTTTCATCTGTTCCACGAGCCGTAACTTCATGGGCTTCAGGGAAGAGTGTACGCAACATAAAGTTAGACGTAATCGCATGCTCACCATATAAACTTGCAAATGAAACACGTGCATCTGCGCCATATTGCGCTGAGGCCATATCCATTGCAATACCAGGTGAAACTTGTAAACCTAGATATTCAGCCACGTCTTTTAAGCCGCGTAAATTGTTGTCATCTAATAACCACAACAAATTGCCGCCACCTTCAAGATATGCTTTGATCTTTTTAGCTTCAACATCACTGACGTCCACTTGTGGGCTGGCAATCACTAACATTGCGCCATTGCTTGGTACCGCTTGAGCGATAGTTAAATCTGGATTGGCAAATTTAAAGCCTTTAGCCTGTAATTGTTTGCCAAATTCACCAATGTCAAAGTTTTTAACACCAATTAAATTACGTTCACCGTGGCCATCTAAATACATGACAGCTTGTTGATTGGTTCTAGATAAACGTACCAATAAATTAGTCATTTCTTGCTCAGCAATTGGCGGCGTAATGTGTTCAATACGTTTTTGGTATTCAACGATGACTTCACCATCATTTTTAATGCCGGCATCTTGCGCTAATTTTGGCTCAACTGACGGATTTACAAAGGTTAAATGTACGTTCTTTTTTTCACGTTGATAACGTGCCACAAAATCAATCATGCCCTTACGGAAGTTATCACCGCCTGTTGCATCGTCTTTAGTGGCAAATACGGTAATGTTAATGGGTTCTTTCATTTGCTTAAGCACGTTAACGCTACCTTGCGTCAAGATGTTGCGATTGGCCTGAGTAATATCTTTAGCAAAGTGATATTGACTAGCTAAGTAGCCTAGTAAAACAATTAGCATTAAAAACAGCACCACAAAAAAGCTGTTTTGCACTAATAACTGAAGGCGTAATTTACGATTGATATTCATTTTACAAGATCCAATATTTCACAAGTTCTAAATTTGTCTGGTGTTAACTTGAACTGACGTTAACTTCAACTAGCGTTAAATTTAATAAGCCACATTAACCACGTAAACGGTCAGCATCTAAGCGACGTACGGTTAGGGTTAAAAAGGTCAAGATAAATAAGCCAAAATAAGCAATGTCAGCCGTATCAATCAAACCACCTGAGAACGATTGAAAGTGGCGCGTGAGCGATAAGCTCGCCAAAGTGTTGCTTGGGTCGCCCGCAAAAAAGCGGTCTAAAAACATAAGTGCGAATAACGCGACAAAGGTTAAGATTGCCGCCACTACTGGTTGTTGTGTCAGGCTAGAAAAATATAAACCTAGCGCAGAAAAGCTAGCCACCATTAGCAATAAACCAAGTGAGTTTGCAAGAATGAAGCCAAAATCGATGTCCGCCCAAATGTTCAGCGTGCATAACATTGCGCCAATAAAAACTACTAATATGCCTAAGAATGCCACCAAGCCTAAAAACTTGCCCATCACTATTTCTGTGAGTGAGATAGGCGCGCTAAACAAAAATGGTAATGTTTGGCTACGACGTTCTTCACTGATTAAGCGCATTGAAAGTAGCGGTACGGCAAATAACACCATAAATGAAGCAAAGCCATACACCATTTGCCCTACAAATTGGGTAACGCCAGTACGTTCTGCTGGGCGCATGGCGCCTGACATTACGGCAAAGTAATCGTTAACACCATTCAAGTAGTAGGTACCGAAAGCAAACATCAGCAACGATAAAATTACCCAGCCCATAGGCGAGGCAAACATACTTTTAAGTTCTTTTCTTGCAACATTGATAATCATGATTCGACCTTAAGGCTAATTGTTAGCTAACTGACGCTTCTGGAACAGCTTGTTCTTGATAAGTAAGCTGTACAAATACATCTTCTAAGCTGGTTTGATCTGGTGCAATTTGATGTAAACCCCAGTTGTTTTGCACTGCTGCCTGCACAATTGCTTCCGCTGGTGCAGCATCGTCGGCAAAACGCACGCGCATTTGGCCTGCTGATAAAGCCTCAACTTCAGTCACACCAGCAATTTTGAGCAACTCATCAGTGCTAGGTGGGTTGTGCATTGCAATTAAAAGCTTATTGCCAATACGCTGCTTTTTAAGCACATCAATCGCACCGTTGAACACCAATTTACCTTTATCGATAATTTGCACATGGTCACAAACCATTTCAACTTCAGGCAAAATGTGGGTAGAGATAATCACGCTGCGCTCCGCGCCAACTTCACGAATCAAGGCGCGAATATCACGTATTTGAATAGGATCTAGGCCTACGGTAGGTTCATCTAAAATCACCACCATCGGGTTATGAATAATGGCTTGTGCAATGCCAACGCGCTGTTGATAACCATTGGATAAATTCTCAATCAGGCGCTTGCTCATGTGGCCTAAACCACAGCGCTCTTTAGCAATTTCTACCGCTTTTTTAATGTTGCCAGCACTTACACGATGTAACCTTGCCGCGATGGTTAAATACTCATCCACAGTAAGCTCTTTATATAAGGGGCGCATTTCAGGTAAATAACCAATCAGCGCTTTGGCTTCTTTTGGGTGCTCTATCATGTCGATGCCGCATATTTTGACCGAGCCATTGCTAGGCGCAAGGTTGCCTGTCAGCATTTTCATGGTGGTCGATTTGCCTGCACCGTTGGGGCCTAAAAAGCCTAAAACTTGGCCTTTGCTTAAGGTGAAGCTTACATTGCTCACGGCTTCACGTCCGCCATAAAGCCTAGTAAGCTCAATGGCCTCTACTGTAAAATTATTCATAGTCACTCTACTTATTCTTTACTAGATGATCTTTATAAAAAGATCGTTACTAAATGATCTTTATAAAAAAGATCGTTACTAAATGATCGTTACTAGAAACCCCAATATTTACATACTAGCAAGCGTCTGAAAACTCCACCCACTAAAAAGTTCGATTTTCGTTCGAGTGTATTGACAAGCACCACAGTCAATTCATAATTATGGAGGAACTTGCCGAAAGTGTCACGGACTAAGAAATAGAACACCTTAATGCTGAGCTAATGGCTTATTATCTTATATATTATTTTGTTACAAATTAATAGAGCACATTAACTTTAAGACATATGTACTTTATCCGCTAACTTTCAAATTGATTCAATAATAGCCAAAAAACTTATGCGTCCAATTGCCCAATTAATAAAAATTAAAACTCAAGCTAATATTTCACCGTGCGCATACCAAACCTTGCTTCGAGCAGGCCTGTTGGCAAGTGCCCTAAGTCTTTGTGCTTGCGTAGTTAACCCCGCTTTTAGCAAACAAAATGGCGCAAATTCGGTTATAGATATTAAAGATATAGATGTTAAAGATATAGATGTTAAAGAACATGAGCTGACAGCTGAATTCCTCTATAAATATTTAGTAGCGGAAGTGGCAGGTCAGCGCGGCGATTTAGCGACTGCGGGCTCTATTTTTTATGATTTAGCCAGCACGGAAAGAGATCCTCGCTTAGCAGAGCGTGCTGCTAAAACGGCGGCTTATGGCAACATACCAAGTTTGACTATGCCCGCAGTTAAGCTTTGGGCTGAGCTTGATCCTAGCTCAAATGAGGCGCAGCAAGCAATGACTGAGATGCTTATTGCGACTGGGAAGCTTGCAGATGCTGAGCCTTATTTAGCTAAACTATTGCAAAAAGATGAAACAAGAGCAGGTGGTTTTTTATACGTTAACGCGTTACTCAGCCGAAGCGCTGATAAAAAAGGCGTGTTGAGTTTAGTTCAGTCGCTCGCTAGCCCTTATCCCACTTTAGCTGAGGCACAGTTTGCGATTGCCCAATCAGCATGGGCGGCTAAGCAAGATGATGTGGCTTTGCAAGCACTAAATAAAGCTGAAGCGCTCAAGCCAGGTTGGAATGTAGCGGCCTTACTAAAAGGTCAAGTATTGTTTGAAAAATCCCCGCAAGCCGCCCTCGATTTTTATCAGGATTTTGTAAAGAAGCATCCTGAAGCGAATGAAATCAGACTCAATATGGCAAAGCTTTTAGTCAGCCAAAAGCAATATGAAGCCGCAAAAAAAGAATATCCTATCATTCTTGAAAACGCTAAAACTAGCCCATCAAAAAACAGTGCAGATGTCACAGCAATTGTCGGATTATTGTCTTATCAATCTAATGATTATCTTGCCGCAGATATGTATTTTAAAAAGGCACTTGAGCTAGGTTTTAAAGATGCAGATCAGCTTTATATTTACCAAGGCCAAACAGCAGAAAAGCTCAATCAAGAGGCTAACGCGATTATTTATTACAACAAAGTGAATCCGGGCTCACATTACCTTGAAGCTCAGTTGGATTTGGCTAGCGTCATTGCGCGCACTCAATCGGTAGACAAAGCCATTGAGCAGTTAGATGCTATTGATGATTTAACGACTGAGCAACAAATTATCGTGATTCAATCTCAGGCTTCTATGTTGTCTAAGGCCAAGCGCGATCAAGAGTCATTTGATCTTTTAGATAAAGCGGTTAAGAATTTACCCAACACGCCAGAGCTGGTTTACGATTATGCGCTGGCGGCAGATAGAGTTCAGAAATTTGATGTGATGGAATCAGAATTGCGTAAAGCTATTGCGGCAAAACCTGATTTTGCCGCAGCCTATAATGCGCTTGGTTATTCGTTTGCAGATCGTAATATTCGTTTGGATGAAGCCATTACGCTCATTGAAAAGGGTTTGTCTCTAAGCCCGAATGATCATTTTATGTTAGATAGTTTAGGCTGGGCGCATTACCGCAAAGGCAATTTAGATAAAGCGATTGGCTATTTGCAGCAAGCTTACAAATTCAGCCAAGACCCCGAAATTGCTGCGCATTTAGGCGAGGTGCTTTGGCAGAAAGGTCAGCATGATGAAGCTAAAAAGATTTGGAGTGAAGCCTTAAGTGCAGACCCAAAAAATGAGGTTTTACAAGCTACCGCTAATAAGTTTAAATCTTAAGTAGTGTTAAGATTTAAATCTAAAATGACTAGCCTGCGCTTAAGTTGCTTAATTTTTTGCGTATCGATACTGCAAAGTTGCGTTAGCGTTCCGCCTTCTAAGCCTATAGACGCTATTGCATCGCAGGGCTTAAATCAGCAGCATTTAAATAAGCTACAGGCAATTAGCCAATTTTCTCTGCAAGGCCGCATTGGCGTGCAGTATGACGGTAGGGGGTTTTCTGGCGGACTACATTGGCAACACGATGCGACAAAAGATAATGTAGAGCTGTTTTCACCTTTAGGCGGGCAAGTTGCTGGCATTAAAAAAACTGCAGAAAGTGTTACTTTAGAAGACGGAAACGGTAATAGTGTTTCTGCCGATGATGTTGAAAGTTTGACGCAGCGAATCTTAGGCTGGCAATTGCCTCTGGTTGGGCTGGCAGATTGGTCATTGGGCCGCCCAAGCAGTAGCAAGATTGACAGCATTGCTTGGGATGATTTTGGCTACTTAAGTAGTTTGAAACAAGATGGCTGGTCTATTGAATATCAAAATTATTCTGAACAAAATGGCGTCTTTTTACCCAGTAAGATTCTACTCAGAAGCGAAAAAGTGTATTTGAAGCTGTTGGTAGAGAAATGGGATAATCTTAGTCAGCCATAAAGATGTTTCACGCTTCCAGTATGTCCGTTCAGTCGCAGCATTTTGCTGGTTAAATCCAGCACCTATTTCTTAGCTATTCCCCTAAATTACAAACTCAGCTCTAGCGATAATCTAAATTTCAATCTGCCCATTTAAATATAACTTATGACGACTAAGCCCATTCAAGATTCATTAGCCATGCTACGCGCTGGTAAATTTGCTGGTGCAAAGCGTCTTGATTTATCTTGTGGTTTAGATCATTTCCCGCAAGAAATTTATGATCTGGCTGATACTTTAGAAATTCTCAATCTTTCTGGTAATAATCTATCGTCATTACCCAATGATTTAACGCGACTAAAAAAGCTAAAAGTCATTTTTTGTTCTGAAAATCAATTTACCCATGTGCCTGAAGTGTTGGGGCAATGCGCTGAATTAACGATGGTTGGTTTTAAAGCCAATAAAATTAGCCAACTTGCTGCGGAGGCCTTACCGGCTAAATTGCAATGGCTAATTCTCACTGATAATCAGCTCGCCACGTTGCCCTCAGCTTTGGGGCGTTGTTTACAATTACAAAAGCTGATGTTAGCTGGTAATAAGCTTACATATTTGCCTGATGAAATGGCCGCTTGTACTAAGTTAGAATTGCTACGCATATCAGCGAACCGCTTTGCATCGTTGCCGGAATGGTTGTTGGCATTGCCGCGCCTCGCTTGGCTGGCCTTTGCTGGGAATCCTTTATGCAGCAATATTGAGTCTAGTCAGCTTGCTAATCCTCGCGCTAATCAGCCAATATCACAAGTTGATTGGGCTAGCTTACAGCTACAGCAAAAAATAGGCGAAGGCGCTTCAGGTGTTATTTATCAGGCCAAATGGCAGGGCGCGGAACTTGATGCACAAACAGTAGCGCTGAAGTTATTCAAAGGCGCGATGACTAG
This sequence comes from Methylophilaceae bacterium, assembly GCA_947451235.1. Lineage (GTDB taxonomy): Bacteria > Pseudomonadota > Gammaproteobacteria > Burkholderiales > Methylophilaceae > Methylotenera. Next base: position 4,557 of record CANFZA010000008.1, on the reverse strand, counting down.
CGATGGCTTGCCGCAAAGCGAGATGGCAGCCTGTATTGCCGCAGGCGCGCATGCGAATCTCACGTCTACTATTGGCCTCTTAAGCGGACATCCAGATAATGTAAGCGGCCTTATTATGTCTCTCATTAAGCCAAGCTTTAGTAATTTAGCGCATCCGCCTAGCCTAGAATCTTGCACGCGTGATGTTTATGCCGATGCCACGCAATTTACGCTTAACCATGCTTTAGTGATTGCACAAGGCGTTGCCAGTGCCATGCAACATTTACATGCAAGCGGCCTTATGCATGGCGATTGTTATGCTCATAATATTTTGCATCATCAAGATGAAGGTGGCTGTTTGTTGAGTGACTTTGGCGCGGCCTCTTTTATGCCAACAGAACACGCGCAAGCGTTACAGAAAATAGAAGTGCGTGCGTACGGTTGCTTGCTAGAAGAGTTGCTAATACGCAGTCTTGTTAGTAGTGATTCTGCAGCAAAGCTACAAACATTGCGTAACTTGCAAAGTGCTTGCGAGCAAACTGAAGTCGCTCTAAGGCCGGTATTTAGTCAAATAAGCCAAGTGCTGGCTACGCTATAAAAAATTGCTTTACTGCAAAGTTGGGGTAAAAAATCTTAAAGTTTTAACGTCACGTAAACCTTAAGTAAATCTTACGCCTGATGCGCTAAAGTCTTAAGCACAGAATTAACGCATAAATACATCATTGCTTCTTCGTTAAAAATAGTCCGTCAGTCGGCATAATTTGCTAATTGTAAAATATGCATTAAAGCATTGCGGTTGTGCTTAATGGCAAAAATCCATATTGAGGACCTTATGAAGAAGGTAGGCACCATATTCGCGCTATTGCTGTACTTTGCCATGATGGCTAATAGTCAGGCTGCTGTGTGGGTAAAGTTGCATGAAGATGGTACATCAAAGTTAATGTTAGATAAGCAATCTGTATTGCAACAAGACTTGCTTAAAAGAGCTTGGGTTAAAATCGAATATAAGGCGACCCAAAAGACTTTCCAAACACCAGACAATTTACAATCGCGTGACAAGCAATTTAATCTATCAAAATTACTGTGGTTTTTTGATTGCACTGCCCAAAAATCGGCGACTTCACAAGTGTTTCAGTATTTCAATAATGAGTTGGTTTACTCTGCAGGCATAGAGCCTAAAAGCGCTGAGTTTATTGAGCCTGTACCAGAAACTGACGTGGATATTGCCATGCGCTACGTCTGTTTAACCGATAGGCCAGCCACTAATGCCAGCAAAGCAAAATCTGCCGCGGAAAAAGTAGGATCTGTAAAAGTAGAGTCAGCAAAAACGCCGACACCTACAGCCGAGCCGGCGGTAGTGCCTGCTGTTGAAAAACCTGCACCAGTGGTGGCGCCTGCTAAGGCCGTAGAAAAGCCCAAAGAAGTAGCCGCTTTAACTAAGCCTGCAACAGGAAAAGCAAGCGCACACCAGCCTCACTGGACATACGAAGGTAAAGAAGGTCCGGAAAGCTGGGCTAAACTTAGCCCGGAATACACCGTTTGTGAGGCTGGCCGCAATCAATCCCCCGTCGATATTGAAGAAACGACCCACGCAGTGCTGAAGCCCATACGCAGCATACAAAAGTTTCCGGCAAAAGATATCGTTAACAATGGTCATACCGTGCAGGTTAGCTTCAAAGAAGGCAATATGTTGGTGCTTGATAATGCCGCTTACCAAATGAAGCAGGTGCATTTTCATGCGCCTAGCGAAAATAAAGTACATGGCAAATCATACCCATTAGAAGCCCATTTTGTGCATGCGGACTCAAAGGGTAATTTAACGGTTATTGGCGTGATGTTTAAAGAAGGTAAAGAAAACGCCGGCTTAGCCAAGCTCTGGTCACAGATGCCGAACGAAGAGGGCGCGCCTATCCCGTTAAGAGCGCGTATGATTCCAACAGAGTTAATGCCAGATAATCGAAGCTATTATCGATTTAGTGGCTCGCTCACTACGCCGCCATGTACTGAAGGCGTGCGCTGGATATTATTAAAAACGCCAGTGACAGCCTCTAAAGAACAAATTGAATTGTTTGAGCGTGCAACACGCCACCATAATAACCGCCCAGTACAAGCGCTAAATGGACGCGTTATTTTGGAATAATTTAAGCGAATATAAAAAATTAACTAATAAATTTAATAAGCCTAAGTTAAGGCGTAACTTCATGCGTTAAAATGTCGGCCTATGCAAGACTTTCAGCCATTTTTAGCCCCCGCAAAGATCAATTTGTTTTTGCACATCACCGGTCAACGGGCTGATGGCTATCATTTATTGCAAACAGTTTTTTGTTTACTTGATTTTTATGACACGATTTATTTAAAGCCAACCAAAACTAGCGATATCAAGCGCGTGAATGAAGTTGAAGGTGTGCCAGAAGCGCAAGATTTATGTGTGCGTGCGGCAAAATTATTGCAGCAATATACTGGCTCTGAAATGGGTGTGGAAATTGTCGTCAAAAAAAATATTCCGATGGGTGGTGGCTTAGGCGGCGGTAGTTCTGATGCGGCAACCGTGTTGCTTGCATTAAATCGTTTATGGAATCTTAATTTAAGTCGGGCTGAATTGTTAGCGCTTGGCTTACAGTTAGGCGCAGATGTACCATTCTTTATCTTCGGTCGTAACGCTTGGGCTGAAGGTGTGGGTGAAGAATTGCAAGAGATTAGTTTGAAAGACGCTTATTACGTAGTGCTGAATCCAAAAATAAATGTAGTAACTAGACAAATATTTACCAATAAGCAATTGACAAGAAATGCGATTCCTAAGACAATGTCGGACTTTTCTGGGAACACAAATTCTTCAAGCGGAAATTTAGCTTTAGAATTTAAAAACCAGTTAGAAGAAATTGTTTGTAATGAGTATCCTGCAGTTTTGGCATGCATTAAATGGCTTAAGAAATTTGGTGATGCAAGAATGAGCGGTTCTGGTGCTTCTGTGTTTTTAGAAGTGGCTGGTGAAATCAAAGCAAGCGAGAAAGTTGCAAATGAAATATGCAGTCAAAAGCCTAGCGGTATTAAGGGTTTTGTTGCAAAAGGGTTAAGTCAGCACCCTTTGTTTGATTATTGTGATTAGCTAATTTTAGTTAATAAACTAGTTTTAGCTATTAAAAATAATCAAATAGGCTGATTAAAATATTGGGGAGTCGCCAAGTTGGTTAAGGCACTGGGTTTTGATCCCAGCATCCGAAGGTTCGAGTCCTTCCTCCTCAGCCAAAATTTAGAATGCAGATTATTATCTGCATAGCTTAGAATAACAAGCGTGTAGATTATAAAATTTACACGCTTTTATTTTTTGTAAGTTTTTATAGTAATAGTTTCTTTTATCGATAGTTCATGCTGGCGCTAATCAACGCTCAGCTATATAGGAAATCAAATGGCGTCCAACGGCAACTTGATGGTCTTTACTGGCAATGCCAACCCCGTACTAGCACAAGAAGTAGCTACCCATTTAGGCATAGAGCTTGGTCGTGCGCACGTAGGCCGATTTAGCGATGGCGAAATTACCGTAGAATTGCTAGAAAATGTACGTGGTCGCGATGTTTTTGTGTTGCAATCTACAAGTCACCCAACTAACGATAGCTTAATGGAAGTGATGGTCATGGTCGATGCGCTTCGTCGCTCATCAGCTGGCAGAATTACTGCGGCAATTCCATACTTTGGTTATTCACGTCAAGACCGCCGCCCGCGTTCAGCCCGTGTTGCGATTACCGCTAAAGTTGTGGCTAATATGCTGACAGGCGTTGGCGTTAATCGTTTATTAACGATGGATTTGCACTCAGATCAAATTCAAGGTTTCTTTGATATTCCTGTTGATAATATTTACGCTACACCCATTTTGTTAGCCGATTTGTTACTACAAAATCATGAAAATTTAATGGTTGTTTCACCAGACGTTGGCGGCGTAGTGCGCGCCCGTGCTTGTGCTAAACAATTAGGTTCAGACTTAGCCATTATCGACAAACGTCGCCCAAAACCAAACGTTGCTAAAGTAATGAATATTATTGGTGATGTTGCTGGCCGTACTTGTGTGATTATGGATGACATGGTGGACACCGCAAATACACTTTGCGAAGCTGCTGCAGCCTTAAAGAAACATGGCGCCAAAAAAGTAGTGGCCTATGCAACGCACCCAGTATTATCTGGCGGTGCTGCAGAGCGCATTATGAATTCAGAATTAGATGAATTAGTAGTGACTAACACCATTGCACTTGGTTTAGAGGCTGCCAATTGTAAAAAAATTCGCCAATTAAGTGCTGCTGAATTGTTAGCAGAAACCATACGCAGAATCAGCAGTGAAGATTCAGTATCTTCACTGTTTATGGACTAAATTAGTCTAGAAAAAGTTTTTAACCCTGCAAACTGGTCGCGGTATGCAGTCTATAGTGTAGTAAAAGATGTAAATTTAGGAGTAGTAAAATGGCTATTGAAATTAATGCAGTAAAACGTGATGTTAAAGGTACGGGTGCGAGCCGCCGTCTTCGTCACGCTGGTACAGTTCCTGGTGTTGTTTATGGTGGTGGTAAAGACGCTATCGCACTTGAAATT
>CANFZA010000007.1 GCA_947451235.1 Methylophilaceae bacterium | reverse complement strand
AGATGCTCGCGCCAATGATTATCCAAACTTTGCAACATGACTGAGCGTTCAAACTGGCGCATAATATCTGGGCTAGCCTGCTCTTCTTTAGCAATATAAGTGCTTTCTGCCGCAGCAAGAATACGATCACGCAAGGTTTCTTCATGCAAATCAGGATTATCTTCCAACATTTTTTGTAGTGGAATTTCCAAACCAGCTTCGAATTTAAGTTCTCTTTCTAAACTAGGCACATCCCATAATTCTTCAACGCTATTCGGTGGAATATGCGTTGCAATCATGCTGATCAACACGTCTTCACGCATGGCACGAATCGTATCGCCGATATCAGCGGCTTCTAATAACTCGTTACGCTGCTCGTAGATGACTTTACGTTGATCGTTGGCCACATCATCATATTCAAGCAATTGTTTACGAATATCAAAGTTACGGCCTTCAACTTTACGTTGTGCGTTTTCAATCGCACGGGTTACCCACGGATGCTCAATCGCCTCACCATCTGGCATATTGAGTTTTTCCATAATCGCAGAAACGCGATCAGACGCAAAAATACGCAGTAATTGATCTTCTAAAGAAAGGTAAAAACGGCTAGAACCAGCATCACCTTGACGACCAGAACGACCGCGCAACTGATTATCTACACGACGCGATTCATGGCGCTCAGTACCAGCAATATGCAAACCACCTGCAGCTAACACTGCATCGTGGCGCAGTTTCCAATCAGCCTTAATGGCAACAATGCGCGCTTCTTTATCAGCATCACTTAGGCTTGCATCTTCTTTAACTGCTTCAATATCTGACTCAGGGTTGCCGCCTAATACAATATCCGTACCGCGACCTGCCATATTCGTCGCAATGGTAATCACGCCAGGACGGCCAGCCTGCGCAATAATGTGCGCTTCACGCTCATGTTGCTTTGCGTTTAATACTTGATGCTCTAATTTCTCTGCATTCAACAACTTAGAAATCAGCTCTGAGTTTTCAATGGACGTTGTACCCACCAATACTGGCTGACCACGACTTTGACAATCTTTAATATCCAAAATAACCGCTGCGTATTTTTCTTGCGCGGTACGATACACTTTATCCATATTATCTTTACGCAACATCGGCCTATGCGTAGGAATAACGACAGTTTCTAGGTTATAAATCTGATTAAATTCATAAGCTTCAGTATCCGCCGTACCTGTCATGCCAGACAATTTGGCATACATACGGAAGTAATTTTGGAAAGTAATTGAAGCTAAAGTTTGGTTTTCTTTTTGAATCTCGACGCCTTCTTTGGCTTCAACCGCTTGATGTAAACCGTCTGACCAACGACGACCAGGCATCATACGACCATTGATTTCATCGACAATGGTCACTTCGCCATCACGCACCACATAATGCTGATCTCTGTGGTACAAATTACGCGCTCTTAATGAAGCGTATAAATGATGCACCAAGGTAATATTAGCCGCTTCATAGAGGCTTGAACCCACTGGTAACAAACCAGATTCAGTCAATAAATCTTCAGCATGTTCGTGGCCTTGCTCAGACATCACAACATTTTGTGCTTTTTCATCCACCCAAAAATCGCCAGCGCCTTCTTCTTCAGTTTGTGCGACTAATTTTGCCGCAACCGCGTTAATTTGGTTATATAGCGCAATGCTGTCGTCTGCTTGGCCAGAAATAATCAGCGGCGTACGGGCTTCATCAATCAAGATTGAATCGACTTCATCGATCAGTGCGTAGCTTAAGCCACGCTGCACACGCTCTTCACGGCTATGTACCATGTTGTCACGTAAATAATCAAAACCGTATTCGTTGTTGGTACCGTAAGTAATATCAGCCGCGTAGGCCTGACGCTTCACATCGGTTGGCATTTGCGATAAGTTAATACCGATGCTCAAGCCTAAAAAGTTGTATAACTTGCCCATCCATTCAGCATCGCGTTTAGCTAGGTAATCATTCACGGTTACCACATGAACGCCCTTACCTGTCAGTGCATTTAGGTAAACTGGTAAAGTGGCAACTAGCGTTTTACCTTCGCCAGTACGCATTTCACCAATTTTTCCTGCGTTAAGTACCATGCCGCCTATCATTTGCACGTCAAAATGGCGCATACCCAAAGCGCGTTTACCACCTTCGCGCACTACAGCAAATGCTTCTGGTAATAGTTGATCTAAAGTCTCGCCATTGGCATAACGTTGTTTAAACTCAACCGTTTTAGCTTGAAGCGCCTCATCAGACAAAGCCTGCATTGACGGTTCTAGCGCATTAATCTCTTGTGCTTTCTGTGCATACTGCTTAACAAGCCTATCGTTACGGCTACCGAATAGTTTTTTGAACAACGTGGATATCATGAGGTGAGTGACTTTCCGCTTAAAGGATAAAAGGCTTTGGAGTTAGGTGAAGGTGATTGTTAATTATGGTTATTATTGGATGATGACTTAATGTAGCTTCGTTTAATTATAGGTCGTAAATATTACAATGTTAGGATGCTATATGGTGCGTATTTTATAAAATTCAACTGCTTTAATGCCATGAAATAACTGGAAACTATATACTGGCTTTAAGGTATTGCCTTGGATCTAAGGCATTACCGTTCAAACGAATTTCGTAATGCAAATGCGGCCCTGTAGAGCGACCAGAATTGCCTATTTCTGCAATTTCTTGACCTTTTTCTACCCGATCACCCACTTTTACTAAAATTTTAGAGCTGTGTGCGTAGCGTGTTTCTAGCCCAGAACCGTGATCAATTTTAACCAGTTTACCATAATCAGGCGTTTGCCCAGCAAACGACACGATGCCGCCAGCGGCAGCATTAATTCTGGCACCAATAGCTGCAGGGAAATCCAAGCCTTCGTGAAAGGCTTTTTCTCCGTTAAATGGGTCTATTCGCCAGCCATAGCTAGACGAGTTAAAAGCGACACTTACTGGACTGCTATTGGGCAATGTATCTTTCAACACACTTTGTTGTAACAATTTAGCTTCAAGACTACTAAAACGGTCAGTATCAGCTTCAATCTTAGCCGTTAATTCTGCTATATATTGCTGTAGATCCGTCTCAGATAGCGGTGAGCTACGAACCAAAGGTCCACCCTGGCCATCTCGCAGAGATTTATCCCGCGATGCATTTTTTTTCAGATTTGCAGCGTCAACATGCGCTGGTGGTTTTTCACCAGCAAGCTTAGATAAGCGTTCACTCTGCGCATCTAAACGCATAATACGCGCCTGCATTTCACCCAATTGCAAAGCATAAACATCTAAATGTTTTTGCTGATTATTAAATGAAAACTTCAGTTGCGGAGGAATCAAAGATTTCACGCCCTTTTGCAAGGCAGATTCCTGTGGCACAATCAGCATTATCGTAATAAAAGTTGGCAAAAGTATCAGCGCAAGCGCTATTATGCCCACCTGCAGCATCGATAATGTTTTTGCTTTCGCCATACTATTTGAGACAAATATGATATTCATAGCATTCCTATCAACCACTAGTTATTCACTACGCTAGTAGCCATGCTCCAGTTTAATTCTTTACTGAAACAACCTGAGCTTGTTGCGCTAAATGCACATACCAAAGAAGCCCAAGTTGCACAAAATATTTGGGAGAAGATTGCCCCTGAAAACTTGGCTCAATTTAGCCATGCAACCGCGATTAAAAACCAGCAATTCACTATACTTGCGCATAGCAATGCAGTTGCCGCAAAAATTAAGCTTTTCATCCCTAGCTTGTTGATTCAGCTAGAAAAGCAAGAGTGTGAAGTTACTTCAATTCGGGTGAAAGTGCAAGTAAAATCTACCCCGATAGCCAAGCCAAAAGTCATTAAAAAACTCAGTTTACAGGCTGGTTCAGACTTAAAAATACTCGCTGAAAAACTAACCGGCACTCCGCTAGGCGAGGCATTAGCTAGGTTAGCCAGCAAAGCTGACTAAGGCATTCACTCCAAATTAACCTTAGGTTTTCAACCACCTAACATTCAAGATAGTTTGTGCCTAAAATGATACTGTATAAACAGTTGTTAGCCTTGCTTAATAGTGCAATAATGAAACCGTTGTTACAAATTAGTTACATTGTTTAATGCAATTTGGTAATTATTTTAGTAGCAAAGCGGGCACTCGCTCATTACAAAAATTTAGGGGATTTAGCTTTATATCAATAGTGTTGAATATTTTCACTGCTTGTTAAGATTTTGTATTTGTTCTTGGTTTCAATTCACGCTAGTTTTATTTTAACGTTGTATTTCAATGTTGAGTTCGCGCCTGTAGCTTATTAAGCAGCGCGTGCTTTATAAAAATTTAGATAGGGAGAAGTCATGTCAGTTGCAATAATAATTGTCATCGGAGCCGCTATTTTAGCGGTGTTATATGGCGTAATAATGAGTAGATGGATTACCAGCCTGCCCACCGGTAACGAACGCATGCAAGAAATTGCCAGCGCCATTCAACAAGGGGCAGCTGCTTATTTAGCCCGACAATATAAAGCCATCACCATTGTTGGTGTAATTCTCGCTGTTTTAATCGGAATATTTTTAGGCTCAAAAACCGCGCTTGGTTTTGTCGTTGGTGCAGTATTGTCTGGCGCCTGCGGTTTTATTGGCATGAATGTTTCAGTAAAAGCTAATGTGCGCACTGCTCAGGCCGCGACTGGTGGTATTGCCCCAGCCTTAGATGTGGCATTTAAAGGGGGCGCAATTACCGGCATGTTAGTGGTGGGCTTAGGTTTACTAGGCGTAGCGGGTTTTTACTGGTTTTTAGGTGGCGAAAACGCAACCGACCTCAACCCACTCATTGGCTTAGCCTTCGGCTCCTCCCTCATCTCAATTTTCGCACGATTAGGCGGTGGTATTTTCACTAAAGGTGCCGATGTAGGTGCGGATTTAGTCGGTAAAGTTGAAGCAGGCATTCCTGAAGATGATCCACGGAATCCAGCCGTAATTGCTGATAATGTAGGTGATAACGTGGGCGACTGCGCAGGCATGGCGGCTGACTTGTTTGAAACTTATGCGGTCACATTAATTGCGACTATGGTGCTAGGTAGCTTATTACTGACTAACGCTGGTGCTAACGGTATTTTATATCCACTAATGCTGGCTGCGGTTTCCATCGTTGCTTCTATTGTCGGCTGCTTCTTTGTAAAAGCCTCACCCGGCATGAAAAACGTAATGCCAGCTTTGTATAAAGGCCTAGCCGTTGCAGGAAGCTTATCGCTAATAGCCTTTTATTTTGTCACCACAAAAATGTTTCCAGATGGATTAATGGCTGGCGAACTTAGTGTGTCAGCGAATCAACTATTTGGTGCATGTGCGGTTGGTTTAGTGCTTACTGCAGCCTTGGTGTGGATTACTGAATATTACACAGGGACAGATTACGCGCCGGTAAAACACATTGCACAAGCCTCAACTACTGGCCATGCGACCAACATTATTGCTGGTATTGGCATCTCAATGAAATCAACGGCTTGGCCTGTGCTTTCAGTCTGTTTGGCCATTTATGTATCACATCATTTAGGGGGTTTATATGGCGTAGCGATTGCCGCAACCTCAATGTTGAGCATGGCTGGCATTGTTGTTGCACTAGATGCTTACGGCCCAATTACCGATAACGCCGGTGGCATTGCCGAAATGGCTGGCTTACCCAAAGAAATACGCGATGTAACTGATCCACTAGATGCGGTTGGCAATACGACCAAAGCAGTTACTAAAGGCTACGCCATTGGTTCTGCCGGTTTGGCGGCCTTAGTATTGTTTGCCGATTACACACATAAACTTGAAGGTGCGGGCATAGTAGCTAAATTTGATTTAAGCGACCCTATGGTGATTATCGGCCTGTTTATCGGCGGCTTAATTCCATTCTTGTTTGCTGCCATGGCCATGGAAGCGGTAGGCAGAGCAGCCGGCGCAGTGGTTGAAGAGGTGCGCAGGCAGTTCCGTGAAATCAAAGGCATTATGGAAGGAACTGCTAAGCCAGAATACGGAAAAGCGGTTGATATGCTCACCACTGCGGCGATTAAAGAAATGATGATACCGTCACTTTTACCTGTGGTGGTGCCGGTTGCAGTAGGCTTAATTCTTGGCCCTGTGGCTTTGGGCGGTATGTTGATGGGCACTATTGTAACGGGCTTATTCGTAGCGATTTCTATGTGTACCGGCGGCGGCGCTTGGGATAATGCCAAAAAATATATTGAAGATGGCAACCACGGCGGTAAAGGTTCAGACGCACATAAAGCCGCCGTCACTGGCGATACCGTAGGCGACCCTTACAAAGATACAGCGGGTCCGGCGGTTAATCCCTTGATTAAAATTATTAACATCGTTGCTTTATTAATCGTGCCCTTACTTCACATGTAATATGTGGCTTTGTGATTAAAAAGGCGACTTAGGTCGCCTTTTTAAATACGCCTCCCATTTACCTACTGAATTACTTACTAGGAAAAATCATCTTGAAACACTCTGAATTCCATCGCTCACATCATATTGGTTGGCTACGTGCGGCAGTGTTAGGGGCTAATGATGGCCTTGTTTCAACGGCAAGTTTGATTATCGGCATTGCAACTGCGCACGCGGCGCATAACACTATATTATTAACTGGTGTAGCAGGTTTAGTTTCAGGCACTATGGCAATGGCCGCAGGTGAATATGTTTCAGTCAGCTCGCAATCCGATACCGAAAATGCTGATTTAGCCCGCGAGCGCATAGAGCTTGAAACTGATCAAGATCACGAGCTTTTAGAGCTGACCAATATATACATCGAACGCGGCCTAACGCCAGAATTAGCCCGGCAAGTTGCGGTACAGTTCACCGCACATGATGCACTTTCAGCCCATGCACGCGACGAACTCGGCATTACCGAAACGCTCAATGCGCGGCCAATTCAAGCCGCACTAGCCTCTGCAGCAACTTTTGCCATTGGTGCGGCCTTACCATTACTGGTAGTTTTACTTGCGCCAACTACACTAACAGTGCCTTATGTAGCGGTAATGTCATTATTATTTTTAGCCGGCTTAGGCGCTATTGCCGCTAAAGTAGGTGGTGCAAAAATATTACTTGGAATGACGCGTGTTGCCTTTTGGGGAGCATTAGCAATGGCTGCTACCGCTGGCGTTGGTAGTTTATTTGGGGTTGTTGCGTAGGCGCCTATTTACAATAAACTTGGCTTAATAGGTGCATACTTATCCTTCATACAATGACTGGATATTAAATATTGAGCTAGGTCTGATTTAGTAGAGGGGCAAGTCATCAGAATTATGCTGCAATAGGCGAACTGATAGTGAATGAAAAATTTGAGCTAATCAGCGAAATCGAATTGGAACTTAAAAAAGGTAGTGCTGGACGCCTTTTTGCCTTTGCACTTCACCTGAACCAAAGCATTCCGCTGAACCTTGAGCATAAGAGCAAATCGCAGCGAGGCTACGATTATTATCGCCCAAGATTACCGGCTATCGTCCGTGCGAATCCACCGCAATTAGTACGGACTATGAGCGCTCACTTAGCACTAAAAAAGATAGCTTGGGAGTGCTTCTCTCAACTTCAGGGCAACCAGGATACAGTTCTATACGGTGTTGATGAAGAAGGTGTACACCAGATGCGCATCGCACTGCGTCGCCTTCGATCTTCGCTCAATATTTTTGGTAGTATTATCAACCAGCACAGTTGCACTCATATCATTAAGGATCTGCGTTGGATTACTAAGGTGCTAGGCCAAGCCCGTGATTTAGATGTATTTGCAAAGCATACGCTTCCATCGATTTTACAACTATACCCCGACCAGCCCAGCCTGATTCAGCTAAACGAAAAGGTGCATAATGCTGGGAGGAAGGCTAAAAATAAAGTTCGCAAAGCTATCCGCTCACAGCGTTATCAGCACATGCTACTAAGCGTAGGCGATTGGCTTGAAAACGAACGTTGGCGCAAGAACAATAGTGTTGAATATAAAGTGCTGGAGATTGCCAGCCCTATGCTATCTAAACGGCATAAGCAGCTTAAAAAGCAAGGGAAATTTCTGATGCAAGTGCCGCAAAAGCAGCGACATGCTACGCGTATCGCTGCCAAAAAATTGCGATATGCAATAGAATTTTTTTCGCACCTATACCCGAAAGGTAAATTGCGAAACTTCTTGCCCGCTCTGACTAAACTATCGGACACGCTAGGCGCTCTCAATGATATTTGCATATCCGAGAATATCGCTCAAAAACTCATAGGCAAACAAGCTAAACCAGCGCTGATGCAATCATTGGATATTCTTGCAAATTGGAATGCTTACAACACCAAACTTCAACTACAAAACCTAAAACGAAACTGGAAACGTTTTGAACAGTTGAAACCACGATGGGATTGATCTACATCGCATTTGCTTTAAGCTAACTTAAAGTATGTTTGTCGTTAATAAACATCACAATAAACTTGCTTTCAAATAGTGCCATTTCCATTAGATGACTTATTAATGACACATTAAACTTGTATATTCGTCATAACTTCAAAGCTTGAATGTTAAATCTCCTTTTTAAGGGTGCCTCATAAGCACCCTTTTTTTTCTGCTGTTATTGACAGTTAGCGGGAGTTAAAAAAGTTATGTACTACTTACAAACTGGCTACCAACCAGACACTCTGTTAGGTGGCTTTTGCACTGCATCGAATCAGTCCGCTGTCACAAAAAATTCACACACGCTTCACAATCCACCCCTTAATATGAAGATGTAAATATTTTCAACACAAAGCTGAGTAGCCATTCCATGTCAAATAAAACAGCAAGCGAAGAGTTTCAAGAAAAAGCAAAATTATTAAATGCAGAGGAAGCTGAGCGTCTACTCTCAAGGATGAGCGGAAAGCTACCAAAACGTTTGGACAAAGATAAGTTGAGCCGAGATGACGCTTTAGCACTCCAGTTAGAGCTTGAGGAAGAGCAACTCAACGAATGGCGTGAGAAAATGGCTAAGATTAAAGCTGAGCCAAAGAAATAGTTTGGCAATAACTGCTATAAACCATTAGTAAGTCAATTTACACAGAATTATTTACAGACTCAAAACAAAAAAAGGCAGCCTGAGCTGCCTTTTTATAAAAAAATTTAATGCCAAATTGCCTTAAGTAACTATTTTAGAAAGCTGGTTTAACTTTCTCATTATTGTAGTTTTCTACGCCTTCAAGAATTTCTTTTTTGGCTTGCTCAATGTCACCCCAACCATTGATTTTCACCCATTTACCCTTGTCCAAATCTTTGTAATGCTCAAAGAAGTGGGCAATCATATTTAGGCGCCATTCTGAAACGTCGGTGTGTGATTTTAAGTGGCCATATAAACCGCAGACTTTCTCTACTGGCACAGCAAGTACTTTAGCGTCCATACCGGCTTCGTCTTCCATCATCAACACGCCTAGCGGGCGGCAACGCACCACTACACCTGGAATTAATGGTACTGGTGTCATTACAAGTACATCAACTGGGTCGCCATCATCGGCCAACGTGTGCGGTACATAACCGTAATTAGTTGGGTATTGCATGGCTGTACCCATAAAGCGATCCACAAAAATAGCACCGCTTTCTTTGTCTACTTCATACTTAACAGGATCACCTTGCATTGGGATTTCAATGATGACGTTAAAGTCATTTGGCACATCTTTACCGGTTGGCACTTGGTTTAATGACATTACTAGTTCCTAAATAATAAAAATCTGGTTAATTTTGAGCCACGATTATAGCAAGTTTGCTCGCATTTGTTCTCGACAACTTTGTATGACGTCTTTTGGGATAAATAATAAAGCGATATAGACTAAAATTGGAATGATGACTACGTCGTCAAGTTGGCCTAGTACCGGGATAAAGTCTGGGATCAAATCAAAAGGCAATAGGAGGTACCCGATGGCCAAGCCTAAAAAAACTTTGGCTAGCCATGGCGTTTTTGGGTGTTTAAGCACTAGTCTATAAACCTCAAATTCTTGCTTGAGGTGTTTGGTGAAAGACTTTAATTTTTCTATCAGACGTTTAATAGTCAAACTCTAATCAAAAAAACTTAGACAAAAATTAAGCCGCGTCTTATCCCGCAAGCGGATGGCCCGTTAGGCGTTCAAATGCTTCCATATATTTTTCGCTGGTTTTTTGTGCAACATCTGCTGGCAAAGCCGGTGCTGGTGCTGTTTTATTCCAACCTGCGGTTTCTAGCCAGTCACGCACAAATTGCTTATCGTAACTTGGTGGATTACTACCAACCGCATAACTGTCAGCAGGCCAAAAACGTGATGAATCAGGCGTTAGCACTTCATCCATCACATGTAACACGCCATTGGCATCTAGGCCGAATTCAAATTTAGTATCTGCAATAATAATGCCGCGTGTAATAGCATATTCAGCGGCTTGCTTGTATAGGGCAATGGCAACGGCAGCTACTTGTTCGGCCATCTCACTGCCGATTAAATCTGCACATTGTTGCAAGCTGATATTTTCGTCATGCTCACCCACTGCAGCTTTGCTTGATGGCGTAAAAATAGGCGTAGGTAGCTTTGATGCCTCTTGCAGACCTGCTGGCAATTCAATACCGCACACGGTACCTTTGGCCTTATATTCCTTCCAACCACTGCCGACTAAATAACCACGCACAATGGCTTCAATTGGCAAGGCTTTAAGTTTCTTAACCACAACTGCGCGACTTAAATTACCTAGGCCTAATTGTGCTTGCTCTGCAGGGTCTGTCACTACGCTATTCGGGTCTATGCCAGTCAAATGGTTAGGCACTACATCTTTAAGTTTTTCAAACCAAAAATTAGCCATTTGTGTCAGCATGGCGCCTTTATTGGCAATGCCGGTAGGTAAAATTACATCAAACGCTGACAGTCTATCTGTACTTACCAACAACATTGTATCAGCATCAATATCGTAAATATCGCGTACTTTACCTTGATGTATACGCTTTAAACTTTGTATGCTGGTTTCTAATAGAGGCGTATTTGAGGAGGTGCTTAAAGGTGTGGTCATGGAAATTTACTTAAGAGTGAGTAGGCTAAAATTCAAGTCCTTCATTATAAAGGGCTGTTTAAAAATTAGCCATTTTTTAAACAGCCCTTTAAATGAGCTATGCTCTAATCTAGCCCTGCTTGATTGGACCAATTTTAACGATTTTAAGTGTATTTGTGCCGCCTGGGCTACCAATTGGCTCACCAAATGTAAGCAAGACCAAATCGCCGGTATTAACCACTCTTTGCTGAAGCAACACTTGCTCCATTTCCTGTAACACTTCGTCTTTGTTTTTGTTATCTTGGCTAATCGGATAAGGGTAAACGCCACGATGCAAAGTCAGTTTTCTGCGCGCATATTTATCTGGCGATAGCGCATAAATCGGCACTTCAGCGTCTGCACGCGACAACCATTGTGCGGCATTGCCCGATTGCGTCAGCGCAGCTATCGCTTTCACTTTAAAATGTTTAGCGGTGTAAATTGCCGCAGCAGCAATGGTTTCATCGGTTTTAACAAACACCTGATCCAACTTTTGCGCATGATATTGGCTCAGATATTCTTTTTCAGCTTCCATCACTACCCTATGCACGGCTTGCACAGTTTCTAACGGATATTGCCCAGCCGCAGTTTCTGCTGATAACATCACCGCATCGGTGCCATCCAACACGGCATTAGCCACGTCAGACACTTCCGCACGCGTTGGGATTGGGCAACTGATCATGGACTCCATCATTTGCGTGGCAGTAATCACTAATTTATTTTGTGTGCGTGCCATGCGTATCATGCGTTTTTGTAAACCTGGCACAGCGGCATCGCCGACTTCTACACCTAAATCACCACGCGCCACCATAATGGCGTCTGAGGCTTCAATAATCGCCTCTAAATTTTCAATGGCCTCTGCACGTTCAATTTTTGCAATAATACTAGCTGTACCGCCAGCTTTTTTAACTAAAGTGCGGGCAAGCTCAACATCAGCCGCTGATTTTGGGAAAGAAATCGCAATATAGTCAGCTTCCAACTTAACTGCAGTCAGAATATCTTCACGGTCTTTTTTCGTTAGCGCCTCGGCAGATAAGCCGCCGCCTTGGCGATTAATGCCTTTATTATTGCTCAGTACGCCGCCGTTTAAGACTACGCAGTGAATCTTATTGCCTTTCACTCTATCGACTAGCATGGTGATGCGGCCGTCGTCTAGCAACAACACAACGCCTTCTTTTACCTCTTGAGGCAGCGTTTTGTAATCTAAACCCACGTGATCTTGATTACCTAATTCACAATCGGCATCTAGAATAAATAAATCACCCATTTTCAGCGTGATTTTTCCAAGTTCAAATCGACCAATACGAATTTTGGGGCCTTGCAAATCGCATAACACGCCAATCGGCCGATTTAATTTAGCGGCAATAGCACGAACAATTTCTGCGCGATTAATATGATCTTCAGCGCTACCATGTGAAAAATTCAAACGCACCACGTTCACGCCAGCCATAATCATGCGTGCTAGCATCTCCTCACTATTTGAGGAAGGGCCTAGTGTTGCAACGATTTTTGTTTTACGTAAGGTCAATTTAAATCCTTTTTTACTGTCATTTTCTGTCGTATTTTTTACTAATCTATTTTTACTTATATTTTTATATAAGTATTTTTATTGCCGTACTTTTACTTTGCAACACTGGTACTTTGCAATACTGGTACTTTGCAATACTGGTACTTTTCAATACTGCTACTTTTCAATACTGGTTTCGCGGGAATAAAAAATGGGGCTATAAGCCCCATTTTTTAAACACACAAAGTGTTGGCTATTAACCCTTTGCGCGCAATTCTAGCATTTCCACTGCTGGCAGCTTTTTACCTTCTAGAAACTCTAAAAATGCACCACCTGCGGTTGAAATATAATCAATTTTGTCTTCAATACCATATTTTTGAATGGCTGCAATCGTGTCACCACCACCAGCTAAGGTAAACGCTTTTGTATTTGCAATTGCATGGGCAATGGTTTTTGTGCCTTCACCAAACTGGTCAAACTCAAAAACGCCGACTGGACCATTCCAAACCACAGTACCTGCATTTTTAATGATCTCTGCTATTTCATTAGCAGATTTCGCGCCAATATCAAAAATCATATCGTCAGCAGCCACGGAAGCCACGTCTTTCTTAACGGCAACTTCATTGACATCAAACTTTTTAGCGCAAACAACATCCACTGCAATTGGCACCGCTGCGCCTCTTTGGGTCATTTTGTCCATTAAGGTGCGTGCTACTGGCACTAAATCATCTTCACAAAGTGATTTACCTACCTCAAAACCAGCGGCTTTTAAAAAGGTGTTGGCAATACCGCCACCCACTACCATTTGGTCGACTTTATCTGACAAGCTTTCTAGCACCGTCAGTTTGGTAGAAACTTTGCTACCGCCTACAATCGCCACCATTGGGCGCGCCGGACTTAGCAAGGCCTTAGTTAAAGCTTCTAATTCATTGACTAGCAAAATACCCGCTGCCGCTACTGGCGCAAATTTAGCCACACCATGTGTTGAAGCTTCAGCGCGGTGCGCTGTACCAAACGCGTCCATTACAAATATATCGCATAGCTTGGCATATTTTTGTGACAATTCATCGCTGTTCTTTTTCTCGCCTTTGTTGAATCGACAGTTTTCTAGCACCACAAGTTCGCCAGCAGCCACTTCAAAACCACCATCAACCCAATCTTTAATGAGGCGAACAGTGATGTTAAGCTTTGCCGAAATAACATCGACAACAGGTTGCAGTGAATTTTCTTCAGAAAACACGCCTTCTTCAGGACGACCCAAATGCGAGGTAACCATGACGCTGGCACCTGCTTTTAAAGCAAATTCAATAGTGGCCATAGATGCGGTAATTCGCGCATCTGAAGTGACTTTACCATCCGCGAAAGGCACATTAAGATCGGCACGAATCAGTACGCGCTTGCCGCTCAAATCTAAATCGGTCATTTTAATTACGTTCATCACTTACGCCTTCCTTTGAAGATATTGCCTACTTATTTGCTGTTAAGACTTAATCCAATAGAACTCGATCAATTCTTGATCGCCCATGGCTTTTTCTATGATTGTCGTTAAAGAAGCATCTGCGCCTCGCTCTTTAAGGATATTTAAAGTTTCTCGACTGACCCGATAATCCTGGTCATTTCTATGCTCTTTAGCTACTTCATCATCTAAAAACTGTAGCTGAGCGTAGCTGATTGAACCAATTCTACGATTGCTACTGATATCTTTAAGCGTAATCATCCATCAAGTCCCATTTCAACAACTATTGCTACAGCTAGTTATATAACTGCAACTAGCTCTAATTCTATCTTTAGTCTTTTGCTGTCATCATCGCAACAGCGTTATCTAGCATACGGCAGCTAAAGCCCCACTCGTTATCGTACCAAGCGCACACTTTAACGAGTAAGCCATCTTTGGTCACTTTAGTTAGCGTAGCATCAAAGTTAGATGAGAACGGCGTGTGGTTATAGTCTACTGAAACTAATGGCGCTTCGTTGTATGACAAAATGCCTTTTAGTGGGCCAGCGTTGGCGGCCTCGTGCATGATCTTGTTAATTTCTTCTTTCGTAGTTGGGCGTGCTGCCGTAAAGGTCAAATCAACCAAAGAAACATTGATGGTTGGTACGCGAATAGCAAAGCCATCTAACTTGCCATTTAGATCAGGCAACACCAAACCAACAGCAGCAGCAGCGCCTGTTTTAGTTGGGATCATTGAAGTCGTTGCAGAGCGCGCACGACGCATATCTGAATGGTGTGAGTCGGTCAGCACTTGGTCGTTTGTATATGAATGGATGGTATTCATCAAGCCATTCACCACACCGATTTGTTCGTGCAATGGTTGTATCATTGGTGCAAGGCCATTGGTAGTGCATGACGCATTTGAAATAACCGTGTGACTGGCTTTAATCACCTGATGGTTCACACCGTAAACCACGGTAGCATCAATATCTTTATCGCCAGGGGCTGATAACAATACTTTTTTAGCGCCTGCATCAATATGCACTTGCGCTTTAGCTTTACTATTAAATGCACCGGTACATTCAAACACAATATCAATGGCTAAATCACGCCAAGGTAATTCTGCAGGATTACGCGTAGCAAAGGTTTTGATTTTATGACTTTGAATAATCATATCATCGCCATCAACGCCGACTTCAAACGGGAACTTACCATGCGCACTATCGTAACGGGTTAAATGTGCATTGCTTTCTGCATCACCGTCGGCACTATTGATGGCAATGATTTCAATATCTTTGCGACCTGATTCATATAATGCACGCAAAACCATGCGTCCAATGCGACCATAACCATTAATTGCTACTCGAATTGCCATGATAATTCCTAAATTTTTAAATTTGGTTCGAACTTATTTAATCAAAAAGCATTAAATCTAAACTTGTTAAATTTGAAGCTTTGAATATAAATCTTTGAATTTACCGCTTTAAATATAAAGCCGTAAATTTAAAGCTGTGAATCTAAATCAACTCGCTTAAAAAACTAAGGCACCTCACAAGGAGGTGCCTTATTAAACTAAACAACTAGTCGAACGGCAGCACCTTAAATTAAAGGACTGATTTCACCGTAGCCACTACATTTTCAACTGTAAAGCCGAAGTGTTTCAACAACACATTACCTGGTGCAGATTCACCGAATGTATCGATACCAACAACGCCGCCTTCTAAGCCTACATATTTGCGCCAGAAGTCAGTAACACCAGCTTCAACAGCTACGCGCACTACGCCTGGAGTTAATACGCTGTCTTTGTAAGCTTTATCTTGACGATCAAATACGTTAGTTGATGGCATTGAAACTACGCGTACTTTAGTACCCGCTGCATTCAATTCCGCTGCTGCTTTAACCGCTAATTCAAGTTCTGAACCGTTGGCAATAATAATAGCGTCCGCTTTACCTGCAACATCTGATAATACATAACCACCTTTACGCATTAAATCAAACTGAGCTGCGTCGTGTTTCATACCAGGCACGTTTTGACGGCTTAACACCAAGCTAGACGGACCATTTTTACGCTCTACTGCTGATACCCAAGCTACCGCAGTTTCAGTTGAGTTACCTGGACGCCATACGTCCATATTTGGAATCAAACGTAAACCAGAAGTATTTTCGATTGGTTGATGCGTAGGACCATCTTCACCTTGACCGATAGAGTCATGTGTTAACACCGCAATAGTGCGTTGTTTCATCAATGCAGCCATACGCAATGCGCTTTTTGCATAGTCAGAGAACATGTGGAATGTGCCGCCGAATGGTACTAAACCACCGTGCAATGCCATACCATTCATAATTGCGAACATACCGAATTCACGAACACCGTATGAAATGTAGTTGCCTGGTTTTTTAGCATCAACATGCACAAAGCTACCACATGAAGTTAAGTTAGAACCCGTTAAGTCAGCAGAACCACCTAAGAACTCAGGCAATAATGGTGCTAATGCACCAATAATATTTTGTGACGCTTTACGTGTTGCAACTGTTTCAGCTTTTTCGTTAGTTGCCGCGATGATTGCATCAGTAGCTTCTTTCCAGTTAGCTGGCAATTCACCTGATGTACGACGTTTGAATTCTGCCGCTTCAACCGGGAAAGCTGCTGCATAAGCTGCAAATTTAGCATCCCAAGCCGCTTCAGCAGCTGCGCCTTTAGCCGTTGCATCCCAACCAGCATAAACATCTGCAGGAATAACAAATGGCTCATGCGGCCAGCCGATGTTAGCGCGAGTAGCGGCAACTTCTTCTAAACCTAATGCAGAACCGTGGCAATCATGTGAACCAGATTTGTTTGGTGAACCCATACCGATGACTGTTTTACAGCAGATCAATGATGGTTTGTCTGTGACTAATTTAGCAGCAGCAATTGCAGCACCGATAGCAGCAACATCATGACCGTCTACTGACTGAACGTGCCAGCCGTATGATTCAAAACGTTTAGCAGTATCGTCTGTGTACCAGCCTTCAATGTGACCATCGATAGAAATACCGTTGTCATCCCAGAATGCTGTTAATTTGCCCAAGCCCCAAGTACCAGCCAGCGCACAAGCTTCGTGAGAAACGCCTTCCATCATGCAGCCATCACCTAAGAACACATAAGTATGGTGATCTACAATATTCAAATCTAGTGGTTGATTGTAACCTTCGAAATGACCTGACTTGTTGAATTGATCAGCAAGCAACTTTTCAGCCATCGCAAAACCAACACCGTTAGCAATACCTTGGCCTAGTGGACCTGTCGTTGTTTCAACGCCTGGCGCGTAGCCATATTCTGGGTGACCAGCACATTTTGAATGTAATTGACGGAATGTTTTTAATTCATCCATAGGCAATGCATAACCTGTAAGGTGTAGCAATGAATAGATCAACATAGAACCGTGACCATTAGAAAGCACAAAGCGATCACGATTGGCCCACTCAGGGTTTTTTGGATTATGGCTTAAATGGTTATTCCAAAGCTCTTCAGCGATTTCTGCCATGCCCATAGGCGCACCTGGGTGACCAGAGTTAGCTTTTTGTACCGCATCCATTGATAAAGCACGGATAGCATTAGCTAGATCTTTACGTGTTGCCATTGATTTCTCCCTAATAATTAACTTAAATTCTTTAACGATTTTATGTAATGCACTAAATCGTATCGCGATTTGATTAAATTCCTCTAAAAAGTCGATTTTTGAACCGATTTTCAGCAAAGGTTAAATTATTGCTTAGATAGCCTTTTTCGGCAAGGGCTAAGTGCATAGCGTAGATTAGTCAAGCTTAAGCCCTCAAACATATCACTTACTTTTTGCGAGACTACACTTCGATCAAAAGCCCTTTAGTTTTGCTAGGTATAAATTCAATCATTTGTTGCTGTTTAACCTCTAAAACAGGCATAACAATCACATTTAAGACTTACTCAACACTTACACTAAACCTATGAACCCATCTAAAAGCCTACTTTCAATCGCCATCGCCAGCACACTTTTTTCGGCGTTATTCTCAACCCAAAGCGTTGCAACGCAAGAACATACAGAACAAAATGCAAATCAAGTTAATAGCACACAGCAAAGCACCAGCCTATTAAAATCTTCTGAAGTATTATTAGCTAAAATCTACCAACCTGGCACCGATGTAACACAGTTTTTAGTTAGCGAAAAATTTGATGGCGTACGTGCAGTTTGGGATGGCAAAGCGTTTCACAGTCGCGCTGGAAATGTAATCAATGCGCCAGCTTGGTTTATTAAAGGCTTACCCAAAATGCCACTGGATGGTGAATTATGGTTAGCACGCGGCAAGTTTGAAGCACTTTCTGGCGCAGTTCGAAAAGACCTGCCAGTAGACGAGGAATGGCGCGGCATTTCGTATTTAGTGTACGAATTACCCGAAGCCAGCGGCACTTTTCAAGCACGCGCAAAGCGCATTACAGAAATAGTTAAACTGGCCAATATTCCACATTTAAAAGCCGTGACACAGTTTAAGGTGAATGACGAAGCAGCGCTCAACGCAAAACTCAAACAAATAGTCGCGCTTGGCGGCGAGGGATTGATGCTACACAAAGCCGATGCAACTTATGTCACAGGCCGTAGCGATGTCCTAGTTAAATTAAAACTGCGCTACGATGCCGAAGCAACGGTAGTCGCTTACACTGCTGGGCGTGGCAAAAATACCGGCAAACTCGGCGCCTTAGAAGTGCTTACCGCAGATGGCATCCGCTTTAAATTAGGCACTGGCTTTACCGATGCAGAACGGGCTAATCCACCCAAAATTGGCAGCGTTGTCACTTACAGTTATTTAGATAAAACCAAGCTAGGCAAGCCGAAATTTGCCAGCTTTATTCGAGTGCGTACTGAAAAATAACTGATGTTTATATTGATGTTGCATTGCTGTTGAAATATTGGCGTGATTTATCGGTGTGCAAAATGGGTTTATTTGCACACAACCAAGCCACCTATTGCCGCAGACTTCAAAACAGCTTCAATCGCCTTGCAATTATTTTTCGCATCGGCTAAATCCAACATCGGCGCTTTGTCATTCAACACACAATCACTAAAATGTTCAATTTCTAAATTAAAGTGATTGCTGTGTGCAAAGCGTTCTTCGGCGTATTTTCCATCTTCCAGCGCCCAACTAATCACCGGCACATCGTTTTGAAATACCCAAGCGGCGTGGCATTTTAGCCAGCCTTTGGTGCCGATGATTTCGTATTCTGATTTTCGTGAGCGTTCAAAGCTGACGTCAAAATGGCCAAATCGGGCGCGGCCTTCGCTGTCGTTGCCAAAGTCTAATATGCCGCTGGTAACTATATCTGCCCCAGCTTCGTTAAATTTGGCGTGTACGGTGACTGATTTCGGCTCGATTGGCTTGCCATTTTGCGCGGCATTACCCAAGTCCAAATTTTTCAAGCCCACATTATTTAGACCCATCGCCCAACGCAATGTATGTATCGCATAAGGGCCAATATCCCACATCGCGCCGCCGCCATTTTCTACACTGCCGGCAATGCGGTACATACGATTTGGCTTCATTAAAAATGAGTAACTGGCACGTACCGATAACACATCGCCGATTAAGCCAGATTCCACTAACTCCTTTACCCGCGCGTGTTGCGGATGAAAGCGGTACATAAAACCCTCCATCACTTTAACGTTATTTTTAAGGGCGGCTTGCTCTATGGCTTCAATATCTGCAACGGTTAGCGCCATCGGCTTTTCAATCAATACATGCTTGCCGGCATTAATGGCTTTTAGCGCCCATTCCACATGTTCATTATTTGCCATTGGACAATACACAGCGTGCACATTTTCATCGTTAATCAGCGATTCTAAATCGTCGTAACAATTAACATTACCGTGGCATGGCGCATATTTATCTAAAGTGGCTTTTGCAGCACCTGCACGGCGGCTAGCTATGGCTACCAACTGTGAGTTTTGTGCTTCTATAATAGCTGGTAGCAGGCGCTCATTTACTCTTGCCGCGCCTAAAATTCCCCAGTTTAATTTTTTAGCTTGTGTTGTTTTGGTTGGTGTCATTTTTGTTTGCGTCATTTTAAATTTCTAAATAAAGACCTAAATGGATTCTTGCGCAAACCATTTAATGCTACAGCCTATGCTGGCAATTTGCTCTTTAGGGCCTTGCTGAGTTTCCGCAATAAGCTTCATAGCATTAAATAAATCGCGCTGATTGCCAACCGGCGGCTCGCCTCGACCTGCCGCATCAAAGCGACCACGATATTGCAATTCTAAATTGGCGTTAAAGCCAAAAAAATCCGGCGTGCAAACCGCGCCATAAGCTTTTGCAACATCCTGCGTATCGTCCAATACGTAAGGAAAAGGAAAGTTATACAATTTCGCCTCTTCCACCATGCGCTGATAAGAATCATCAGGGTAGTTTTCAGTGTCGTTACTTTGAATCGCAATCGTGTTAATCCCATATTGCGCCAACTCAAGGCAGTCCGCCACCAAGCGCGTTTTAATGGCTTTTACGTAAGGGCAATGATTGCAAATAAACATCACCAATAATCCATTTTTTCCCGCACAATTGGCTAAAGAATAACGCTTACCATCAACGCCAAGTAAATCAAAATCAGCTGCGCGTTGACCAAAATTACATACTGGGGGATTTAAGCTAGCCATTGATATCTCCTAAATTTCGTTATACTTATTAATTGCCTTATTTATTTTTAATATTACTTATTGATAAGGTATTTTTATATTACTGCCACATGACAATAGTACTCTCACCATTGTCATATTAACGTTTATATTATCACCTTTGTTTTCACTTTCCTCTATCATTTCGAGACATTAAATTCATGGCAAATCTGCGCTTTTACACAAACAATCCCTTGGCTTTAGGTGTAACGATTCAACTTTCAGAAAGCGCTGCAGCACATGCAACACGCGCCCTACGTTTAAATGTTGGCGATAGCGCAGTGGTTTTTAACGGTGATGGTTTTGACTATGACTGCGCATTGACTGCGATTAACAAAAATAGCGTTTTTGCCATCATTACTGCAGCTAATCCAGTGGCGAATGAATCGCCACTAAGCATCACTTTGCTACAAGCGATTTCCAGCGGTGACCGCATGGATTTCACCATTCAAAAAGCGGTAGAACTTGGCGTTACAAAAATACAGCCGATTTCTAGCCAGCGCAGCGTGGTCAAACTTTCAGCAGAGCGTGCAGAAAAGCGTACCGAGCATTGGCAAAATATTGCAGCTTCTGCCTGCGAGCAATCTGGTCGCGCTGTGGTGCCACAAGTCACTGCGCCTATGAACTTACAACAATGGTTGGGCGCTAACCCACAAGGCATTGCCACAAGATTGCTGCTTAATCCTATTGGGGCGATGCGTCTAGCAGAATTAGCCAAACCTAGCGGTGAAACACAATTACTAATAGGCGCAGAAGGCGGTTTAGCACAATTTGAAATTGACTTGGCCACTAGCCACGGGTTTCAATCAATAGTATTAGGGCCACGCATTTTACGGACAGAAACCGCCGCGTTAACCACGATTTCAGCCATGCAAACTTTGTGGGGTGATTTCTAGCTTGGTGAGGCAACCGCTTGAACGAGCCTAAAATAATTACACTAAATTTGCATTAAGTACAATTTAATATTAATATTATGTAATAAATACATTTTAATTGACTGGCTTACTAATGTCCCTCGGTGCTTCAATTCGCAAAAGGCGGAAATCACTACACCTTACACTGCAAAGTCTTGCTAGCGTTATTGGCGCAGATGCGGGTAATTTATCGCGCATAGAGCGTGGCGAGTTAGGCGCCTCTGAGGCCATGTTACGCAAAATAGCCGAGGCCTTAACTTGCACGCCAGCCTATCTTTACACGCAAAGCGATGCGCCTTTAGACAACTTAACGGCACAAGAAAATCGTCAGCCTTATTTGGCTAGCTTGCCGCCAGCGACTGCTGCTAACAAACCTAACCCCAAAGATTTCGTGCAATGGTTTCGCTCTGCCACGCCTTATATTCATGCCTTTGGTGGTCGCACTTTTGTGATTGCTTTTGGTGGCGAAGTGGTCGATCAAAAACAATTTGTGGCTTTGTCGCACGATTTAAACTTGCTTGCCAGCCTTGAAGTACGGCTGGTGTTAGTGCACGGTGCGCGTCCACAAATTGAAAAGCGCTTACGTCGCGATAAACTTTCACCTAAGTTTGTGAATGGTTTGCGGGTGACTGACGATGCCGCGATGGAGGCGGTAAAAGAAGCCAATGGCGCGATTCGGGTAGAAATCGAAGCACTGCTTTCTATGGGCTTGGTCAACTCGCCGATGCAGGGCGCGGACATTCGTGTGGCGAGTGGCAACTTTGTGACGGCAAAACCATTGGGCGTGCGTGATGGTGTAGATTTGCAACATACCGGCGAAGTGCGCAGAGTGGACGCAGTTGGCATACAAAAACGGTTGGATGATGGCGAATTGGTCATGCTTTCTCCGCTGGGTTATTCGCCTACAGGCGAGGCATTTAACCTAAGTTTAGAAGATGTAGCCGTCAGCGCAGCGATTGCCTTAGATGCAGATAAGCTCATATTTTTAATGGATTCTGAAGGTGTGCATAATTTACGCGGTGAATTATTGCGTGAAATGACGGCAGAAAAAGCTAAAAATCTGCTTAAAAATATTCAAAGCCGTGAGCAAGAAAATGAGCAGGTGATTAATATTTCTGAAGACGTTAATTACTATTTACCGGCCGCAGTGCGGGCCTGTGAGCACGGCGTGGCAAGAACGCATTTAATTAGCCGCCACATAGATGGCGCCATTATTCAAGAGCTTTTTACGCTAGATGGTATAGGCACAATGGTGACCGAGTTAAGCTTAGAAAGCATGCGCCAAGCGAATATTGAAGACGTAGGCGGGATTTTAAAATTAATTGAGCCGCTAGAAGCTGAAGGCTTTTTAGTGCGTCGCGGACGTGAGCATATTGAAATGGAGATCAACCATTTTTATGTAATGGAACACGGCAATCGCATAATTGGTTGTGCTGCGCTTTACCCTTTTGTGGCAGAACGCACCGCTGAATTTGCTTGTTTGGCGATTGATCCAGCTTACAGAGGCGGCGGTCGTGGCGATAGATTGTTTTACTATTGCGCGGCTGAGGCCAAAAACTTGGGCTTTAAAAGTTTATTTTGCCTAACCACACGTACCGAACATTGGTTTCTAGAGCGTGGGTTCAAAGAACAACCGGTTGAAAGCTTGCCTATGGAAAAGCAAAAACTTTATAACTTCCAGCGTAAATCTAAGGTTTTTAGCAAAACGCTGTAAGCTATTTTTAGTTACAATTACGGAAAGTAAGATTCACAAGCATTTAAGATAGCCAAGCATTTAACTTACAAGAGAACCAGATGATTAACAAAATGACTGCCACCCAAAAAGCGCAAACGCTTGCCGAAGCATTGCCTTATATCAAACGTTTTTTTGATAAGACGATAGTAATTAAATACGGCGGAAACGCGATGACCGACGATCACCTTAAGCAATGTTTTGCGCAAGATGTGGTGCTGCTGAAATTGGTTGGTATGAACCCAGTAGTGGTGCATGGTGGTGGTCCACAAATTAATGAGATGTTGGATAAACTAGGCAAAAAAGGCGAGTTTATTCAAGGCATGCGCGTCACCGATGATGAAACCATGGACGTGGTTGAAATGGTGCTTGGCGGCCAGGTCAATAAAGAAATCGTCAATCTCATTAATCGTCATGGCGGTAAAGCGGTTGGCTTAACTGGGCAAGACGGTAACTTTATTCATGCGCATAAGTTGCTCATGGAAGACATGAACGATCCAACTAAAATGATTGATATTGGCCAAGTGGGTGAAATCAGTGCGATTGATCCTAGCATTATTAACTTTTTAGATAGCGGCGATTTCATTCCAGTAGTTGCGCCAATTGGCGTTGGCGAAAATGGTGAAACTTACAATATTAATGCCGATGTTGTAGCGGGTAAGTTAGCTGAAATTTTAGGTGCAGAAAAGCTAATTTTATTAACAAATACGCCTGGTGTTTTAGATAAAGAGGGCCAATTACTGACAGGATTAACG
This sequence comes from Methylophilaceae bacterium, assembly GCA_947451235.1. GTDB lineage: Bacteria > Pseudomonadota > Gammaproteobacteria > Burkholderiales > Methylophilaceae > Methylotenera. Next base: position 28,336 of record CANFZA010000007.1, on the reverse strand, counting down.
CCTAAGCAAATTGATGATTTAGTGGCAGATGGCACGCTTTCTGGCGGCATGTTGCCTAAAATTAGCTCGGCGCTAGATGCAGCGCGTAGCGGTGTTAAAGCGGTGCATATTATTGATGGTCGTGTTGAGCATGCGTTGTTATTAGAAGTGCTGACGGATGAAGGTGTGGGTACGCTGATTAAGGCTAAATAGTTTGAGCGTAAGTTTGAATTTGAATTTAAGTTTGAACAACAAGACTAAAGTCTGGATCTTTGATTTAGACGATACCTTGCACAATGCCTCTGCACATATTTTTCCGGTGATGAATCGTGCCATGACGCAATACATCATGGATACGTTAGATTTGGACGAGCCTGCCGCCTATAAAATGCGCCAACATTATTGGCGCATTTATGGCGCAACGCTTAAAGGCTTAATGCGCCATCACGGCACTGACCCTTATCATTTTTTGCTGGAAACACATCGCCTAATGAATTTACCAGAAATGGTGATTCAAGTTAAACAACTTAGACACATGCTAAAAAGCCTTTCAGGGCGTAAGTTGGTATTCACTAACGCACCGCGTAGCTATGCCTTACGTGTGCTAGAAATTATGGGTATCGCCGATTGTTTTGAATTAGTATTTAGCGTGGAATCTACCAAGTTTCATGCCAAGCCTTCAGTGCGAGGCTTTCAAATGCTACTCAAAACTATCAAAACAAAAGCGTGTCATTGTGTAATGCTGGAAGATAACCTGCCCGCATTAATGACAGCAAAACGTTTGGGCATGAAAACTATTTGGATTACAAAACAGCTACAAAAACCCAATTTTGTGGATTATCGTTTAAGCGATGTGTTAGCACTTACTCACCTTAAGCTATAATCAAAAATAATAAGTAGACAATCATTTGTAAGGAAAATAACAATGGCAGGCGAACGCAAACAACAAATTTTAGAAACACTGGCAAAAATGCTAGAAGCGCCTAAACGTGAAAAAATCACCACAGCTTCACTAGCGGCTAAATTAGACGTGAGCGAAGCTGCGTTGTATCGCCACTTTGCCAGTAAAGCGCAAATGTTTGAAGGCTTGATTGTATTTATTGAAGAAACCATCTTTGGCTTAATCAATAAAATAAGTACAGAAGAAACCGAAGGTTTAAGACAAGTGCAACGCATTATCACCATGTTATTAGTGTTTGCCGAAAAAAATCCTGGCATGACGCGTGTATTAATAGGCGACGCTTTGGTCAATGAAGATGAAAAACTACAACTACGCATCAATCAATTATATGACCGCATTGAAGTGACGCTTAAGCAAAGTCTACGCATTGCAGAAACGCAAACAGGCAACAAAAGCGATGCCGAAGCGCAAGCTAATTTAATGGTGTGCTACGTGCTCGGTCGTTGGCATCAATTTGCAAAAAGTAGTTTTAAACGAAAACCAACCGAGTTTGTCCAACAGCAGATGACCGCACTTATTAATATTTAAGTATTGGGATTTATAGCCCGCCTATCAATAATATCAGTCACGTATCGGTTTTTGTAGGAGCGGTCTGTGACCGCGAACCCTCGCTTCGCGGTCACAGACCGCTCCTACAACAAACCTATTCCTCGTCATTATTTACAGGACTGGTTAGAACTTAGATGAGAACGATCAAATAGTACTGGAAAATTACACTGGAGAAATATTTTGCAAGGGACAATTTTTGGTTTTACAGAAGCGCAGATTACTGAATTTGGCATGACTTTCGGCGTGGGTGGTTTGATGCTGTTGATGGTATTTATTGTAGGCCATTTGGCTTGGGAATCTAAGGCTGGAAAGTTTGGCACTTTTGCTTTATTTCTAGGCCTTACTTTTGGCATGGTAGGTTATGCCGCTAAATACATTATTAAATTAAAACTTGGTATTTAAAGCTGGGTATCTAATACCTAGCTTTAAATATCAATCACTAAATTCTCCGTCTCGCAGCAATAACGTCCGGCACCTGCTGAATCAACGCTAGTAGCCGGTTGAGTTGCTCCAAGTCTAAAATCTCGATTGAAAACTGCATTAACGCCAGATTATTCCTGCTCAGGGTATTAGCTTTGGTGGCATTGACCTTTTCCCTGACGAATAAATCACTAATATCACGTAACAAACCTTGGCGGTCGTGAGCCTCCACTTCAATATCAACGTCCGTATTTACATTAAGCTGCTTACCCCATTGCGCAGTAAGTACTCTGTCGCGCCGAATCTCTGGCAAGCGCACAATGAAGCTACACGCTTTGCGGTGAATAGTCACGCCGTGGTCGCGCGTCAGATAGCCAACAATTTCATCTGACGGCATAGGCTTACAGCATTTAGCAGTGCTAGTTTGCAAATTACCGATGCCTTCAATCACAACCCCTTCAACAACGCCAGCAGCTTGAGATTGTTGTGCGCTATTGCGTTTAGCCGTGCTTAGTTTGAGCTCGGCCTTAGGTTTTGGCGCTTCACTTTCTTGAATAGCGAGTGCGATTTGATACTCGCTCACATCGCCACGGCCAATCGCTGCTAGAAAATCTTCTAGCTTTTGAAATTGCAATTTATGTGCGATTTTTTCTTGATTGATAGCACCGACACCAGCCCTATGCAATTCGCGGTCTAGCTTCGCCCTGCCCTGCGCAACGTTTTCTTCGAAATGCTGGTATTTGAACCAATGCCTAACTTTGGCGCGTGCACTAGGAGTTTGCAGAAAACCAAGCGTGGCACTTAGCCAATCGCGGCTAGGCGAACCAGTTTTTGAAGTCAGAATCTCCACACGCTCGCCATTTTGCAACTTGGTATTCAGCGACACAATACTGCCATTGACCTTGGCGCCGCGTGTACGATGCCCTAAATCGGTATGCAAACTGTAAGCGAAATCTATTGGCGTAGCGCCCTTAGGCAAGTCGATGACTTTGCCTTGCGGCGTCAGCACGTAAACTTTATCTTGAAACAGTTCGCTTTTGAATTGCTCTAGCAAGTCGCCGCTGTCGGCCACTTCATCTTTCCATGCCAGAATCTGCCGTAACCAAGCAATTTTCTCATCAAATTTAGCGTCTGATTTACCGCCTTCTTTGTAGCGCCAGTGCGCCGCAACACCCAATTCAGAATACTGGTGCATTTCTAAAGTACGAATCTGCACCTCTACGGCCAAACCATTCGGCCCACTAACGGCGGTATGTAGCGAACGATAATTATTGCTTTTGGGGCGTGCAATATAATCATCAAATTCACCGGGAATAGGCTGCCATAGATTATGGATTAGACCGAGTGCCGCATAACAATCTTTGACATCATCTACCAAAATTCGCACCGCACGCACATCATAAAGTTCATTGAAATCCAGATGCTTGCTTTTCATCTTCTTGATGATGCTATAAATATGCTTAGGCCGACCAGTCACATCGCCCTTAATGCCAGCCTGACTCAGCTCAACTTTTAATTGGCTCACAACATCAACAATGTATTGCTCACGGTCAACGCGGCGCTCGTCCAACATTTTAGCGACATCTTTGTAGAGCTTAGGCTCTAAATACCGTAGGGAGAGATCTTCCAACTCCCATTTAATCTGCCACACACCTAGGCGATTAGCCAACGGCGCAAAAATCCCTAAGCTTTCCTGTGCAATTCTTTGTTGTTGGCTAGCGCTAGCACCAGACAATCGACGCAAGGTTTGCGTGCGCTCGGCTAGCTTAATCAAAACGACGCGAATATCTTCCACCATCGCTAATAGCATTTTTCGCAGGCTTTCTATCTGCTGTGCATGGTCGCCATTTTTACGATTCGTGTCGTGCAGGCCTTTAGTCTCGCTGAATTCCTGAATTTGTTCCATGCGGGAAATACCATCAACTAAACCGACAACATTGGCGCCGAAATGCGTTTCCAAAATTGTCTGCCAGTCTTCCAAATGCTCAGGCACCGCATGTAATATAGTCGCAAGTATGGTATCTGCATCCATATTCATGTCGATTAAGATCGTTGCCGCGCCAAGCGCATGCTGCAACAATGGCGCGCCTGTCAGTTCGGCATGCCCAGCATAGAGCGGGCTAGCTAAGTCGCAAGCATTACGAATTAACTCGATTTCAGTAGGCGAAAAACGCTGCGCTGAAGATACTATCCAAGAGCTGACTTCGTTCTCACTAGAAGTAGGTAAAGAGGAGATTTGGTTATTGGTAGGAATCATGGAATTATTATCGCATCAAAGTGCGTGGGCGATACTGGCATTCGCTAGCAGCCATTATTTTTGTGTTTGAAATAAGCGCTTAACTGCTTCTAATCTAGCTTCAAAAACAGCTGCTTTAATTTTCTCTGGCTCAGAAAACGCTTTAGCCACGGCACCGGCATCAATACTTGAAGCGGCCTGCAATACTTTAGACATCAATTCAGCAGCTGGTGTTGCGCAATGCTCTAAGCCAGTTCTTCCACGAGAATCTGCCTCGCAGGCTTTGAGAAAATCTTTAAATCTTGCGGGTTGCCTGATGGCATCTAACTCGATTAAAAAACTGAGCAAGGTGCTGGGTTTCATTTGTAGCGATTGATGAAGTTTGCCATGAAATTTAGCCACAATTTGTGCCAACTCTTTGCAGTCGTTAGGCACTTTGATGCGCTTACAAACTTCACGGACTAAATTAAAACTACGTTCTTCATGGCCAATATGTTTGGGTAAAACATTTGCCGGCGTGGTGCCTTTGCCTAAATCGTGCATCAAGGCAGCAAAGCGTATGGGGAGCGAAAATTGTAGTCTGGCCGCGTAATCAATCACTAACATCACATGCACGCCTGCGTCTACTTCTGGGTGATGTTGCGCGGGTTGCGGTACGCCCCACAGTCGATTAAGTTCTGGCAATATTTTTTGTAAGGCACCGCATTCACGTAACACTGTAAACATGCGACTAGGCTTTTCTTCCATTAAGCCTTTTGCCAGCTCTTGCCAAACACGTTCAGAAACTAGCGCATCCACTTCGCCGGCTGCTACCATTTGGCGCATTAGTGACATAGTTTCTGGCGCTACATTAAATTCGGTAAAGCGTGCGGCAAAGCGTGCGGCACGTAAAATTCGCACCGGGTCTTCGGCAAATGCCTCGCTCACGTGGCGCAGCATTTTGGCTTGAATATCGCCTAAGCCATTAAACGGATCAATTAAATGCCCATCGTCAGCTTTGGCAATCGCGTTAATGGTTAAATCTCGGCGGGCTAAATCTTCTTCCAGTGTAACTTCTGGTGAAGCATGTACGACAAAACCTTTATAACCTTTTGCCGTTTTACGTTCTGTTCGCGCCAGCGCATATTCATCATGCGTTTTTGGGTGTAAAAATACTGGGAAATCTTTGCCTACCGGTTTAAAACCAGCTTTAAGCATAGCTTCTGGCGTACTGCCGACCACGACAAAATCTTTATCTTTTACCGCAAAGCCGAGTAATTCATCACGCACTGCGCCGCCCACTACATAAGTTTGCATGAATTTATGGCTTATATAATGATTGATTGTAGAAAGAGCTATCTTGCTGCATGTTGACGAAATTTATCATAAGCACCGCGAGGTGTTTCATCGACTAAATATTCAGGAATCACTGCTTCCAAAGCCGTAGGTGCCACACTGAAAATGGCTGGGAAAGACGTCTCGCTTACGCTATCTACTTCCATCGATTTAACATTGTCGCGTGACATTAATTTAATTGGCAACAGTTCCATCATGAAGGCCTGCGCGTAAGAAAGTCTGTCGCACAAACCAATAATCGGACGCTGAATGTTGAGCGTGTTCATCACGATTTGGACTAACTCGCGGAACGTGTAAACTTTTGGTCCGGCAAGCTCATAGGTTTGACCGTAAGTTTCGGTATTTTCTAAGCTATTGACGAAACATGCAGCTACATCTTCTACCCAAATTGGCTGAAATTTTGCCTTATGTTTGGCCAACATGACGGCAGGCAAAAGCTTAATGAGTGAAGCAAATAAGTTTATAAAAGCGTCACCGCGACCAAAAATAATAGAAGGTTTAAAAATGGTGATATTGAGCTTATCTTTCAACGTCAATAAAGCTTCCTCGCCTAAGCCTTTAGATTGCAAATATTGGCTAGGGGCATTCTTATCGGCTTTTAAACTGCTCATGTGTAGCAGGCGTTTAATGCCTAAATCCGCACAAATTTTGGCCAATTGCGCAGGGAGTTGATGATGAACAGCATTAAAACTAAGCCGACGACTTTGATGCAAAATGCCAATCAAATTAATCACAGCATCTGCGCCTCTAAGCGTAGCGTTCAAGTCTTGGTAATCTAATACGTTACATTCCACTACTTGCACATTAGGCAATAAGAAAAGGTGTTTTGCGGCATCACGACGGCGCGTGAGTACTTTTACCGAATACCCGGCAGCATCCAACTTAGCCACAATTGCGCTACCAACAAAGCCTGAGCCACCTAATACGTATATTTCTTTTAATTTCATGTTGAACCTTATCTTTTCTTTAGCTTGTTTTATCTTTAACTACTTGGGTTTAACTTTTTACTACTCAGTTAAACTTTTACTAATCGCGTGTTGGTAATTGCTCACTGTCTACGACTAATATTTCAGGCTTCCCTGACCCTGGAATTATTCCTAAACGTGATTTCAATGATAGTATTTTTGTACCTAAACGTGGCGCATAAAAGCTGGCATTCGCCATTACTTTTTGCACATAATTTCTGGTTTCGCTAAACGGAATTGTTTCAATATAAATAGCCGCTTCTAGTGGCTCAGTCGCCATCCAGCGTTTAGCTCTGCTAGGCCCGGCATTATAAGCTGCCGTCGCCATTACCGCCTGACCGCCCATTAAATCCAAGGTGTAACGCATGTAGTGTGCGCCTATATCAATATTGGTGCTGAGTTCATGAATATTGTCGTTACTGTAACTCGTCATGCCCATACGTTTTGCCACCCACTTAGCGGTTGCCGGCATAATTTGCATAAGGCCTGAGGCACCTACGCCTGATTTTGCATAGTGCATAAAACGGCTTTCTTGGCGCGTTAAGCCGTACATCCAAGCTTCATCAACATTTTCATTATTAGCTGAGCTACGCATTAAATCGCGATAAGGGGTAGGATAACGCAAACTAAAATCATGTAGTTGCTTGGTATTATCTGCGGTAGTAATCGCAATGTCATACCATTTTTGTCGCATGGCATATTCAGCGGCGGCAAGTAATTGCTTGTCATTAAAATTATGCGTTGCCCATGCCCATTCTGCCTTAGCTTCCCAGCGTAAATCTAAACGCTGTAATTCAACCGCTCGCTTAATGGCTGGCAGGCTAGCAATCGCGGTAACTTCATTGTCGCTAACACTATAATGTTCGTCGGGGCTGCCCATCATGCTTTCTAACTCGTCGGCAGCCAACCAACCATAGTAATGGCGCTCGGTTGAAAGCTTACTGAAAATGGCATTAGCCTCAGCCTGATTGCCATTGCCTGGTAGCGCAGATTCTTTTAAGGCACGCGCCTTCCAATATCGCCAAGCGCCTTCTTCAGCTTGTTTTGCCGGCATTGCAGCAATGGCAGTTAACACCTCAGGCCAGTTTTTAACGCGCAATGCTGCTCTAACTTTCCAAGCTAATTGTTCTTTGTCTAAAGTGGTATTTTTAGCCAAAGCATAATATTCAAGGGCTTTAGCATCATGCGCACGCGCTGCGTGATAGGCAATTCTACCCCAAGCAAAGGCACGGTTATCTGGCTCAAGCGCTTCTTGAATATTTTGACAACTGCTAATTGATGCGTCTAATTTAGTGCGCGCAAGGCGGTCTAGCGCATAGAGATTAAACTCTATGCCTAATCTTGTTTTAAATGAGATGATTTTTTTATCGAGCATGAGTTGCGGTGTCGCTGTTATGCGATCAAGCAACTTAATGTTGTCAGCATCGATTGCTGGTAGACGTGGCGCAATACTTTTAGCAATATTGACTTTGCCTTCTTGCAATGCCAATCTAAATCTAGCCCAAATATCATCTATCGTTAGGGCACCTTTTTTCTGCATCAGATCAAATAATTGATTACAGTTGCTAGGCAAATCGGTAGTTGTTAACCATAGGCTTTTTGTTTGGCTACTGACATCAATGTCGCCCAATTGGGCATGACCGCTTAAGGCGTAACATTGCACGACCAGATCATCGCGCTGAAAATTAGCCGATTCGTCGTAAAAGGCATCCCAGTTTTGTTGTTTGGCTAGCTTTTTCAACCATTCCCCACGCACACGGTCGGCAAAAGGTAAATCGGCGTATTGTGCTAAAAAATTCTGCACTTCTTCATCACGCGCCTGCTCTAAATTAAGTAGCATCAGCCAGTAATCAGCATAAGGTGACAAAATGTATTGTTGGGTTTTAAGCTGGCTGACATCATTGCTTAAAGCGATGACGTTTTTAGCGGTATAGGATTCACGTGCATGCTGAAACAATGCCTCATCAGACATTGCATAGGCCTGAGTAGAAGCGGCAATAGTAAGAAATACTAATAGTAGGCGAATAATTAACACGGCACGCCCTTTCGAGTGGATTACAACTTTGGGTTAAGACTTTTAATTTAAATCATTAGGTTTTAAGTTATTTGGTTAAATCATGCATTCTAGAAAATACTAACTTAGCCTTATGATTAAGCATTTAATGCCTATAAAACTTAGAAAATTGGTTTGGCGATTAGTTGCGATGATTGCGATAAAAATGCTTTAGGTGCATCTTCTTTTTGTTCAAAAGTAGCATATTCCCAAGCGCTTTCATCTTGCAGCAAAGCGCGCAACAATTGGTTATTCAGCGAGTGGCCAGATTTATAGGCATAAAACGCACCTAAAATCGGATGGCCTAACATATACAAATCGCCAATCGCGTCCAATACTTTGTGTTTTACAAATTCATCTTCATATCGTAAACCATCGGTATTAAGCACACGATATTCATCTAAAACAATTGCGTTATCTAGGCTTCCGCCACGGGCTAATCCATTAGACCTTAAATACTCAACCTCGTGCATAAATCCAAAAGTACGGGCACGGCTGATTTCTTTTATATAAGAATCATCTGCAAAATCAATTTTTACATTGCTTCCAGAATGCTCAAATACGGGGTGATTAAAGTGAATGGTGAAGTCAATTTTAAAGCCGTGATACGGTTCAAAACGTACCCACTTATCGCCTTCAATCACTTCCACCGTTTTTTTAACGCGTATAAACTTCTTAGGCGCGGCTTGTTCAACTATGCCGGCTTCTTGCAATAGAAATACAAAGGGACCAGAACTACCGTCCATAATTGGAATTTCTGCAGCGTTTACATCAATATAAACATTGTCTACACCTAAGCCTGCAAGCGCAGACATGATGTGTTCAACAGTAGCAACACGCGCACCATTAGCTTCCAAGGCAGAACACATTCTTGTGTCATGCACTGCGCTAGGTGTGGCTAAGATTTCATTGGGCTGAGGCAGATCAACCCGTTTGAAAACAATACCGGTGTCGGGTGCAGCAGGGCGCAGGGTAAGAGTAACCTTTTCGCCGTTGTGCAAACCAACGCCAGTGGCGCTAATCGCTTTTTTTAATGTACGCTGCTTTAACATCAATCGTTCTAAATCCCTTAATTAAAACCTGATAATCAGCTTTTTTACTGACACTTATCCGGCTTATTTACCTTATTATTCAAGTAAATAATAACATATTTCACTTAATGCAAGTAACGCTACAAGTCAGTGAATCTGTAAACCAGCTTTATGCCATAAACTAGCTGATTAATCCGCTTGTTTACGTAAAAATGCAGGAATATCATACTCATCAACACCAGCAACTTTCATCGCATCTACTTGTGCACGGCGGCTATTTGAATTAAATACTGCAGGGCCTTCGTCATCCATCATATTACTGCTGCTACCCATATAAACAGGCTGATTATTGGTTCCAGTACGCAATACTTCTTGCGGCATCACACGTAGCTCAGGTTTTTGTTGACGGCGTTGTGCGCCAGTTAAACCAGTCGCAACCATTGTGACACGTAAACCATCACCCATAGATTCGTCGAACACGTTACCAACAATCACGGTTGCATCATCTGCGGTGAAAGCTTTAATCGTATTCATCACGTCATAGTATTCTTTCATTTTGAAAGAGCTAGAAGTCGTAATATTAACTAAAACGCCACGTGCATTTGCTAGGTTGACATCTTCTAGCAATGGGCTTGCTACGGCTTGCTCTGCAGCGATACGTGCGCGATCAGGACCTGTTGCAAGTGCTGAACCCATCATCGCCATGCCCATTTCGCTCATTACTGTGCGTACATCGGCAAAGTCGACGTTTACAGTACCCGCGCAATTGATGATTTCGGCAATGCCTGAAACCGCATTGTGCAATACATCGTTAGCCGCTCTGAATGCCTCTAAAAATGGTACGTCTTCGCCTAAAACTTCCATTAACTTTTCGTTAGGAATGACGATAAGTGAATCTACATATTTAGATAACTCTTCAAGGCCATCTGATGCAACTTTAGTACGCTTACCTTCAAATGAGAAAGGTTTAGTCACCACGGCAACCGTTAAAATTCCCATTTCTTTTGCAATTTGTGCAATCACTGGTGCTGCGCCTGTACCTGTACCACCACCCATACCAGCAGTGATGAACAACATATCAGCGCCTTCAATTAGCTCAGCAATCGCATCGCGGTCTTCCAGTGCAGCTTCGCGGCCTACTTCCGGTCTAGCGCCTGCGCCTAAACCTCTAGTCATAGCCTCACCAATTTGCAATACTGTTTTAGCCTGACTTTTTTTCAAAGCTTGCATATCAGTATTCGCGCAAATAAACTCAACGCCGCCTACATTTTTTTCTATCATGTGCGCCACGGCATTACCACCACAACCACCAACGCCAATGACTTTAATGACGGCTTCTTGAGAACTTTTTTCCATAATTTCAAACATTTTGTGTCTCCTCTTTTTAATTTGCTAATTTACTTCTGCCTGAACTGCTTACTACCTCTGCCTTACACTTAACTTCTACCAAGATTCTTTTAAAAAAACTTTTTTTAAAAATTACCTTGAAACCAACTTTTCATTTTTTCCAGCAAGCGTGCAAATGAATTCACTTCCATCTGCCCGATCAAATGTCTTTCTAACTGATTCTTGCCCATTAACACCAAGCCTACGCCTGTGGCATAGCGTGGATTGCTGACAACTTCTGATAAACCACCAACGTAACGAGGCAAACCCATACGCACTGGCATGTGGAATATCTCTTCGCCTAACTCCACCATGCCGCGCATCATCGCTGAACCGCCCGTAATCACGATGCCAGAAGCGATCATGTCTTCCATACCGCTACGGCGTAATTCATTTAAAACCATTTCGTATAATTCAACTACGCGTGGCTCTAATACCTCAGCTAATGTTTGTACTGAAAGCTGACGTGGCTCACGGCCATCAACGCCCGGCACTTCTACAACTTCACGCGGGTCGGCTAATTGGCGTAATGCACAACCATGTTTAATTTTGATATCTTCTGCAGATTGCGTAGGCGTACGGAAAGCCACGGCTACATCATTAGTCATTTGATCACCAGCAATAGGCACTACGGCCGTATGGCGAATCGCGCCTTGTTTAAACACTGCGATATCTGTGGTTCCGCCACCGATATCAACCAAACAAACGCCTAACTCTTTTTCGTCTTCAGTTAGCACTGCAAGGCTAGAGGCCAAAGGTTGAAGAATTAAATCACTGACTTCGATACCGCAACGCTTGATGCATTTCACAATATTTTGTGCTGCAGCTACGGCGCCGGTCACAATATGCACTTTCACCTCAAGCTTCATGCCGCTCATGCCTAAAGGTTCGCGTACATCTTCTTGGCCGTCGATAATAAATTCTTGCGTCAGGATATGCAAAATTTGCTGATCCGCTGGCAAGGCAATCGCACGTGCTGTTTCTATCACGCGGTCTACATCCATTTGTGACACTTCAGCATCTTTAATCTTAACCATGCCATGCGAGTTCAAACTCTTAATATGGCTACCAGCAATGCCAGTAAAGACATTGTTAATTTTGCAATCTGCCATCAACTCAGCTTCTTCCAGCGCACGCTGTATAGATTGCATGGTTGATTCAATATTAACCACTACGCCTTTTTTTAATCCGCGTGAAATATGCTGACCAAGCCCAATCACTTTTACCGTGCCTTCTGGCTGCAGTTCGGCAACGATAGCCACAATTTTTGAGGTGCCGATATCTAGGCCTACGATTAAGTTCTTATCTTCTTTTACTCTACTCATCTCTTACTCCCTCCGTGTTTTACGCACGGTTTATGTCTGTTTTTTTAATGGCGCTAGGTTTAACTGCACTAGGTTTAATTTCGCTAGGTTTAGCTACACTAGGTTTAATTACGCTAGGTTTGGCATCGCTGGCTTTCACATTACTAGTCGTTGTATTTTTAGGTTCAACATCACTTTTCTTATTCGCCTCTACAGGTCTACGTACTGCAAATCCGTTTGGATAGCGTAAATCTGCATAAGCAATTTTCTTGTTCAACCCTGCTATCGTCGTGCTATATACACTTGCAAATTTATCTAATCTTGCCTGCATTTCCACGCGGCCTAACTCAATGACCATGCCATTTCTTGTGGTCACTTGCCATGCACGTCTTGGCGTAAGTGTTAAGTTAGCAATTTCTAAATTAGCCCGTTTTAAAGTTTTATTAAACTCTCCGTATTGCGAGGCAATTTCAATAACACCATCGCCTGGGCCATAAAACACAGGCAAATCACTGCCTGACGCCGCATGGAACAATTCGCCATGCGTATCGACCAAAGCAATACTGCCCCACCTTGCCAACTCTTGATGCTCTTCTATCATTACTTCTAATCTATCTGGCCAGCGGCGACGTAGGCTCACTTTGCGCGCCCAAGGTAATTTTTCGAAAGCATCGCGTGCTTTAATTAAATCTAGCGTGAAAAAATTACCTTTAAGGTGTTTATCTACAATCAACTTAATCTGTTCGCGGCTCACATGACTCAACTGGCCATCCACCTTCACTTCGCGCAAAGGGAATATCGGCAGATGCACCACGGCATATAAAGCCGCATATAACATCACCACCACACTCAAGGCAAACAAGAGGTTGGCGATCCAATTAAGTAATGTAGGTTTATCCCACATCAGCTAGCTCCAAAATTCGTAAAACTAACGCTTCAAAACTGATACCTGCCGCTTTGGCTGCCATAGGCACCAAGCTATGATCCGTCATACCTGGGCTAGTATTAATTTCTAAAAAGTAATGATGACCTGCGCTATCCATCAAAAAGTCCACGCGTCCCCAACCTCTGCAGCCAATAGCCCTAAATGCTAACAACGCTTCTTGCTGAATCTGTGCTTCTTTTTCTGCACTTAAACCGCATGGGCATAAGTACTCAGTATCATTGCGTAAATATTTCGCTTCAAAGTCATAAAACTCATTTTTTGGCACAATACGGATAATGGGTAAGGCCATAAAATCACCTTGGCCATCACCAATAATGCCTACGGTATATTCGCCGCCATCTACAAACTTTTCTGCAATTACTAAGGGATCAGCTTCGGCGGCTATCTTGTAAGCGGCTTCTAATCCGCCAGATTGTTTGACTTTGCTAATGCCTATACTTGAGCCTTCATTGGCAGGTTTTACAAATAAAGGTAAGCCTAATTTTGCTTCAATGGCTGCAAAGTCACTATTGGCGGCAACCAATTCAAAATCTGGCGTAACGACATTGGTTGCACGCCATAATAATTTTGTACGCCATTTATCCATGCCAATAGCAGAGGCCATCACACCACTGCCGGTGTATGGAATATGCAGCATTTCAAGTGCGCCTTGTATGCAACCATCTTCGCCAAATCGACCGTGTAAGTTAATGAATACACGGTCAAAGCTTTCTAAATCATGTAGCGGTTTGTCACGTGGGTCAAAACCGTGGGCATCAATGCCTTGCGCTTGCAAGGCAGCCAACACCGCAGCGCCACTTTTAAGCGACACTTCACGCTCGCCTGATTTTCCACCAAGCAATACAGCAACTTTTCCGAATTTTTTATTCATATCAATATTCTTAACCGTTGTTTCATCAAGACTCATCACAGCTCATATTCCCCGATTACTTTTACTTCTTGCTGTAAGGCAACACCGTGTTGATTCAACACGGTTTCGCGCATGTGTTTAATCAACAATTCAATGTCTAAGGCATTTGCTCCACCTACATTCACAATGAAGTTGGCATGCTTTTCAGACACTTGTGCACCACCAATGATGTAGCCTTTTAAGCCGCTAGCTTCAAGCAATCTTGCCGCATAATCACCGGGTGGGTTTCTAAAGGTAGATCCCGCGCTAGGTAAATTAAGTGGCTGAGAAGCTAAACGCTGCGCCAACAAATCTTTAATCTTTTGTGCCGACTCATGCGCATCGCCTGCTTTTAAAGCTAACCAAGCACCAACAAACCATTCATCCGCCACCGGCATATCCACATGGCGATAGCTAGCAATAAACTCAGAAGCATCGCGTGTATGCAACTCGCCGCGCCGATTAATCGTCGTTACGCGGCGCACCACATTCCACGTTTCTGCACCGTAACAACCTGCGTTCATGGCAAGCGCACCACCTAATGTGCCAGGAATGCCGGCAAAGAATTCGCCGCCTTGCTTAGCCTCTTTGGCGGTAAATTTCGCCAATTTTCCGCAGGTTACGCCGGCTTCCACGTAGACTAAATCACAATCCATTTTCAGCTCGTTTAATACGTTATGCATCAATACCACGGTGCCGCGAACACCACCATCGCGGATTAATAAATTAGAACCTAAGCCAAGAAAATAAATAGGCTGCGCTACATCTAAACTTTGTAAAAATAGTCTTAAATCATCCAAACCGGCAGGAATATAAAGCTGATCTGCCGCGCCACCCACACGCCAACTGGTATAGCGTGCTAGTGGCTCGTTTAGGAGCAATTTGCCTGCGAACGGATGTATTACTTTATTCATTACTTTTGCGACTCAACATTTATTGAAGATTGTTTAGCAAGTACTTTTGTTTTTTCTGCTACGTGGCCAATAGAGCCCGCGCCCATCACAATGACCACATCATTGGCACGCGCCATATTCATAATGGCTTCAGGCATCACATCAGTATTTTCTACAAATAATGGTTCAACCTTACCAGCCACGCGAATCGAACGAATGAGAGAACGCGTATCTGCCGCAATAATTGGCGCTTCGCCAGCTGAATAAACTTCCGTGAGCAACACAGCATCGGCGCTGGATAACACACGCACAAAATCTTCAAAACAATCACGCGTGCGGGTGTAACGGTGTGGCTGAAACGCCATCACCAAGCGACGATTAGGGAATGCCGCACGTGCTGCAGCAATTACCGCTTGCATTTCAACCGGGTGATGACCGTAATCATCAATCAAGGTAAAGGTACCAGCCTCGTTACCATTAATAGCTCTGGCCTCAATTTCACCATAACGCTCAAAACGGCGACCTACACCTTTGAATTCTTTCAAGGCTTTTATAATTGCTGCATCTGGCACATTAAGCTCGCTGGCAATGGCTATTGCGGCTAGTGCATTCAACACATAATGATTACCTGGCAGATTTAACGTGACATCAAATTCATGTTTAACACCATTGATTATCTGAACAGTAAAATGCATTTTACCGTCGTCAGCGCGTACGTTAATCGCCCTAACTTTAGCCTCTTCACTAAAGCCATAAGTCATGACTGGCTTAGTTACGCGCGGTAGAATTTCACGAATATTGGCATCGTCTAAACACACCACCGCCATGCCCCAAAACGGCAATTGCTGTAAAAATTCTACGAACGCGCTTTTAAGTTTGTCAAAGCTATGCTCATAAGTATCCATGTGATCTTGGTCAATATTAGTGACCACTGCCATCACCGGCGTTAAATGTAGGAATGAAGCATCAGATTCATCTGCCTCAGCCACAATATATTCACCCGTACCTAATTTGGCGTTGGCATTAGCCGCTTCTAACTTGCCGCCAATCACAAAGGTTGGATCCATGCCGGCTTCGGCCAAAATACTGGCGATTAAGCTAGTTGTAGTTGTTTTGCCGTGGGTGCCGGCTACAGCAATACCTTGCCTGAAACGCATTAATTCGGCCAACATTAAGGCACGTGGCACAACAGGAATCTTTTTCGCTCTAGCAGCTTTCACTTCTGGGTTTTCTTCATTAACCGCGCTTGAAACCACCACCACATCAGCATTGCCCAAGTTTTCTGCCGCATGGCCTTGGTAAACCGTTGCGCCAAAATCAATTAAGCGCTGAGTGGTTGCATTCACGGCTAAATCAGAACCGCTAACGGTGAAATCTAAGTTAATGAGCACCTCAGCAATGCCGCTCATGCCGGAACCGCCGATGCCGATAAAATGTATATTTTTTACTTTATGTTTCATGCGGCTAACTCCTTACAGATATTCGCAACATCGGCAGTGGCTTGCGGTTTGCCTAATGTGCGCGCTTTATTGGCCATGCTTAAGCATTGTTCGCGGCTTAAACCTTGTAATAACGCCACCACTTTTGCTACGGTAAATTCACCTTGTGGCATCAATATCGCCGCACCAGCTTCTGATAAATAATGCGCGTTTGTGGTTTGATGATCGTCTACCGCGTAGGGGAAAGGCACTAATACACTGGCAACACCAGCGGCTGAAACTTCTGCCACGGTGAGCGCACCGGCACGACAAATCACAATATCAGCCCAGCGATACATGGCCGCCATATCATTAATAAATGCTTTTGCATCCGCCTCAACATGGTTTGCCTGATAAGCGGCTTGCAATTTAGCAATATGCTTTTCGCCCGCTTGATGCACCACTTGCGGGCGATTTTCGGTAGCCATTTCAGCTAAAGCTTTTGGTAATACTTCGTTCAAGGCTTGCGCCCCTAAACTACCGCCGACGACTAGTAATCTTAACGGGCCAGTGCGTGTAGCTAATCTAGTTTCTGGTGTAGATATTTGTGTGATATCGTCGCGCACAGGATTACCCACCAAAGTGGCCTTAGTGCCAAATGCCGCAGGAAAAGCAGCCAATACTTTTGTGGCAAAGTGCGCTAAGGTTTTATTCGTTAAACCGGCGACTGAGTTTTGCTCATGAATTACCAAAGGTTTGCGTAACAAACTAGCCATTAATCCCCCTGGGAACGCGGCAAAACCACCCATACCCAACACTAAATTTGGTTGATGTTTAGCAATTGCTTTGTAAGATTGCGTCAGCGCAATGCTTAATTTAACTGGTAGCAATAACCAGCCCAATACACCTTTGCCACGCACACCACGCATAGTAATCATGGCTTTCTCGTAACCTTTATTGGCAATTAAGCGATTTTCCATGCCACCTTCTGTGCATAGCCAAACAATATTCCAGCCTTCTGCTTTGAGATAATCAGCCACTGCCATTGCTGGATAAACATGTCCGCCTGTACCGCCAGCCATTACCATTAAAGTTTTACTCATGATGGCAAACCTTTTTGCAAACGTCGATTTTCAAAATCGATTCTGAGCACAATAGCCATCGCAATACAATTAGCTAAAATGCCACTGCCACCAAATGACAATAAAGGCAAAGTCAGGCCTTTGGTTGGTAGCAGGCCCATGTTTACACCCATATTAATAATGCCTTGTACGCCCATCCAAACGCCTAAGCCTTGTGAAAGCAAAGCTGCAAAATAACGTTCATTAGCAATGGCTTCTTTGGCAATGCTGAATGAGCGAATCACAATCCACGCGAATAAGCCAACTACCGCTAGCACGCCAACAAATCCTAATTCTTCAGCGATTACTGCTAATAAAAAATCAGTGTGCGCTTCTGGTAAATATAGTAATTTTTCTACACTAGCGCCTAAACCCACGCCAAACCATTCACCGCGACCAAAAGCAATAAGCGCATGTGAAAGTTGGTAGCCCTTTCCGTATGGATCAGCCCATGGATCCATAAATCCAATCACGCGTTCTAGTCGATAAGGTGAGCTCCAAATCAGGAACACAAACCCAACCACTAGCAATACCAGTAAGCCGGCAAAAATACGTCCGTTAATACCGCCTAGCCATAAAATAGAGATAGAAATGGCTGCGATCACCGCAAAAGCACCAAAATCTGGCTCGCGCAATAACAAGCCACCCACCATCAGCATGACCACTAACATGGGTAAAAAGCCTTTTCTAAAGCTATCCATCACAGCGGCTTTACGCACTGTGTAATCTGCCACATACATGGCAGCAAATAACTTCATAAATTCAGAAGGCTGTGGGTTAATGATAAATAATCTTAACCAGCGACGGCTACCGCCAGCCTTAAGGCCTATACCCGGAATTAGCACCAATACCAGTAAAGTTAATCCCACCAGAAACAAAAAGGGCGCCATTTTTTGCCATGTGGCAATCGGCACGTTAAACGCAACAAATGAGGCAACCAGCGCCACCACCATAAATATGGCTTGATGCACTAAGTAATAACTGCTGTTATGGCCCACGCCTTTATCCGCTTCGGCAATGGCTATTGAAGCTGAATAGACCATGACTAGCCCTATGCCCAATAAGCATAATATCGTCCACAACAAACTTTGGTCGTAGGTTGGCGAGTTGATGCTATCGCGGTTTAGCATTTTAGTAATCATGCGGCCTCCTGCAAGCGAGCCACGGCGCTAACGAACACTTCTGCACGATGTACATAATTATTAAACATATCAAAACTGGCACAGGCCGGTGAAAGCAACACTGCATCGCCAGCTTGCGCTAATTTTTTAGCAATATTCACGGCTTCTGGCAAATCTAACGCCTGATATATAGGCACGTTAGTACTTAGCAAAGCCGCTTCAATTAAAGGTGCATCACGGCCAATTAATACAACTGCACGAGTATTTTCTTTAATAGCTTCAGCTAATGGAGAAAAATCCTGACCTTTACCTTCGCCACCTGCAATCAACACCACTTTTTGCGGGAAACCATCTTTGTATAAACCAGCAATAGCCGCACAGGTTGCGCCTACATTGGTGCCTTTTGAGTCATCGTAATAATCAACCTCATTAATATTAGCGACCCATTCCACACGATGCGGCAAACCTTTAAAGTTATAAAGTGTTTGAATAATCGGCGCGTAATCCACACCAATTGCGCGACACAGCGCCACGGCTGCGAGTGCGTTTGCGGCATTATGCAGACCAACAATTTTCAGATCTGAGATATTAATCAGTTCTTTCTGACCATCGCATAACCACGTTTCGCCATCGACTTGCTGAAGACCGTAAGCGTTCTCTTCACCAACATCAGACAAACCAAAAGTCACTTGCGCCAATTTTGGCCGTGCCATCATCATGCTCCAAGCATCATCACGGTTAAGCACTTGCAACTTTGCATTGTAAAAAATACGCGCTTTGGCAATGGCGTAATCTTGAAAGCTGTTATATCTATCCATGTGATCTTCAGAAAGATTTAACATGGTTGCGGCATCTATCTGCAGTGTACTGGTGGTTTCTAGTTGGAAGCTAGACAATTCCAACACGTAAACATCAGGCGTTTCCATACTTAAAGTATCTAACACTGCCAAACCAATATTGCCGGCAACGATGGTTTTTAAGCCTGCCGCTTTGCACATTTCGCCGACTAACGTTGTGACGGTGGTTTTACCGTTAGCGCCAGTAATCGCTATCACTTTGGCGCTAGCTGGACGATATTGCGCGAACAACTCTACATCACCAACTACACTTATGCCGCGGTTAATAGCTGCTTGAATTTCTGGTGTACTTAATGGCACGCCTGGGCTAGCCACGATTAAGTCGGCATCCATAAATATGTCCGCAGTAAAGGCTCCGGTGTAAATCTTTACTTCTGGCAACTCTGCTTTAAGTACCTCTATGCCAGGCGGTGTTGCGCGTGTGTCGGCCACAGACAAGCGTGCGCCTTGCGTGTGTAACCAACGCAAGGTTGAGACCCCGGTTTCACCGAGGCCTAGCACTAATACTTTTTTGTCTTTTAACGCGATTTTCATTTTAAATTTATCTTAATTTCAAACTTATCTTAATTTCAAACTTGCTAAACCAATCAACACCAACATCATGCTGATAATCCAAAAACGCACTACCACTTGCGTTTCTTTCCAGCCTTTTTCTTCGTAATGATGGTGTAGCGGCGCCATTAAAAATATGCGCTTACCTACCCCAGTTTTTCGTTTGGTATATTTAAAATATGTGACTTGCATGGCGACCGAGAAAGTCTCAACCACAAATACGCCGCCCATAATGAATAAGATAATTTCTTGACGCACAATCACTGCCACAATACCCAACGCAGCGCCCAAAGCTAAAGCGCCAACATCACCCATAAACACTTCTGCTGGGTAAGCGTTAAACCATAAAAAGCCCAAACCGGCACCGGCCATTGCCGCGCAAAATACCATTAACTCGCCAGCGCCTGCCACATAAGGCACGCCTAAATAGCGAGAGAAATACAAGTGCCCAGCCACGTAAGCAAATATGCCTAAAGCACCCGCCACCATTACCGTTGGCAAAATAGCTAAACCATCTAGGCCATCGGTTAGGTTCACAGCATTGCTACTACCTACCACGACTAAATACGTCAACAACATGAATCCAACAGCGCTTAATGGCAGCACTAAATGTTTGAAAAATGGCACGATTAAAGTGGTTTCAACTGGGCTGGTATGCGTTTTGAATAGGAAAATGGCAACAGCAATGCCGATTAAACTTTGCCAGAAAAACTTGGCTTTCGCAGATAAGCCTTTTGGATTTTTATGCACCACTTTGCGATAATCATCCACCCAGCCAACCGCACCGAAACCTAAGGTTGTTGCTAATACTACCCATACAAAGCGGTTACTTAAATCAGCCCATAGCAAAGTTGAGATCGCAATGGCGATCAAAATAAGCGCACCGCCCATCGTTGGCGTACCGGTTTTAATAAGATGCGTTTGTGGCCCATCATCACGTACCGCTTGGCCGACTTTATATTCAGTCAGTTTGCGTATCATGCTTGGGCCCGCAATAAATGAAATCGCTAATGCCGTTAGTGTGGCTAACACGGCGCGTAAAGTAATGTAGTTAAATACATGAAATCCACGAATATCATGTGCTAACCATTGCGCTAATGTTAATAACATTTAGTGTGCCTCTCTATTTTTTTGATCGCTATTTTTAGCTATTTTAATTTCTACAATAATCGCATTAACAACGCGTTCCATCGCCATAAAGCGCGAGCCTTTTACCAGCACACTCACATTTGGCTTCATCTTTGTAATGAGGTCTGCGGCTAAGGCTGCTGGTGTTTCATAGTGCTTTGCATCCGCGCCAAAAGCCTTGCTCATGGCTTGGCTTAAATTACCTAAAGTGAATAGCGCATCTACGCCAGCCGTTTTGGCATACAAACCAATCTCTGCATGTAAATTTTCCGCGTCATCGCCCAGCTCGCCCATATCACCCAGTACTAATAACTTTTCACCAGATTTTGCCATCAACACATCAATAGCCACTTTCATCGACATTGGGTTCGCGTTGTAAGTATCATCAATCACCAATGCGCCATTTAATCCAGCCAATGGCTGCAAACGACCTTTTACGCCCGCATAATTTTCCAAACCGACTTTAATAATATTTAACGGTACGCCCATCGCCATCGCAGCTGTAGTGGCGGCTAAAGCATTCAACACATTGTGTTTTCCTGGTGCCGGCAACATCACCTTAACTACACCTTGTGGTGTACTAATTTCAATGTCGCTGGCGCTGGCTAGTAATTGGTAAGTCGCGGTCACATCGGCTTTATGCTCCAAACCAAAAGTCATTACTTGGTGAGGTGTTGCCAACGCAGTCCATAGCGGCGCATAAATATCATCCGCATTAATCACGGCAATACCATCAGCTGTTAAGCCTTCTAAGATTTCGCCTTTGGCTTTTGCAATCGCTTCAAAAGAACCCAATTCACCAATATGTGCACTGCCGGCATTATTAATCACAGCTACGGTTGGCTTGCCGATGTTTGATAAATAGCTGATTTCACCGGTATGATTCATGCCCATTTCAACCACGGCATAACGATGCTGCGGATTCAATTTAAGCAAAGTCAGCGGCAAGCCAATGTGGTTGTTTAAGTTTCCTACCGTTGCTAAAACTTCATCAGTTTCATGACAAGCGCTTCTTAATATTGAAGCGAGCATTTCTTTGACTGTAGTTTTACCGTTACTGCCGGTAATTGCAGCAACAGGAATAGCGAACTTTTGACGCCAATACGCGGCAAGCTGTCCTAAGGCTAAGCAAGTGTCGTTAACTAACAATGCTGGCGCAACATTTAAGGCTGCATCAGAAACCAACACAGCAGCCGCGCCTTGTGCAATAGCCAACTCAGCATAATCATGGCCGTCAAAGTTGTCGCCTTTTAGCGCTACAAATAACATGCCTTTTGTAATATTGCGGCTATCGGTGCCTACGCTACTAAAGGTAGCATCTTGCCCAGTTAACGTGGCTTGCATTGCGCTTGCGGCTTCTGAAAGTAGCATCATGAAGATACCTCAGCACCAGACATTGCCGATTGGGTCTGAATATTCTTCAGTACTTCCTGAGCAATTAACGCATCATCAAACGGCGTTTTAACGCCGGCAATTTCCTGATAATTTTCATGACCTTTCCCAGCCACCAGCACAATATCGCCCTTATTGGCTGATTGAATCGCCAGTTTAATGGCGCTGGCACGATCAGTCTCAATCAAATAAGCCTTAGCGTTATCGCCAATAACCTCTTGAATAATAGCGCTCGCGTCTTCACTGCGAGGATTATCTGAAGTCACAATCACGCTATCGGCGAATTTACCTGCAATTGCCCCCATCAACGGCCGCTTGCCAGCATCACGATCACCACCGCAACCAAACACGCAGATTAATTTCGCACCAGCCTGCAATTGCTCACGCAAAGTGCTTAATACTTTTTCTAAGGCATCTGGCGTGTGTGCGTAATCCACCACCACTAAAGGCAAATTAGCGCCACCGAATTGCTGCATGCGACCAGCGACTGGCTTAATTTGGCTAATTGCCGCAATTGCGTCATTTAAAGAAACCTCTAACGCGAGTAAAGTTGCCAATACCGCTAACAGGTTATAAGCATTAAATCGACCAAGCACAGGTGCAGTTAATAGTGCATCGCCTGCTGGCGTTGTCACTTGCATACTCAAACCTGCATCATTTAGCTTTAACTGGCTACCGCGCACTTTGCCATGCTCTAAACCGTAAGTGAGCACCAACTTATCTTGTGTACTAAGCGATTTTTCTAGCGCTTGCCCAAAAGCATCATCCGCATTCAGAACTAAAACTTTCAAACTATCTAGCTCAAATAACTTTTGCTTAGCCGCAGCATAAGCTTCCATAGTTACGTGATAATCCAAATGATCACGCGTCAAATTAGTGAGCACTGCAACATCAAATGCCACGCCATTCACGCGACCTTGATCTAACCCATGCGACGAAACTTCCATCACCACGGCTTTCGCTTGCCGACTCACAAAGTCAGCTAACATGCTTTGCAGCAATATCGCATCTGGCGTGGTGTTACTGGCTTCGGCTAATACGTTAGTTTCCGTATCAACAAAACCATTGCCGATAGTGCCTAATACCGCAGCTTTTTGCCCTAACTTAGTCAAACATTGTGCAAGCCATTGGCTCACAGAAGTTTTACCGTTAGTGCCAGTCACACCTATCATGGTTAATTTTTGTGATGGATGCTGATAATATTTAGCTGCAATTTCACCTACTTGTTGCTTCAAATTAGTCACGGCTAAATTAGTCACTGACCAATCTGACGGCCAAGTGAATCCGGCTTGCTCCCAAACAACCGCAGTAGCGCCTCGCGCAATCGCTTGAGCAATATAATTACGTCCGTCACTCACTGCGCCTGGGTAGGCTAGGAATAAAGAACCTTTCCGTACCTGGCGGCTATCAGCAGTAATTGAACTGAATTGCTGATTAAATATAGTGAATACGCTTGTTGCTAAGTTTGATGGTAAGGTCATATCGTTTCCTTCACATCATCAACACTGTCCGGTAGCTCATCGGTAGGAATCACAATATTATTATTCGGTGAATCTTGCGGTATCGCTAACATACGTAGCGCATCAGCCATCACTGCACTAAATACTGGCGCCGCGACCACACCACCGTAATACTGGTCATTTGCAGTATTGGGTTCATCTATCATAATAGCCATAATCAGGCGCGGGTTTGAAGCCGGCGCCATGCCAACAAATGAACCTACATATTTATCTTTTTCGTAGCCATGTGCTCCTAACTTATGGGTAGTACCGGTTTTACCAGCCACGCGATAACCCAAAATTTGCGCCTTTAAAGCGGTGCCGCCAGGTAACACAACCATTTCCAGCATGTCTTTCATTTCATTCGCAGTTTTGGCACTAAATACCTGCGTGCCTACTGGCGCATCTTGCAACTTTAGCAATGAAACCGGCTTCAATTCGCCATCGTTGGCAAATACCGTGTAAGCCTTAGCTAACTGCAATAAAGTTACGCTAATCCCATTACCAAACGACATGGTAGCCTGCTCAATAGGGCGCCATGTTTTGTAATTACGCACTTGCCCAGCCGCTTCGCCCGGAAAGCCAATATGTGTTTTAGAACCAAAACCTAATAAATTAAAGGTATCCCACATATATTTTTTATCTAAAGATAACGCAATTTTTGAAGCGCCTACATTTGATGATTTTTGAATCACTTCAGCTACCGTCAAAATGCCATGTGCGTGAGAATCATGAATGGTCGCCGGTCCTATCTTCAAAGTACCCGGGGATGTTTGAATTTTAGTATCAGGCTGATATTGACCAGACTCTAAACCAGCAGCCACAGTCACTGGCTTCATGGTAGAACCTGGTTCAAACATATCAATAATCGCCCGATTGCGTGTTTTACCCTTAATATTAATCGGATTATTAGGGTTGTAAGTTGGCACGTTGACCATGGCCAAAACTTCACCCGTTTTAGCATCCAACACGATAGCTGCACCGGCTAGCGCTTTGTGTAGCTCAACCGCTTTAGCTAACTCACGGTAAGCCAAATACTGAATTCTGCGATCGATAGACAGCACCACATCATGGCCATCTTGTGGCACTTTTACCGCTTGCAAGTCTTCGATAATATGGCCAGACCTATCTTTAATCACGCGGCGACTGCCTTCTTTGCCAGAAAGCGCGCTATTCATTGCCAACTCAAAACCTTCTTGGCCTTTGTCGTCTAAACCAGTAAAGCCTACCAAGTGCGCGGTCACATCGCCAGCTGGATAGTAGCGTTTATATTCACGCTGCAAATAAACGCCTGGCACGCCTACTTTCATGACTTGCGCAGCAAGCTCAGGTGAAATTCTGCGTTTTAAGTAAACAAAACCACGCTCACTATTCACTAGTTTTTTAGTGACAACTTCAGGTTTAATTTGCAAAATATCTGCAATTTGCTTTGTTTGGGACTCGTTAATTTCAACATCTGGCGGGCTCGCCCATACAGATTCAACCGGCGAACTAATCGCTAACAACTCGCCATACCTATCGGTAATTTTTCCGCGGTGAGCAGATAACACCAACGTGCGGCTATAACGCGCATCACCTTGCTCTTGTAAGAATTTTTTATGAAAATTTTGCAAATACACGCCGCGGCCAAGCAAAGCAGCAAAGCCAATCAGCACCGCCCCCAACAGCAAGCGCCGACGCCATGCCGGCAATTTCACAACCACTGGTGCTGTATGCATCGCCATTATGGAGAAACTCCAGGTTGCGCTTGTGGTGGCACCTCGAAATTCATAGGGGCAGAAGCTTTTGGTGCAAGCTCGCCCATAGTGACAAGTTGCACGCGCTTAGCGTCAGGCACTTGCATCTGCAATTGCTGGGTGGCAATAGCCTCTACGCGAGAATGCATTGCCCAAGTGCTTTGCTCCAGTTGCAACTGGCCATATTCTTGGTCATATTGTTTTGCGGCTTGGCTACTCTGCTCAAGCTCAATATAGAGGTTACGCGCTTTATGCTGCGAGTTCACCAAGCCTAAAGCTGAGAAAATCAACGCAAAAAACAAAATGAGATTTAACCGTGTCATGCGACGTTAGTTCTCTCTGCCACGCGCAATACCGCGCTACGTGAACGCGGATTACGCTTCACTTCTTTAGCGCTAGGCTTGATTGTTTTACCTATACCTTGCAATTTTGGTTGCGGCAATTCTGAAGCACGTACCGGGAAATTTGATGGCAAGTCATCTCGATTGGCTTGATCGCGCACAAATTGCTTCACAATACGGTCTTCTAGCGAATGAAAACTAATCACCGCTAAGCGACCTTGTGGCGCCAACAAAGCCAAACACTGCGGCATGGTTAGCGCAAGCTCCTCAAGCTCCTGATTGACGTGAATCCGTAAAGCTTGAAATGTGCGCGTTGCGGGATTCTGGCCGGGCTCAAACCGCGTGACTGCCCCTGCCACGACCTTGGTAAGTTGCCCTGTAGTGGTGATGGCGCGCCCGTCATTGCGCTCCGTAATAATCGCCCTTGCAATCTGCTTAGCAAACCGTTCTTCACCATAATTTTTTATAACCTCCGCTAAAGCCTGCTCTGTTGTATTGGCAAGAAACTCTGCCGCTGTTTTTCCACTACTTTGATCCATGCGCATATCCAGCGGCGCATCGTACCTAAAACTAAAACCACGGCTAGCCTCGTCAATTTGCGGTGATGAAATACCCAAATCCAACAAAATACCGTCCACCTTGGTAATACCCATATCCGCCAACTCAGCCTTCATGCCGGCAAAATGACTATGCACCATTACAAATCTAGGGTCTGCAATAGCTTTGCTAGATTCAATGGCACTTAAATCACGATCAAACGCGATTAAGCGGCCATTAGCGCCTAATTGTTCTAAGATTTTTTTGGAATGTCCGCCGCGGCCGAAAGTGCCATCGACATAAATGCCCTCTGGCTTAATAGCCAAGGCTTGCACAGCTTCATCTAGCAAAACTGTGACGTGCGAATTTGTAGAAGACGATTCTGAGGAAGAATCGCTTACTAGATTTTGATTTGAATTTGAGATTAATTCTGACACTTCTGGCGTTTGCTTTTCTAACATTAGTGCATCGTTTGAAGACGCTGATTTTGGAGATGCTTTTTTTGCAGACAATGATGCTTTGGTGGGCGCGCTTTTCACGCCCTTAATCACAGCGAAAAGCCCTCTAATTCTGTTGGCATGGCGAAGTTGCCATCCTGCATCGCTTCCGCCAATTGCGAACGCCAAGCGTCCATATTCCACAATTCAAAATGACTACCTTGACCGACCAACATCACTTCTTTATCTAGCCCGGCAAATTCACGCAACACTGGCGAAACCAACATACGACCAGCACTATCCATCGTGACGTCTTCAGCAAAACCCACCAACAAACGCTGCAAAGCGCTAGATTGCTTATCAAACGAAGATAACGCCATCATCTTGGCTTGAATCGGTTCCCAAGCAGGTTGTGGGTATAACAATAAACAACGATGCGGATGCGCAGTCAACACCAAGTTACCGGCGCACTCAAGCTGCAGAGATTCCCTGTGCTTGGTCGGCACAGCCAGTCTGCTTTTAGCGTCTAAACTTAATGAGGTTGCACCGCGAAACATATTGCCGTTATTTTCCCTTGCCCTAAATAAACTTTAAAACCAAAATAATTTCATTGAAATAATTTTAGCGATAAGTAAAGCTGATACTCATGCATAAAACTCCACAAAAACCCACTTTCCCCCACTAAGATGTACTATAAATAAAATAAAAGCCCAATGCAAGCTATTTTTGCTAATTTCTCTATATATCTCAATGACTTAGCGTATTTTGTGCATAAAAATAAAGTCTATATAAATGAAGCACATACGAAATTATGTGAATGTAGATTATTAGAATAGTGATGAAAGCAATTGAATTTAAATTACAGAGTTGAGACGGGGCGATATTTAGTGAAAATTAGACGAAATCATCCCATTACTTGCAAGGAATATGAGTGAGATTAAATGCAAAAATATACCAGCTGAGCCAGCATTTGGCTTGTCCGTGGAATATATGCGGTAAACCGCATTATTCACACGCCAAAGAGTGAAAGTGAAGCTGGCCGATAAGCCGGGTTCTGTAGGCCTTATTGCTAAGGCTGACAGTCATTCATCTAGGCGCATGATTACTCATGCGCTCAAGCAACCTACCCGCTGGCAGCGCGAACCACGCCTTATTAACCGAAGTTAAAATGCCAGCCTATTTGGTCTTGCTGCGAATGGAGGTTACCGCGTTTCACCGTAACTTAATACGCTCGTCTCTGTGGCCCTATT
>CANFZA010000006.1 GCA_947451235.1 Methylophilaceae bacterium | reverse complement strand
GCTTTAGCGCTTAGGAAATCGGAGTGCCGGTACCGTTGGATTAAAGGGTTGTTTACTGATAATTTAGCTAGTAATTTTAGCTAGGCACTTTAGCTAGGCACTTTAGCTAGGCTCGTTAAATAATTTCACGCGTTTCTAAAAACTCAATATCAGGATAGCGTTCTTGTGCCATTTGTAAATTCACCCGGTTTGGTGCCAGATAAACATATTCATTGGCGCCATCTAAGGCCACGTTAAAGCCGTATTTATCGGCAATGGCTTGCAAGTCTGCATCTTTGCCGCGCAACCATCTTGCGGTGTAGCAATCGTAATTTTCAAACACAATATCTACGCCATATTCATGCTCTAAACGGTGTGCGACTACTTCAAACTGCAGCATACCGACTGCACCTAGAATTAAATCGTTAGTCAATAATGGGCGGAATAATTGCGAAGCGCCTTCTTCAGCCAATTGTTGCAGGCCTTTTTGTAATTGCTTCATTTTGAGTGGATTTTTTAAGCGTGCGCGGCGGAAAAACTCAGGTGCGAATGATGGGATGCCAGTAAATCTAAGCTCTTCGCCCTCAGAAAAAGTGTCGCCAACTTTAATCGTACCGTGGTTGGGGATGCCGATAATATCGCCTGAATACGCTTCATCCATCGTGGTACGATCTTGCGCCATAAAGGTAATGGCGTTATTCACCGCCATCAATTTTCCAGTAGTGACTTGTTTGATTTTCATGCCGCGTTCAAAACGGCCTGAACACACGCGCAAAAAGGCGATTCTATCTCTATGTTTGGGGTCCATATTGGCTTGAATCTTGAACACAAAACCTGAGAATTTAGCTTCATCAGGATTTACTAATCTTGCTGAAGTATTACGTGCTAAAGGCGCAGGCGAAAGATCAACCACGGCATCTAACAACGATTGCACACCAAAGTTATTGATGGCAGAGCCAAAATAAACCGGTGTTTGTTTGCCGGCTAAAAATCGTGCTTGATCAAACGTATGAGAAGCACCGCGGACTAATTCAATATCCACGCGTAAATCATCGGCAACGCGGCCTAGTACTTCGTCTAACCTTGGATTATCCAAGCCTTGAATAATCTCAGACGTGCCTTTATCTGCACGCGGATCAAAAAATGAAATGGTATCGGTATATAAATTGTAAACACCTCTAAAGCCTTTACCCATACCAATCGGCCAAGTCATGGGCGCACATTCCATACCTAAAGTCGTTTCAATTTCATCTAATAATTCAATCGGCTCGCGGCTTTCGCGGTCTAATTTATTGATGAAAGTGATGATAGGCGTATCGCGCATGCGGCACACGTTAAGCAATTTAATGGTTTGCGCTTCTACACCGTTTACCGCGTCAATCACCATGACCGCAGAATCTACCGCCGTTAATGTTCTATAAGTATCTTCTGAAAAGTCATCATGGCCTGGGGTATCTAGCAAGTTCACCATGTGTTCGCGGTACGGAAACTGCATGACTGATGACGTAACTGAAATGCCACGTTGCTTTTCAAGTTCCATCCAGTCTGAGGTTGCGTGGCGTGACGCTTTACGGCCGCGCACTTCACCGGCCACTTGAATAGCGCCACCAAACCATAACAGTTTTTCGGTCAGTGTGGTTTTACCCGCATCCGGGTGGGAAATAATCGCAAAGGTGCGACGGCGCTTGATTTCTTCTTGCAGAGATGCCATTTGATGAGATATTTCAGGTAAAACGCTATTTTACCTGAAATGCTTATTTATGCTTAATGGTGATGCCCAGCAGCTCAATCACTACGCCTAGCGCCACTAATATTGCACCTACCAGCGCTTCGGTCGCTAAAAATATCAGCGTTGCATCGATTAAAATAAGTAGCACGCTCCAAAAGCGTCGGGTAGATTGCTTGCGCAACATATAAAAACTTAGCGGCTCCAGCGCACGCGTAATAAATGTTCGCCAGCGTTATATTTCAGTTCTAACTCACCTTGATACGCGTGGTGTAAAGCTTCGCCTATGCCACGGGCCAAGTGAATATCTGTGGTGGTCACTAGCAAGGCATTATCTTTGCCTTCAATTTTTTCTATGGCCATGATGCGTTTTAGCGGATGTTCTGCACGTTGATGTTGCTCATGGTTGCGTATTAAATGCAGAATATCTTCGCTATGTATTTTTAAAAACTCGCCTTCTAGCGTGACAAAGCCGGCCGGGCAATGGTCATTCATGCGATGGCAAGCCGGGCAAGATTCCTTGTGCGCATCGTTAGGCGCTGTGCCCCATTGCCAATGGCCTTGATGAAATAAGGCGCCGCATTGTGGGCAGGCAGTGGGTTCTGGTAATTTTTCTTTGGCTTGATAAGCGTCGATATCTTGTTCTAATATCGGGCGTTCGTGGCTTGTGGATTGAAATCCGGTTTGTGTTTGATGTATCGTCATTTTTCACTTCCTTTCTGATGGCCAGTTAATTTTTTTAAGATAAACGCAAATTTTTCTAATGAAAATAGCCTCAAGGCAAATAGCTTTAACGCCTTAAAGCCGCTTCATTCTTTTGCTCATGCCTAAGCAATTTAGCCAGCGTGCCAAACTCTTTTGCCAGTAGTAACAACACATCATCTAAAGTGACAATGCCTAATAAGCCGCCGTCATGATCAACTACCGGCAACCGCCGGATACCTTTGGCTGACATTAACTGAATGGCCTCAAAAATTCCGCACTCTTCTTTCACTACACTCAAATGCGTTAGCATAATGTCGCCGGCGGTAATTACCCGGCAATCCAGCTCTGTAGCCACCAACTCAATCACAATATCGCGATCGGTAATAATGCCGACCGGCACAGATTTACCTTTGCGATCTTCTATCACCACCACATCGCCCACATGATACTGGCGCATTAACATGGCCGCGTGTAACACGGTGGCTTCGCGATGTACGGTAATCACTT
Source organism: Methylophilaceae bacterium (assembly GCA_947451235.1). Classification (GTDB taxonomy): domain Bacteria; phylum Pseudomonadota; class Gammaproteobacteria; order Burkholderiales; family Methylophilaceae; genus Methylotenera. Next base: position 51,467 of record CANFZA010000006.1, on the reverse strand, counting down.
CGCGACTACAAATTGCACTAATGGACATATTTATTCCTTTTTTTAGAGCGATTTTTGAGCTAAATAGCAAGCATAGATAGTTTATTTAGCACGGAAATTACTTTTTCGAAGAGGATGCTTTTCTCACCAGCAATACCGGCACCGGACTGGTTCTCGCTACGGTTTCTGCATCGCTACCCATTACCAAGCGTTCAATGCCGCGTAAGCCGTGCGTGCCCATTACTATTAAATCAGCTGACCATTCTTCAGCTTCACTCACTACAAACTTAGACACTCTGCCACCAATCGCTTCCAACACTTTTGAGTCGGCATCCACCCCTGCTTTTAGTGCAGCTTCTTCCGCTTTTTTGAGTACTTTTTTGCCGTTTTTTCGCAAAATTTCATCAATGTAAATCACATTTAAATCGCCAGTCACATCCAATATTGGAAAGTAAGTATCAATCACATGTAAAAATCTAAGCTTAGCATTGTGATCTTTTGCCAATTGAATTGCTTCATGCATGCCGCTGTTGGAGGTTGGGCTACCATCTATCGGGCAAATAATTTTTTTGTACATATCAAGACCTTCCGTAAATTAAAATGGCGATGCAATCAGTATTAAAAATTAAGCGACATAATTTGGCTAAGCTAATGTGCGTAAATGCTAGAAAAAATGAGCGGACTTTTACGCGAAGTTGGGTAAATTTCTTCATCTGGATAGCCGATAATAATGGGGGCAACTACAGTGTAACTTTCAGGGATTCTCAACTTCGCTCTCATAGACGGCACATTAAAGGCTGGTATTGCACTACCGATTACGCAAGAACCTAAATCCATCGCGCAAGCTGCCAGCATCAAGTTTTCTGCCGCTAGCCAGCAGTCTGCAGAAAAAAATGGAGAGGCTGTTTTGCCGCAGATGACGATAAGCGTGTTCGCATTATAAAAAATATTGAAATCAGGACTTTCAAACATATCAAGTCTATGATCATCTTGCGTAGACCTATATTGTTGAACTTCTTCCAAAAATACTGGTTTAGCGTGGTCAGATAAGGTTTTTAACAGCGACAAATCTTGAATTATCACAAAAGCCCAAGGTTCCTGATGAATGGCTGTTGGCGCTCTTACAGCCGCTTCCAATAAATTGCCTATAGTAGAATTTTCTACTTTGTTGGGTTTATATTTACGTACCGAGCGTCGCGCAAGTATCGTTTCAAAAATTGATTTTTCAAAGACAGGTAATGGCACGATCAAAGCACCTCCTTAATATATTCCACGTAATTTTTGTGACAAGCTCAACACAAACCTATTGCTAGCGAGATTATCAAGAAACATCTCCGCTGGTAATCCGCGTGAACACGTATATCAATCATTAGAAGGGCTGCTCTAGAATGCATTTGTGAAATGCCGTTGTGGAAAATTACACTCCATATTAGCTTTTCTACAAAAAGGTAAATAAGCGCGCGCGTGATTCAAAAGTTATTGAAGTGATTAAGGAGCAGTCATGAAATATTACTTGTTAGGGCTTTATATAATTTTACTGGGCGCTTGCACATCATCAGTAGGCAAGCCAGAACATGCGACTAAGGTTCAACCTCAAGTGCAAGTTCAAGTTCAAGCAGAAAATGCCCCAGCACCAGAAAAGGTGCAAATTTGCCTCGCTTGTCATGGCGTAGATGGCATACATGGAAAAGTTGGTGTGCCGCCACTTGGTGGACGTACTTATAATGATTTAGTGAATGCGATGCATGACGTTCGGGAAGCGTATTCCCCGCAGCCATTGTTAGGACACTTTTTGAGTGATGATGATATTAAAGAAGTTGCGATGTATTTTTCTGGGTTGAAATAGCTTTGATTAACAAGTTTAAATGCTATTGAGATAAGTCACTTTATCTTACTTCGCCCACATGGGCGATACGCGCTAAATCTAGTAAATTGACCGCGCCGGTTTTGTGCATAATTTTAGATTTATGAATTTCAACAGTGCGATGGCTAATACCTAAACTACGGGCAATTTCTTTATTAGGATAGCCTTGAATCGCCAGTTTTAACACATCTCTTTCTCGGTCTGTCAGCTCTGCAATGCGTGATATTGCATCTTGCTGATTCGCGTTTTCTGACAATATTCTTTCTGAGTCTCGCACTGCTGAGCGCACCGCAGTCATCAACTTTTCACGTGTCACTGGTTTGGTTAAAAAATCCAAGGCGCCCGCTTTAATGGCTCTCACGCTCATAGGAATATCGCCATGACCAGTGAGGAAAATAATCGGCAATAAAGTATTCCGCTCACTAAGCGCTTCTTGTAATTGCATGCCATCCATGCCCGACATACGAATATCGATAATGATGCAGCCTAAACTATTTGGCCGTGCAGTCTCTAAAAATTCCTCTGCGCTTGCAAAAGTGTTCACGGCAAAATTCTCTTGTCCTATCATCAAGGTAAGTGAATCTCTAATTGCTGGGTCATCATCCACAATAAAAATTGTAGGTTCAAGCACTGGCACAGCTAATGGCTTAGTTATCGTGTTGGAAAAATTCATAGCACTAAGCTCCTTGCGTTGCGAAGGGTAAAGTAAAGTGAAAAGTCGCACCAATATTTGTGCCAGTTTCTGTGTTAGGCTCAAGCCAAAGTTGGCCGCCATTGGCCTCGGTAAGCGCCCGACTAATGGCTAAACCCATGCCTATGCCTGAGGTCTTTGTGGTAAAAAAAGGCTCAAATATACGTTTGGCGATTTCTGCTTCTAAGCCTGGGCCATTATCTTGCACAGAAACATGCGCCATATTTGATGCTGCATTAGTGCGAACTTCTACCTTAATCGCAGAAGATTTTAGCCTCGCGCCGCGCATCGCTTCCACAGCATTTCTGAGTAAATTGACCAATATTTTTTGCACCTGAATTTTATTGCCTATGACTTCTGGCATGTTTTCTTCTAACTGAAGTAAAGGATGAAACTCTACATAGCCACTGCCACGCGCAATATTTAAGGCTTCTTTCACCGCATCATTAAGATCAAATCTAGCGACGATTAAATCGCCTTTTTGTAGAAATGCTAATAACTCATGCAAACTTCCGCCTGCGCGCTGTGCTTGCTCTACACAGCCTTCCAGTGCGCGTTTTAAATTATCAGAATAATGCGTGTTTGTTTGCAACGCGTGTAATGCCACTTCGCTATAGGCCGATATGGCCGCTAAAGGCTGGTTAAGCTCATGAGCAATGGCTGAAGCTGTATGTGCAGCCACCATTTGTTGAGAAATAGATTCGGTCTCGGCGCGCTGTTCCTGCAACTTTTTTTCTAGTAATTTTTGTTCGGTAATGTCGCGCGCTACACCTACTAAGCGCGTGGCTACGCCATCTTCAAAGTGCATACGACCGATGGCAGATACCCAGCGTTCAACTTGGGTTGCAGGGTTAATGACACGATATTCAGCGCTGTATTCACCATTGCCTTTAGGGTTGATTGCAACTTCAAGCGAAGCTTGTCTGGCGGCGCGGTCGTCTGGGTGAATTGCGGTAATGAAGCGCTTGTTAGGGATAATAGAGTCTTCAGATTCAGCACCCCAAAGCTCACGCATTTTTTCATCCCAATGCAGCACATTTTGGTTGGAGTCGAAATCAAATACGCCTAAACCTGCCGCATCTTTGGCCAATTGCAGGCGCTCTTCACTGGTTTTAAAAGATTCTTCTGCCTGTTTGCGTCGCTCTGCCTCATAAATCGTTACCAAGGTATAACGTTGCTGGTCAGTCTCGATAGGGCTTAAGCCAATATCTACTTGTATTTCTTCACCATTTTTTCTCATTGCCACTAAAGGCCGTCCACTTCCCATGGCGCGTTTTTCAGGGCTTTGTGTGTAAGCCTGTCTGTGTTGTTGGTGATGGTGAGCGTAACGCGGTGGCATCAGCGCATCAACATTAAGCTCGCATAACTGTTCTTTGGTATAGCCAAACATTTCTTGCGCAGGATTATTAGCAAAAATAATCATACCTTTGTCATCCACTAATAACATGGCATCAACAGCGGCATCAAATAGCAGCTGGAAATTTAAGCCTTTAAGTAGATCGCTCAAGTCATGTCCCCGTTAGAGATATTTTGCAAGTAAGTGAACTCAGTCTACGACAGAACGCCAATCAGTGTCTATCAATCTGCATGGCTATAAGGGCTAGCCCTTATAGCCATGCACGTATGTACTAATCAACTATAGCTAGGTATTGCACTTAAAGCATTCTTTTAAATTATCTACAAGCAAAAACCACATGAATCCTAGCCAATTAATTTATTTACTATTTATTATTGAATTAATTTTATCCGGCTTTTGGTACACCAGTAGCGCAATCACGGAAGTGTTTTTATTGGTGACCGCTGTGCTTGGTTGCCGCGCGGTATTGATCAGTCATTCTTGTCAGGTTTACGCAATGTCTAAGTTGATGCTGGTTTATTTAGCTTGGTTATTTATTGTGGCATTTAATAGTGCTATTCCTCAAACCAGCATGATGACCTTAGCCTCTTTAGCAAATTTACCTGTAATTTATCTGGTTGCTAGCAACACGCCTAGTTTTGCTGAAATATGGAAATATTGTCGTATAGCGCTATTTGTTATGGGGGTAGGCTTGGCCATTTGGGCAATCTGGCAAGTGTTTAATCATGTAGGGTCAGGCCAGGCTGTTGGCCCGTTGGTAGATCGTAATCTTTTTGCAGCATTAATGAATGTGCTTTGGTTTCCGGCGGCATTTTTATTCTTAACTAGCCCAGCAAAATCGTATCGCTGGCAGTCGCCAATGTTAGGCGCTGGTTTATTTTTGATGAGTACCGCCTTGTTTGCCACAGCCTCGCGCGGGGGCATCGCCACTTGGCTGTTATTACTGCCAATTTTATTATGGGCGGCTTATCGCAATGCGCAAGCTAGGCGCTTGGCCGCCATTATTCCACTCATTGCGCTAGCGGCTTATGTTTGTAGCGATTTGTTTTTGCACACCAGCGTTGCCGACCGTACGTTTCAGTTGGCAACAGATTCTTCAAGTAATTTGCGACTTTTGTTATGGCAATCCACCATAAAAATGACGCTGGCACATCCGATTATGGGCACAGGTTGGGGAACTTTTGTGAGCTATTATCCGGCCTTTCGCTCGCCTTTAGAAAATGGTAGTGCTGGTTTTTATGCGCATAATGATTTTTTACAATTTGCAGCTGAAGGTGGAATCCCAGCTTTGTTAATATTATTCAGCCTGTTGTTGGGACTGTTATTTCAGTTGAAGCGTAGTTTGCAAGGCGTTAATAATTTAGCTGGATTAGAAAGTACGTCTTTATTGCTGGGTGTATTAGCGCTATTCATACACGCAGGCGTTAACTTCGTTTTTTACGTGGCCTTCACGAACATACTCGCTGGGCTGTATCTGGCACGCGCGGCTCAATTAACCGACACAAAGCGCACGATTAATATTTCAAGTGTGCTTACTAATTTTTCGCCCAGTCTGACTAATTATTTTGAGAAGCTTAGCCCGTCGTTAAACCGTCTCATTTTAAGCAGTGTTGTGGTGCTTGTTGCGTTACTTTTACTGCCAGATATTGCGGCTGAACTTATCAATAAACAATCTAATATTAGCGTAGCAAATTTAGTATTGCCAAAACCAGTATTACCAAAAACAGTATCACCAATCTTAGGATCATCAAGTCAGGCATCAGCAAAAATAAACGCTTATGAAATCGCAAAATTAATTACTAAAATAAAACCACATGAACGAATCGCGCAAGAAATTGTGCTGAGAACTGCGGAACTAGCTTTAGCAGATAGCGCCGTCATGAATAGTTTAGGCGTTGCATCTCAGCGAGAATTACTCAAAGATACGCTAGGCCGTTTTGAAATATTGCGCATACAAAATGCTAACGACCCAAACATAGGTGTGAGGCAAGCTAAAGTTTTGATCGCAAATCATGTAATTTTGGATGGTGTTCTCGAAGGTGATGTTAAAGATACGAATCCGAGCAACATAAGGCGAAGCAATAAGGCCTACGTCAAAGCGCATCTTGTGCTTAGGGATAATCTAGAAGCTGATCCTTATCATACTAGCAGCATCATCACGCTCGCTAGACTGCAAGCAATTGAGGGTCATCGCGCTGAGGCGATCACTACATTAAAACGCGCGCAAAGCCAAGTTTTTGGCTACTACAATCAACAATTGATTGCTATAGAAACATTACGTCAGCTTGCCTACCCTAAAATAATAAATGAATTAGATACGCTAGAAAAACAAGTGCGTTTAATTGATTCAAATTTGGAAGCCGACAAGAAGTTGGCCTTATCTGTCGTTTTTAATGAGCAAATAAATAGCAGTTTAAAGCGCATTGCAAGGCAAATTAATCCTGCATCTTAAGAAGAAATTAATCCTTAAAATAATTGTAATTTTTGGCTAGCTTTAGCAAAAAAATCGCATTTAGCACGATAGCAGTTATAACAATTTCAATAAAAGTTAAAAGCGCTACTTAAGCAATTCCATAAATTCACTACGCTCACTTTCTTCTTCAAACTTCCTCATTCTTTATCGTTTGGTATCTCATGCAAACTGAATTGTTAAGGGTTCGCACGTATAGGAATGCCACATTTATTACAGTAAATTACAACCATCGGCGAGGCATTCAAGGCAGTAAGCAGATTTAAACAAAACTTTCTGATGTGTATTCGCAAGATGTAAGACTGGTTCGCAGTAATTGTTATGGTTGTTGTAAATGGGTGGTTTTTAATAATTAAGGAGAATTAACATGAAAAATTTATATCTAGGCTTTCAACACTTTTTAAGCGATGAAGAGGGGGTAACAGCGATTGAGTATGCGTTGATTGCTTCGCTTATTGCAGTTGTGATTATTGCTGCGGTAACGACAACAGGTAGTCGGGTTAATTGTACATTTTTAAAAGTTGTTAGTGCTTTAGGTGGTGCGGCAGCAAGTTGCTAAAGGTAAGCAGGTGCAGCCTCGAGTTTGGTAGAGTTTTTCGTGAATGTGTATTGTGTAGTTGGGGGGAATTAACCATTGGTTACATTTCGCTTTCTTCGCATGAGTAGTGAGTCTTATTCATAATAACTTTACGGTTTTTTCGGGGCTGGTGTTGACTATTTGGTCGGTTCCGTAGATGTCTGTATTTAATTTGCGACACTTTAAGATGGAAGTTTTTCAAGCTATGTATCTGACACCAAACTTAATGGGTTTATTAGCACTAATGCCATTGGCAGTATTACTGTTATTAGTGACACGACAGGATATTAGCAGTCGCCGTATTCCTAATAAGTTGGTGTTGGTGGGTATAGTTTTTGGCTTGATTTTGAATGGCCTGTTACCTCTAGGTTGGGGTTTTAATAGTGTTATACCGGGTGGTTTAGGTTGGCTGGTTGCACTGCAAGGTTTATGTGTTGGTTTAGCAGTATTTCTCCCACTTTACTGGCTAAGAGCTATGGGTGCTGGGGATGTAAAGTTGATGGCGATGGTAGGTGCTTTTCTTGGACCAAATGATATTTTAGGTGTGGTATTGGCAACTTTTTTGGCCGGTGGAGTGATGGCTTTGGTGCTGGTTTTGTGGTCAAAGCAGCTTGCTAACTTAGTGCAAAACATCAAGCTGATAGTGTTTGGAAGTTTGGTGAAAATAAGCGCAGGACAATTGCCACTGATGAACGATTTACCAGTTTCAGTTGGAAAATTACCTTACGCGGTTGCCATTACTGTGGGTACGTTTGGCTTTTTAGTGTGGCAGCGGATGCGCTGATTTTACAAGTTAATTTTACAAGTTAAATTCACAAGTTAATTAAGGTTTAAAAATTATAGGGTTAAAGCAAAATAAGTTGGGTGGTTAAGCCCATAGCGAATAATAAATAACAATATAAACGATAACAACAAAGAATATTAACCAGATTAAAAGAGTAGCTAATAATGAAAACAAGGCTTACAGAACCGGTAGATGTGATGAATGAGGATAGGCGTCATACGCAACTACCTCTTCAGCCTCGTACCATTGAGGAAACTGGCCTTAGTTTTCAATTTTTGGTTGAACTACTCACCAAAGCTTTGTTCCTGCGCGGGCAGATGCGTTTGCTTGATCTTGTTGCTTATTCCAAACTTTCCGTAGCCGTGCTAGAGCCATTATTGGCCTTTATGCGAACTGAGCGGGTTTGTGAAGCAACACGCAGTAGTGAAGCTGAAACAGCGATTGCTTACACGCTGACTGAGCTTGGCCGTTTGCGCGCTGAAGATTATTTGCGAAAAAGCCAGTATGTAGGACCAGCTCCAGTCAGTTTGCATGCCTACATTAATCAAGTGCACCAGCAATCCGTGGCTAATATGCAGGTTACCCGTGAGCAACTAGCACAAGTATTTAGCGGGCTAGTGGTGAAAGAGGGCATTCTCAAGCAATTTGGTGCGGCGATGAATTCTGGTCGGGCAATTTTTGTATACGGTCCGCCGGGTAGCGGCAAGACTTTTATTGCAGAACATTTGGCAGGTTTATTAACTGGTGATGTGGCGATACCGCACGCCGTGGTAGTGGATAACGAGGTGATTCAGATATTTGACCCATTAACGCATGAGCCGTTGGTGCCACTGACCACCAATGGTAGCGGTGCGCTGGGTTTGGATCGCAGAATAACTACAGATGCGCGTTGGGTGCCGTGCCATAGGCCGGTAATTAAAACTGGTGGTGAATTAACGCTTTCCATGCTGGATTTAGACTTTGACGAAAGTGCGCGGTTTTATCAGGCGCCGCCACAAGTGAAAGCCAATAATGGCCTGCTGATTATTGACGATTTAGGTCGGCAGCTAGCGCCAGCTATCGACATTATGAATCGCTGGATTGTGCCTTTAGATCGCCATGTGGATTATTTGGCTTTGCACACTGGCAAAAAATTCATGCTGCCATTTGATGTGATTGTGGTGTTTTCTACCAATTTGCCGCCAAGCAAGCTGGCCGATGAAGCATTTTTACGCAGGCTTGGTTACAAAATTTATGTAGGGCCACTCAGTGAAGATGAGTATCGCTTAATTACCCAACAAGTTTGTGCCGAGTTGCAGATTCCGTTTAGTGAAGATGGCTTTAATTTCTTATTGCATGAGCATCATTACAAAAGTGGCAAGCCTTTATCGGCGTGTATACCGCGCGATATTTTGGAACAGTTAAGGGACATTGCCGTGTACGAAGGAAAGCCAGCGGCGATGTCTAAAGAGTTGCTGGATTGGGCATGGAATAACTATTTTACGCATGATTGATTTACAGAGAATTAATACAAACAAGATTAACAATTGTTAATGACGAGTTTAGAGATAAAAGGGGCACACAAATGAAAAATCCAAGAGCTATTTTAATGATTGTTCTCTCTATTGGGATAGGCGTGGGGGCGGTTGTTTTAGCGTCTAAGTGGATCTCTCAACAGGCCACGGTAGTTTCTGACAAGGTGGTGGTTGCCGCACAAGATATTGATTTAGGCACACCGCTAACACCGCAAATGTTAAAAATCGCCGATTGGCCTAAAGGTAGTTTGCCAGCCGGTGCGGTAGACAATTTAAAAGCCTTGGATACACGCGTGCTTAAAACTAGTGTGCTACGCGGTGAACCTGTTTTGGAATCTAAGTTGGCACCTATAGGTGCAACCGGTGGATTGTCTGCAGTCATTGCTAAAGGCAACCGCGCCATGACAGTGCGTGTGAATGATGTGGTCGGTGTGGCTGGCTTCGCCTTACCTGGTAACTATGTAGACATCGTCGTTAACACTGAAGACGAGAATGTAAAAACCGAGAACGTGAATAAAAGTATCTCAAAAATTGTGCTTGAACACATGTTGGTGTTGGCGGTGGCGCAAGAGCAGAATCGCGATGATACCAAGCCTAGAGTCGTGAATGCGGTAACGTTAGAAGTAACGCCAGAACAGGCAGAAAAACTAGATTTAGCGCGTAGTGTTGGCAGCTTATCACTGGTGTTACGTAATCAGATTGATACCAGCTTAGTCACGACTAATGGCTCAACAAAAAAGAATCTGCTTAACCGTGTAGAAGCACCGGTGGTGCTTGCGACAGATACTAAAGCTGAGATAAAACCAGAGCCTACCAAAATAGTGAAAAAAGCAGTCCGCAAGGTTGCTAAAAAACAACCGGTTGAAAAAGAAGTATATGAACAAGTTGAAGTGGTACGTGGCGCGACCAAAACGATAGAAGAATTTAGGCCGATTGCTGAATAAAAGTGATGTGGTTTAGTAAGTTGGTTTTAAAAATATTGTTTTAAACATATTGTTTTAAAAACGTAGCCTTTAAAAACAAAGCCTTTAAAAAATAGCACGGATCGAAATTTGAAAGCGAAATGGCATATTGCCAGGGAGAAATGAGATGAATAAGCACAAAATCGAAATTGGCCAGTTATTACAAGAGAGTAGTGAGTTTTGTAGTAGCAAATTCTGTGGCAGTAAATTGCTGGCTGCAATGCTAACTGTTGCGCTCTTCACGGCAGTGCCACTCAATGCAGCAGTGTCTAAAACTAAGGCGCAAAAAGCCGCGGCAACTGCAACATCTAAAAAAGTAATCCGGCCGATTCCTGCCTCAACCGAAATTGTGCCCAGTTTGGAGCTTTCTCTGGGTCAATCGCATTTAATTAGATTACCGGCAGGCTCAAGCTTGCAAAGAGTAAAAGTGGATGATGAAAAAATTGTACAAGTGGATGTCACCAGCCCTAGAGAATTGTTGCTACATGCTAAAACGGTAGGTACCACAGTGCTTGTGATTTTAGATAAATCAGGACAAACCGCTGTGATGGATGTAAGTGTTGTGGGCATTACCACGGCAATGGACGCTGCTGCCTTGCAAGCAAAATTTGTACAAGTGATGCCTAGTGAAAAGGGCATTAAAGTTGGTACGGCAGCAGGTTCTTTAGTGTTAAGTGGCACAGTAGCAGATGTAGTTAAGGTGGATAAAGCCTTAGCTTTAGCTGAAGCTTATGGAGGTAAAGATAAAAAAGTTATTAATATGCTGCAAGTTTCTGCACCTCAACAGGTAATGCTAGAAGTAAAAATGGCAGAGGTTTCTAAAAACTTGCTAGATCAATTAGGTGCTAACTTCAGTTCTTCGCGTGCCAATGGTGATGCTGTCTATGGCATCTTAAGTGCCTTTAGTCTTGGCGCTAAAGGTAAGTTAACTTTCAATAATGGCAATACTAGCGTTACGATTGATGCAGACCATACCGATTCCATATTAAAAATACTGGCTGAGCCCAATATTATGGCCATTAGCGGGCAAGAAGGTAGCTTTTTGGCAGGGGGTAAGTTTTATATTCCAGTGCCACAAGGTGGTACCAATAACGCAATTACTTTAGAAGAGAAAGACTTTGGTGTAGGGCTTAAATTTACACCAACCGTGTTAGAAGATGGGCTAATCAACCTGAAAGTGATGCCAGAAGTCACTGAGTTAGCAAAAGCCTCAGAGACAGCGAATACCACTATTTCAACTTACCCTACGCTTATCACTAGGCGTGTGGCTACTACGGTGCAATTGCATGACGGACAAAGTTTTGCTATTGCTGGCTTGTTAAAAAACAATATCACTGAACAAATTAAACGCTTTCCAATTTTGGGTGAAATTCCAATTTTGGGCGCCTTGTTCCGTAGTAGCTCTTTCCAAAACGAAAAAACTGAATTGCTATTTGTGGTAACGCCACGTTTGGTCAAACCGTTGCCAGCTAATTATGCTTTGCCTACCGATAATTTTAAAGAGCCTAGCAAAGCTGAGTTCTTTTTGAATGGTAAGTTGGAAGCCAAGCCAGTTGATTCTGCTGCAACGGATATGCCGCCAGAAGCCAAACCAGAACCGCAATCTGACAAGGCTGTTCCTGAACCAAAAAATGCCCAAGACGGCTTTGAAATGAAATAAGGAGATATTCATCATGCTTACAACAACAGTTAAATTTCATTTTATTTTGGCCGCTTTACTTGCGTCGGTAGCTTTAGCTGGCTGCGCTACCCCACAGAAATCAGCGCTAGACGATCATTTTGGAGAAGCGGTAAACGCAGCCAAAGCCGCGCAAATTATTAACCCAGATGCCTCGCTTAATACAGATCCAGTAACTGGCGTAGATGGTCAAGCTGCTAAGGGCGCTGTGGATCGTTATCACAAATCTTTTGTGCAACCGCCAGCAAGTACCAATGTATTTACGATTGGTGTTGGCTCTGGTGGTGCGATGTAAGCCTTTTGCAATTACGCAAAAGTTTACATAGCGATGAAGGAAATGAAGGAGATGAAAATGGTCAAGTATAGCCAACTTAACATGCAAACAAAGCCACGCCAGCACGGTGCGGTGGCGATTATTGTTGCGCTTTGCCTGACTATTTTGGTTGGTATGCTTGGCCTAGTACTGGATTTAGGACACCTTTATATCGCTAAAACAGAGTTGCAAAATGCGGCAGATGCGGCGGCGTTGAGTGGGGCAGAAAGGTTAAATGGGACAGCCGCTAGAATATGTTGCGCGGCAGATAGTGCTCAGGAGATGGCTATTGCCGCTGCGGCTAAGAATAATTATGACTTTAATTCAAAGCAAGTCACTATTAATGCTAGTAATATCAGCTTCAGTAGTTCGCATATTGGGCCATGGGTGGATGTTGCCACTGCTATGGCTAGTCCGAGTGATAAGACCTTTGTTAAGGTGGATACCGGGATAGATGGAACAAGTCTGCAAAGCCTTAATACTTGGTTTATACAGGTCTTGCCAGGCGTTGCGTCCGGTATGAAAACCTTTGGTATGGCGGTGGCGGGTAAGTACGTATATGAAGTCGCCCCACTGGGGATTTGCGCATTAACCAAAGATCCAACTGACCTTACGATGGCTGATGAAGATATTGGATTTAAGCGTGGTGTGACTTATCTAATGGCTGATGTCAATCCGTTAGCTCCAGGTACGCAATATTGGATAAATCCTGTGACTGTGACTGATACTGCTGAGAATAACGCCTGTCCAAGTGGCACTAACAGTGAACAAGCTTCCCTGCCCTATATGTGTACAGGAAAAGTAAATTTTATGCCAAAGGTTGGACAGTTTGTATATACCAATCCAGGCATTTCAACGGCTCAAGTACGTGCGCTTAATTCACGGTTTAACATTTATACACAAGATAGTAAGTGCGATCCTATTACGGCGCCGCCTGATAAGAATATCAAACCCTATGTTTACAATGGATCAGGTGGCCAGCCCAAGGACTGGATGGATACTGCACCTACCCAGCAAAGTATTAGTTTTGGTTACTATGGTTGCATCTATTCATCAGATCCACTTGTACCATCTACCTGCACAAATAAGTGTGTCAGCAAAAATGGAAATATACATGAGTGTGTTCAATCAGATAACGGATCTGTTGTTGGACCGGGTCCTAATGACGTTGTGGCGTGGCGCTCTAAGCCTTTCGAGCTTAATCCAGTTACCGACACCTCCTTTCAAACAAAGGCCACGGATTATGGTGTACTTTGGTCAGCAAGTCGTCCTGTAGGTAAAGGCGTAGGTGACTGGCCAACTTTGTATAAATCACAGACAGCTAAGTCAGCTTACCCTGAACCTTCACCATATTCTGGAACTGATAGCAATTTTCTTCTAGGACCTACTGTTAATACAGGGAAAGATAAGCGGAGGATGATGAATATTGTGATTGTTAATTGCCACGCAGCTGGTGGCAATTGTCGGCCGGTTGAGGTGTTAGGTGTAGGCAAATTTTTATTGCAAACACAGGCTTCAGAGAACGGAAAAAAAGATATCTATCTTGAATATGCAGGCTTGTTGCCAACACCGCTACCCCCGAGTGATATTCGGTTGTACCAATAGGAGATGGTGATGCTAGCGAAGAATCACTCAAAACGTTACACCTACCACAAGCGCAAGGCACAAGGTGCTGCGGCGATAGAATTTGCCTTAGTGCTTATCCCCTTGTTGATGATTGTTACAGGCATTATTGAATTTGGTCGTACGCTATGGTATTACGATGCGCTGACCAAGGCCACACGCGACGGTGCTCGCTATTTGAGCAATGTCACTGTTGCTAGCATCGGAAGTTCAGCTTATGCCACCACAACAGGAAATTGCAGTACGGATAGTTTGACGGCTGATCGTATTGTGTACTGTGCTGCGGTAGCGGCCAACGTTTCTGGCTTCAGCTTGAGCGATGTTGTTGTCAGTTGCGATGGCAGTAACTGTGTCAATAACTTGAAGCCGCTATATGTTTCGGTGAGCATCAATAAATATCCAGTCACCATTGGTGGTTGGATACCAGTGTTTTTGCCAACAGGCACAACGACTTGGACGGCAAAGCTATCTCCTCGAACGACTATGCGGTATATGCATTGAGTATGGCTGATATGTTTAATATTATTAAAAATTCCCCCAAAATAGTTCGCCAGCAACATGGTGCAGCAGCCGTTGAGTTTGCCATTATAGCCATGCTGTTATTCACGCTACTGTTCGGCATTATAGAGTTTGGCCGATTATTTTATTTATATAACACCGCGCAGGAAATCACGCGTCGCGCAGCGCGAGAATCAGTGGTGCGTTGGAAAGATAATTCAGACAGTAGCCCAGCTAAGATTTTGGCGTTATTTGGCAGTGCTAACCTGCCAGCTGGAGCTGAGATTAAACCAGCCAACATCAATATTGATTATTTAACGGAAATTGGCGGCACGCCCAATCCTATGCCAAATAATGCTACCGAAAACATTTCAGCCTGCCTAAATGGTCCTGCTGGCTGCATTGCATTGGTTCGTGTGTCTATCATCGGTACTGCTAATTCGCACTGCACTAATGATGCTAGCCGTGCTTGCTATAAACCTATGGTGGGTCTTTTTTCTAGCCTCGAAGTTCCTATTCCAGCTTCAACAGTAACCATGCCAGCCGAAAGTATGGGCTATAGCGGCTAAATAAAAGGTGACTTAAAAATGAAAATAATAGTGATCTCACCCAACAAAACGCTAAAAGAGCAAATCCGTCAGCATCTTCAAACTATTGATTCTGATCGAGAAATCATACTTTTTGATAATGGCATACAGAAGTTAGCCCAAATTGCCGATCAAGAACAGCCTGAAATCATCATCTTGGAAGATAGTGATCACGGATTAAATAACCTTAAATCGCTGGAGCAGGTCAGCCTACATTATCCAGCTACGGCATTGATTGTTTTGAGTGAAAATGCATCGTCAGAGTTTCTAATGGGCGCTATTCGCAGTGGTGTGAGTGATGTTTTGCATTTACCGTTAGTGCCAGCAGATTTACAGTTGGCGGTAACGCGTGTTGAGAATAAATTAAAGCAAGCAAGTACTAGCAAGAAAGTAGGCAAGGTGATTGCTTTTATTGCAAGTAAGGGCGGTAGTGGTGCTACTTTTTTGGCTTGTAATTTAGCTTATATTCTAGCTGCCATACATAATGAAAAAGTTGCTTTGCTAGATTTGAACTTACAGTTTGGCGATGCTGCGTTATTTGTTTCTGATCAAATTCCATCTAATACGCTGGCAGATGTGTCCTCTAATATTTCTCGTTTAGACGCTAGTTTATTGGCTTCTTCTATGGTGGCGGTGTTACCTAATTTTGGTTTATTGGCTGCGCCTGAAGATGCCGAGCGTGCTGTTGAGGTGAAGCCTGCACACATTGATGCCTTATTGAAGCTCACAAAAAATCAATATGATTACGTGATTTTAGATATAGGCAGAACGCTCAACGCGACTAGCGTAAAAGCCTTAGATCATGCCGATATGATTTTTTTGGTATTGCAAGAAAACTTACCTTTTATTCGCGATTCAAAACGGCTGATTGCGGCTTTACATTCGCTTGGTTACGACCGAGATAAAGTCTATCTGATCATCAATCGTCATGAAAAAGGCGGTGATATCAGTATCGAAGATGTTGAAGCCACGCTGAATAAGAAAGTATTTAAAAGTATTCCTAATAGCTATGAGGCTGTTTCTGCCTCGGTGAATCAGGGGGTGCCAATGTTGAAAATTGCCAAACACGATTCTGTTACAAAAGCTTTGCAAGAAATGGCGCAAACATTGTCTGAAAGTGCGCATGGGGTGAAGAAAAGCTGGTTGGCTAATTTTCTCGGTTGATTTTACGGTTAGATTTTACGGTTTAATTTTAGGGCTAAATTTATTGGATAGGCACAAATTTTAGCTTAATTTTGTGAAGCTGTTTTGAGTATTGCTGAAGTGATTAATAAGCGCGCTAGGGTACCGATTGGTATCAAGAATAAATAGTGAATTGAGGAAGGAATATACATTATGTCGCTACGTGATAGATTAGAAGATAACAAAAATGATGCGGCTACACTACCCGTGGTTGCGATACAAAACGGTGTTATGGGCAATAGCGTTTATCAGGAATTACGCTCACGGATTCATCGTAAATTATTAGACCGTGTTGACTTAGCCATGATGGAAAATATGGCGCCTGAGATGTTGCGTGACGAGTTAAAAACGCTAGTGGAGCGTTTGCTTGCTGAAGAAACGATGGCGATTAATGATTCTGAGCGTATTAATCTGGTACGCGATATTCAGCATGAGGTGCTAGGCTTAGGCCCGCTAGAAACCTTGATGGCAGATTCAACCATTTCAGATATTTTGGTGAATACTTACAAGCAAGTGTATGTGGAGCGAAAAGGTAAGTTGGAGCTTAGCGAGGTGCGATTTGAGAATGAAGCGCACTTGCTTAAAATTATCGATAAAATTGTTTCTGGTGTCGGTCGTCGTGTCGATGAATCTAGCCCTATGGTGGATGCACGCTTGCCAGATGGTTCGCGGGTAAACGCCATTATTCCACCGTTGGCAGTCGATGGTGCGATTCTATCTATACGACGTTTTGCCTTGGTGCCTTTGCAAATGAAAGATTTTTTACAGCTTAAAAGCTTAACGCCAGAAATGGCAGAAATACTTCAAGGGCTAGTAAAAGCTAAGGTTAATCTTCTGATTTCTGGCGGTACAGGTACTGGTAAAACCACATTGCTAAATGTGCTTTCTGGCAATATTCCAGCGAGCGAACGCATTATTACCATTGAAGATGCGGCAGAGTTGCAATTGCAACAACCGCATGTGGTGCGTTTAGAAATTAGGCCACCCAATATTGAAGGTAAGGGTGAAGTGACGCCACGCATGTTGGTAAGAAACAGCCTACGTATGCGCCCAGATCGCATTATTGTCGGTGAGGTGCGCGGTGCAGAAGTGGTCGATATGTTGCAAGCCATGAATACTGGTCACGAAGGTTCTATGGTGACTGTGCACGCCAACACGCCACGCGATGCGCTTACTCGTTTAGAAAATATGATAGGCATGGCCGGTTTTAATCTGCCACCAAAAGCCATGCGCGAGCAGATTAGCTCTGCGCTCACAGCCATTATTCATGTTTCTCGATTAAGTGATGGTCAGCGTAAGATCACCAGCATTCAAGAAATTACCGGCATGGAAGGCGACATTATTACCATGCAGGATATTTTCACCTACGAACAAACGGGCATAGCCCCAGATGGTACGGTATTAGGCCATTTTAGAGCCACTGGAATTCGCCCTAGATTTATCGATCGTTTACGCGTTCACGGCATTACGGTGTCTGATGATTTGTTTGATCCTACCCGAATCTATGAATAGGAGACTATCGTGAATTATCTCTATTATTTATTTGTTGTTTTAGGGTTTTTGGCCGTGGTGCTGTTTTTTGAAGGCTTATATCTTGCTTGGAATGCCTACAAAGGCCCAGAAGCCAAGCGTATTGAGCGACGTTTACAGGCCATGTCGGCGGGTGGTAATTTAAAAAGTTCTTCATTGGCCAAACAACGCTTACTTTCTCAAACGCCAGGCATGGAACAATTACTACTGCGTATCCCTAGAATTCATCAGTTAGACAAGATGATTGTGCAGGCCGGCCTTAGTTTAAGTGTAGCCAGCTTTATCGGCTTAACATTATTGGCCGTTATTGTCGGCTTAGGGCTAGCTTGGCTGATTAATTTACCAGTGCTTGCCGTGATTATTGGTGGTGTTGTTGCTGGTTTTTTGCCGTTGCTTTATATGCAATCAGCTAAACATAAACGCATGCTTACTATAGAGGAACAACTGCCAGACGCCTTAGATTTTATGGGACGCGCGATGATGGCTGGGCATGCTTTTCCTAGCGCCTTGCAGATGGTAGGCAGTGAAATGCCTGAGCCTATTGCCGCTGAATTTAGAATTGTTTTTGATGAGATTAATTACGGTATTTCAACACAAGATGCCTTAAAGAATTTGTCTGTGCGTGTGCCCAGCACCGATTTAAGTTATTTCGTGATAGCGGTACTTATTCAACGTGAAACCGGCGGCAATTTGGCTGAGTTGCTAGGCAATATCAGTAGTCTAATTCGGGCTCGACTCAAGCTACTGGGAACAGTACGCGTGTTATCCGCAGAAGGACGTTTATCTGGTTGGGTATTAACGCTATTACCTTTTGCTCTGGGTTTTGTGCTGCAAATAGTTAATCCTAAGTTTTTGAGTGCGCTTTGGACAGACCCCATTGGATTAAAAATGGTCGGTTTTGCGTTGTGCTTGATGGTGGTAGGGATTTTTTCTATGTGGCGTATTACCAAAATTAGGGTTTAAATAAAATTGAATTTAAACCCAACTAACTATAAAACCAATTGAATCTAAATCAAATTAAACAAGCGAGAATATGATGAACACGATACAAATTATTTACTTGGTTTTGATTTTTATCACGGTGTCGGTAGTCGCATTAATCATATTAATGCAGTTTAGCACCAGCCCTTTACAAGCAAGGCTAAAAGCGGTTGGTGGTGATATTGGCGCGCTAAAAGGTAGCAATGAGAAATCCGAAGAGTCTGCTTGGGTACGAAAAATAGTAGCGCTCACTGGCCCAATCGCTAAACTTTCTTTACCGAAAGAAGGCTGGGAAGATTCACAGTTACGGATTCGATTTATGACGGCCGGTTATCGCGGTGCTAGTGCACCAGCGCTGTATTTTTTGGCTAAAACCATCCTCACTTTGGCGCTTCCAGGCTTATTTTTCATATATACCACCATCAGTGCGGCACCCATTAAACCTAATACATTTTTATTTCTAATGGTGGGTTTGGCCACGCTGGGTTATTTTTTACCTAACGTTTTTTTAGCGCGTCGTATCGCTTATCGTAAACGCGAGATTTTTGAAAGTTTTCCAGATGCAATGGATTTAATCATCGTGTGTGTGGAAGCTGGTTTAGGCTTAGATGCCGCCTTAGCCAGAGTAGGCGAGGAAATGCACATGCGTAGCCCTATTTTAGGCGAGGAGTTACACCTGATTAATCTTGAATTACGTGCGGGCAGTTCGCGTGAAAGAGCCTTGCGCAACCTAGCATTAAGAACCGGTGTTGAAGATATTGATACCTTGGTGGCCATGCTAGTGCAGTCGGATAGGTTTGGTACTAGCGTTGCGGAATCTTTACGTGTGCATGCCGATAATTTAAGAACTAAGCGCCGCCTTAGAGCTGAAGAGGCAGCGGCTAAAATTGCACTTAAGCTACTGTTTCCGCTGATATTTTTTATCTTCCCGTCGATGTTATTGGTGTTGTTAGGGCCAGCATTTATCAGCATCCATCGTATTTTGCTGCCAACTTTGGGCGGTCAGTAGTGCGTTTTGGTCATTATTTTAACGATGTATTTAACGATGTATTTAACAATGTATTTAACGATGTATTTAACGATTTTATCTAAGTTCAGTAGAGGTGAATCATGAAAACCAGGCATAAGATTTTACCGGCGGTTTGTTGTATTTCAATGTTGAGCGCATGCGCATCGAATCAAGCGGTAAGCGTAGCTCCATTTACAATTAAACCAATGACCGCTATTAATACTAAGCAAAAACCTGAGTCGTTTTATCAAATAGGGCGTTATTATCAGGGGCAGAATCGCTATGAACAAGCGATTGAAGCTTATCAAAAAGCGCTTGCGATTGATAACAACTTTGTAGAAGCGCGTAATGGTTTAGGGGTGATTTTTTCTAGACAAGGCAAATATAATGAGGCGATAGCCGCTTTTAAATTGGCTATTCAACAAGCGCCTAAAGCCGCGCATTTATACAGCAATATGGGGTATGCCTATTATTTGCAAGGGCAATATACAGATTCAGTCACAGCGCTAGTGCAGGCAACTAGCCTAGATCCCAACAATCAGCATGCGCTGAATAATCTTGGGCTGGCGTATGCTAAAGCGGGTCGTAATGTTGAATCATTACAGGCTTTTTCTCAAGCGACAGCAAAAGAAAGATCAGCGATAACTTCAACCACAACGTTACCTGCAAGTGTAGCCATCACTTCATATGAAAACACTACGGCTAGTGGAACTTCAATACCTAGCGCTTTGGCTGTTGCGCAACCATCGTCAGTAACGCTAGAAGCGCCAGTTATTTCAGCTGTAGTTTCCACGGAGGTTTCCAGATTAGATTCCCCCGTTGAAATTCAGTCGCTGACCTTGCCAAAAAATAGAGGTGTAATCAAACCGGCGGTTTTTTCAGTGCCTATCGTTGAAAGCAATACCAAGTTGGTACAACTTAAGCCGCATGTTTCTGAACTACAGATGCAAGGGCAAAAGCCGATTTCCATTGCTCTTGAGCCAACTTTAGCGCTAGCGACGCATCATGAAAATGCCAGCCTAGCTAAGTTAAAGCTAGAAGTGGCTAATGGAAATGGCATTGCTGGTATGGCGAGCAAAGTTGGACAGTTTTTACACTCACAAGGCTACAGAGCTGCACGCTTAACTAACCAAAAGCCTTTTCAAGTGCATATGACGCAAATTCAGTACCGAAATGGCTATCAAACCGAGGCACAGACTTTACAAGCGAGCTTGCCTGAAATGGCAGAATTGGTTGAGCAGAATAATATGCGTGCGGATATTGGTATCAGGTTGTTATTAGGCAAAGACGTCGCAACACGCACGGCCTATTTTGACGCTAAAACTGCGTCGCATCTAGTGGCGCTTAATTAGCTTATTACTAAATTAGCCGAGTATGACTAGGTGAAATTTTTTGTAAGACCGTAAGTAAGTAGTTTATTTTTTATTAAAGGGAGTTTGAGATGGCTGATATTAATCATATTATTGAACCAGAACGTTTGGGATTATGGACTGCAGTGACGTTTGTTATTGCGCTACTGGCATTGGTGATAGCCCTGATTGGGCTAAACAGAAGTAGTGATTTAATGTACATGACTCAGGCTGAGACGCTATTACTCAATAAAAAAATTGAGAATGCTCGCCCACCAGCAGTGGCACAGCCTTCGGTGCCAGCGCAACAGTAATTAATGTAACGGCGTTGCTTTATTTAACACCCTGAAAATTGGAGTACATTTAATTTTCAGGGTGTTTTATTCGGCAGGTCTTATTCGTACTTATATCGATTTTTGTGCTTGTTTGTTCAAATTGTCTGTTAACAACAGTCAGGCTTTTAACTTATTTGTTACTAAAAAAACATTAAAAGTCTAAATTTATTTATAAACGGGAGTTAAAGTATGCAGCGCTTCACGTTAATCTATCGCAGTGTTTTGCTGCCTCTCGTCACCAAACCGTTGTACGTCATCCGACTGTTGTTCGTCGGATTACTGCTATCTAATCCTGTTTATGCAGAAAAACCAGCATGGGCTGGCGGTGGCGATGCTAAAGACAGTAAGCAGTCTCAGAAAAATCAATCCAAACATAACAATCAGTCTTCAGATCGAGCGCAACGCGCTGATAATCGCCGTGATGCGGGCAATTATCAGCAAGGGGAAAGCGAGCGCCGCAATGACAGAGATGGTCGAGATTCAAGGTATCGTGAAGGCAATGTAAGTGTTAATGCGTATTTTGGTGAGCAGCATCGTACTTATGTACATGATTATTACCAACCACGCTTTCATACTGGCCATTGCCCACCTGGGCTAGCTAAACGCCATAATGGTTGTGTACCGCCAGGCCAAGAGCGCCGTTGGCGCATGGGTTATCCACTTCCGCGCGAAGTAGTTTATTACGATTTACCGCCTAGCGTTTTAGTGCAATTAGGGCCACCTCCAGCCAGACATCGTTACGTTAGAGTTGCGGCAGATATTTTATTGATTGCCATAGGCACTGGTATGGTCGTGGATGCGATTGAAGATATTGGTGATAGATAGAAATGTTATTTGCAGCTAGAACCATTTGTAGTAGCTAGAACCATTAGAACAGGCTTATTTATTTTGAATAATTAGCCTGTTTGTAAGGGTAAACCCTTACGTGTTTACCCTGATTTACTAAGCTTAACTAGTGCAGTAAATTGTTCCTGTCGGCGGTATTCCCCAGACAACGTCGCGTTGTTTAATCACTCCCCCAGATTAGTACCGCCGATTTTTTTTACCGAGTTAATGAAGGAAGCAAAATGGAACTTTTAACTGCATCAAAAGCGAGTAAAAAAAATGCTATTCCAGTGATGGGTATTGAATCTAGTAATGATTCACTTAGTGAATTAACTGAAGAATCGATTAATGAATTTTCAGGAGAGTCGGCAAATTGCCAGTTTTACCAAACTGCT
The DNA here is from genome assembly GCA_947451235.1 of Methylophilaceae bacterium. Classification (GTDB taxonomy): domain Bacteria; phylum Pseudomonadota; class Gammaproteobacteria; order Burkholderiales; family Methylophilaceae; genus Methylotenera. The sequence continues at coordinate 28,964 of CANFZA010000006.1, read as the reverse complement.
GAGCGTGCTTATTACAAAGCTGAGGCGCGTGGTTTTGAGCCCGGCCACGAGATGGAAGACTGGTTGGCCGCTGAGGCCGAAGTACTCGAAAGGGAGGTGTTCCAATGAGAGTTGCTAACATTGAATATTTAGCAAATGTCGTTGGTGGACTGAGTCAGAATGATACCGATGCGGGACACGATGTGAATGAACTTATCAGCGCTAGCGGTGAAGAGAAAACCGCAGTTTTGATGACCTGTGACAACGGTGTTATTTTTGAGTGTAACCGTGCTGCCGCTGATTTGTTAGATTGCACGCCCAGTAAGCTTACTTGGCAACATATTTCCACTATTTTGCCTCAGTTAGCCGACATAGCATTAATGCGTGGTGAAAGCATTAACCCTAATTTACGATTTTTATCACGCCTTGGTTATACCTTTGAAACGGTAGACATGAGCGGCGTACATTTCACCAGTACCGTATTTTTTAATGAAATTGAAAATCTAGGTCGTCATTTTCTACGCATTATTTTACGACCGGTTTTTCTTAATTAAGAAAAGGTTTAGTCGGATCACTTAATAAAACTTAAGTAAATAAAATCTATTTTTTGTTTAAGGAGAAAGTAATGGATACAGAAACTAAAGGCAATATTCCTGTGACTAGTGATAAAAAGGCTGTCGCTTCAAGAAACTTGATACACCCAATGGCCGATATGGAACGCGCGTTAGAAAGATTTTTTGGTGGTGGTTTTCCGTCCTTATTGCGCCGTAACAATCTTGCATCGTTCGATGATATGTTTGACTTTGAAGGTCAGCGCCTACCAAGTTTAGATGTGATTGATAGAGAGGCTGATGTGTTGGTGCGGGCTGAGATTCCTGGCATAGATAAAAAAGATATTGATATTTCTATTACCGATAACTTGCTCACGATAAAGGGCCATTCTAAACACGAGAAAAAAGATAAAAAGGGTGATTATCACCGCCATGAAATCTCTAGCGCTTCATTTGCGCGCTCATTCACTTTGCCGGGTGAGGTGGATTCCGCTAAGACCGTTGCAAATCTGAAAGATGGAATTTTAGAGATTACTTTGCCTAAACTAGAAGCTTCTAAGCGTCGTAGCATTGCTGTTCAGTAAACGACTGCTTTGATATTTAATATCGATAATAGCGAAAGGCGGTCCCCCTATGAAAATAAGTAACTTTTTGCTGGTATTTTCAATAGCATTACTTGGATTGGGATCGCCATTAAATGCATCTGCGGAAACTTTAGAGGCTACGCTTGTGCTATCAGCGCCAGAAGCCCCCACGCCAATCACAGTTGGAAATGTAACTTATTTAAGCGGTGGTGTGGGTGATTCTGAAGCTGAAGCGATTCGCGCCATTGCTAAAAGTTACGCACTAGAAGTGGTATTCGTACAAAAGCTTAAACAACGTGAAGAGTTTTTGGCTTCAGTTAAAGTGCAAATTCAAGATCATCATCATAATTTAGTGCTAGATATTAATACTGAAGGGCCCTATTTATTGGCGAACTTGCCTGCGGGACATTACCAAGTGATTGCCGAGCACAATGGTGTTGTTAAGCAGCAGTGGTTGATGCTGGGTGACACTACTAAGAACAACGGCAGTCATAAAAAGACTGCACATAAGAAAATAGTGTTTTGGTGGCCGATTTTAGAGGAGCCAGATTATTAATCGTAATGAGGATAATCAGCTAGCCTTAAATAACCCCGACTATTTGCAGGAGCTTTAATCTTGGAACTCACCCCGTTCGGCGATAGAACCTGCCTTTATCAAGCGCATCAACTAGAGGCTGTGCTTGATCACATGGCCTGGCAAGCCGCCGGTTTTTTAAGCGGCAAAGAACATATTATGATCGTTGGGATTTTACGCAGAGGTGCGCCATTAGCTGAAATGTTACACACTAGATTGGTGCGTGATTTTAAGTTAGCAAAAATGGGCTTAATGAATTTGCAAATTAAACGTTATGCCGATGATTTAACCTTGCTGCACCCAGAAACTAAATTGACCGAAAGCCACAAGTACGTTGGACTAGATTTAAGCAATACTACTGTTTTAGTGGTCGATGATGTGATGTACCGCGGCCATTCAATGTTACGTGCGGTGGATTATTTAGCCAAAAAACAGGCCGCTGAAATTAGAACGGCTGTGCTGGTAGACCGCGGTGCCAATAAATTACCGGTACGTGTTGATATTACCGGTATTCGCTTAGATGTTGCGCCGCCAGACATCGTTGAATGCAATGTGCCGCCGTATGAAACTGAATTCAAAATTGACCTATTTAAACCGACCATCAATTAGCGAGCCAATGCCATGTTTTTAAACCGTGATGAGGCTGCAAACTTATTAGCTGAAAAGCTCATTGCGTATCGTGGTAAGAATCCACTGATTTTGGCTATTCCGCGTGGCGCAGTGCCTATGGCTAAAATCATTAGTTCTCACTTAGGCGGTAGTTACGATGTTGTGTTGGTGCGTAAGCTACGCGCACCGCTTTACCCAGAATTCGCCATAGGCGCCGTCGATGAAAGTGGCTGGACTTATATTGCGGATTACGCAGCATCAGCTGGTGCAGATGCTAAATACATAGATTACGAAAAACAGGTACAAATGGCGACTATTCAAAAACGTCGTGAACTCTATACGCCCATTCGCCCGCCGATAGATCCTAAAGGACGTATCGTTATCGTCATTGATGACGGCCTTGCCACTGGCGCTACCATGATTACTGCATTGCAAAGTTTACGTAAAAAAGCACCCACTAAGTTGATTTGCGCGGTGCCGGTATCACCACCAGACACATTGAAAAAAGTGGCAAAACTTGCCGATGAAGTAATTTGCTTAGAAACGCCGGCAGATTTTCAAGCGGTAGGGCAGTTTTATGATAGTTTTCCGCAGGTAGACGACAGTGAAGTGATAGCGATTTTACAGTCTGCCCAAGGGCAAAATAAAAAAAACATTTACCGCACACATTCTTTTGAGTGGGAATAGTGCTTACGGAAGCGCTGGTTACCATTAGCTATTCCACTAAATAACCCGTCATTCCGTGCTTGACACGTAATCTAGAGACTTACGACACTGGATACCGACTTTCGTCGGCATGACGATGATGAGAAATTGGCTGTAATGTCAGATTATTTGACTGGGCCGCTATAATTTCTTTTGTAGGAGTGAATTTATTCGCGATAATCGATCAATTGTGAATAAAATGTCATCTACCCATCAATGGTTTTGACAACTTATGACTATATTTTAAGGCGAAAGCGAACGGTTGAATACGTCAGTATTTCAAAGCTTAAACACATTCAGTGCACCACCGCCGGGCGCTGCATTCCATTTAGTTAATTCTCTATAAGCCCCCGCAGCACCCGCGCCATCTGAATCTTCAGTTAAATTTAAGTTAATGGCAATGCCCGCCCAACCGCCAATGCCAGATAACACGCCCACATATTGTTTACCTTTATGCACATAAGTAAACGGATTGCCAATAACGCCTGAACCCACCTGAAATTGCCATAGCGCTTTGCCTGTGTTGGCATCTACTGCCTTAAACCAGCGATCTAAAGTACCGTAAAATACCAAGTTAGCGCCCGTTGCCATTGCGCCACTCCAAATGGAATATTTTTCTTTGTTGTACCAAGCGGCCTTGCCGGTTAAACCTTTCCAAGCCATAAAACCACCCGTTACGCCATCTGGCCCGGGGTGCATGGTTAGCCCAGCGCCCACCCAAGGTTGGCCTGCGGTGTATTTGGCTTCAACTACATCGTAATCCATGCATAAATGATTAAGCGGTACATAAAATAATTGTGTTTTGGGAGAATAAGCCGCCGGTTGTTGGTCTTTAACACCTAGCGCCGCTGGGCAAATATTTTTTGTGGTGCTATCTTGATGCGCAGAATATTTGGGGTCTTTTTGCGGAATGCCTGTGCTTAAATCAATATTAGTTGCCCAGTTTACAAAAGGGTGCATTTTTTCAGCGACTAATAAACTGCCATTCGTGCGGTCAAAAGTATAACCAAAACCATTGCGGTCAAAATGGGTGGCTAGTTTTTTACCGCGAGCATCCCATAAAATAATTTCATTGATGCCATCGTAATCCCACTCGTCATGCGGCGTCATTTGGTAGCCCCATTTTGCCATACCGGTATCAACATCACGGGCAAAAATAGTCATCGCCCATTTGTTATCGCCGGGCCGCACATCGGCATTCCATACCGAAGGATTACCGGTGCCGTAATACAGCAGATTTAGATTAGGATCAAAAGAAAAATAGCCCCAAACCGGCCCGCCACCATGTTGCCAACCTTCTTGAATAGCTTGTGGTTTCAGCCAAGTTCTAACACCTAAATCCGCTTCAGGAAATTTGAGTTGGTCTTTTGTTAGCGCTTTAAACGAGCCATCTTCTTTATTACCACCATTCACATCTTGGTAAGTAGAAAGGGCGGAGTAGTGCGGATTCGCCTCATTAAAACCTTTGCCTATCAGCGTTTCGCTATCTGGTCCGGTGCTATAAGCCTTCCATGCCAGTGAACCATCTTTTATATTGTAAGCAGCAATAAAGCAGCGCACGCCATATTCGCCGCCGCTACAGCCGGTAATCACTTTGTCTTTAATCACGTGCGGCGTATTGGTATTGCTGGCACCGGTTTTAATATCGTTGACCTTAGTTTGCCAAATGAGCTTGCCTGATTTTGCATCCAAGGCGACTAATATGCCATCATTTTGCTGTAAAAAAATCTTACTATCGCCATAACCTAAGCCACGGTTAACCGTATCGCAACACAATAAAGCCTGCGTTTGTGGGTCTTGTTTAGGAAAGTAAGACCAGACTATTTTCTGATTATTATTTAAATCCAACGCGTAAACATTATTCGGAAAAGCTGTATGCACAAACATCATATTGCCCAGCACAATCGGCGCACCTTCGTGGCCGCGATTCACGCCGGTAGAAAATGTCCAAGCCAGTTTTAGTTGTTTGATATTGCTGGGTTTTATTTGGCTGAGGCCGCTGTAGCCAGTGTTGGCGTAATCTTTGCGCGGATGCAGCCATTGCTGATCATCTTGCCTGAGATTTTGCAAGGCATCACTGGCAAATGCGGCGTTAAATAAGGTGGATGTAAGTAAAAGAGCGCTTGTAAAGCCAATGATTAAAGCGGGATTTTTTGGAAATGAGACTTTGATTTTATTCATTGGTTTGTGACATTTTAACAGCGGGTTAGTTACAGCATTATTGGCTTATTTTAAGGTGCTTTATGTTTAAGGTGCTGTATATTAAGGTACTTTATATTCAAGGTACTTTATATTTAAGGTACTTTATGCTCAGACTTTTCAATCAGCTTGATAAACTCTGCAAACAACATTGGATCATGCTTATGTCCAAGTTCGTTAGACATCACATCGATTACCGCGTTATGACTTTTCGCCGCTTGGTAAATTCTTCTTGTGACCATCGCATCGTAGTTATCTGCAATGGTGATAATTCTCGCAAATATCGGTATATTCTCACCCGCCAAACGATCCGGATAGCCATGACCATCAAAATTTTCGTGATGATGCCTGATGGCGGCAGCAACTACATCAGCGCCGTCTTGCGCTAATGTTAAAACAATACTTTCGCCACGCTCACTATGTTTTTGCATGACGGTAAGCTCGTCTTCATCAAGTTTACCGGCTTTAAGCAGCACTTCATCTGGAATGCCAAGTTTGCCAATATCGTGTAGCGCAGCTGCCGTTTTTAATAACAAAAGCTCACTTTTCGGCAGTCCAATACGCTCACCTATTTCTGTAGCAATGTTCATAACACGGTCGCTATGCAATCGCGTATACGCATCACGTTCTTTTAGTGCAGTAGAAAGCGCACTGGTAAATTGAATTAATGCGAGGTAAGGGTTCATTGGGGCTATGATTTTGTTTTTATGGTTAGGAATTTTTTCAGATAATACACCAAAGTATTCTGAATAAATTTAAACTTTTCACAGCTGATGTTACTGAGAGACTTTTTATTTCGTTGATATTGCTTAAACTAAGTGTTTGATTCAGGAATATTTTTTAGACGAATCGTCTTGGAGCAAGCTTTTTTTACTTGCCACGCATCAAAAAGAAAGCTGCCAACACTATTGCCACTAATACTAGCAAGCCTTCCATGATTTATTTCAACCTTACCTATTCAACTATTTTTTAACTAAACCTTACTTAACCACTTCTTTTAGTTGATCCAAAATAGCCGGATTTTCTAAAGTAGAAATGTCAGAAGTAATTTCTTCACCTTTAGCTAAACTACGTAATAATCTACGCATAATTTTGCCTGAGCGCGTTTTTGGTAAATTATCACCAAAGCGTATCTCATCCGGTTTAGCAATCGGGCCTATCTCTTTACCTACCCAATCACGTAATTGCGCAACGATTTTTTTCGCTTCATCACCTTCAGGGCGCGGACCTTTTAGCACCACATAAGCCACTACAGATTCACCTTTAATATCATGCGGCTTACCTACTACTGCGGCTTCAGCCACTAATGGATTTGAAACTAATGCCGATTCAATTTCCATGGTGCCCAAACGGTGACCAGAAACGTTTAATACATCATCAATACGACCCATAATGGTGAAGTTACCAGTTTTGGCATCGCGTATCGCGCCGTCACCCGCTAAATAAATGGTACCGCCTAAATCTACTGGGTAATAGCTTGATTTATAGCGTTCAGGGTCGTTATAAATAGTGCGTATCATCGATGGCCACGGTTTTTTAATGACCAATAAACCGCCGGTTCCCCAAGGCACGTCTTTGCCGGTTTCATCCACCACGGCAATATCAATGCCCGGGAATGGTAAGGTGCAAGAGCCAGGCACCAAGGCAGTTGCGCCTGGTAGTGGCGTAATGACATGGCCGCCAGTTTCAGTTTGCCAAAAAGTATCTACAATTGGACATTTATTACCGCCAATATTTTCGTAATACCACATCCAAGCTTCTGGGTTAATCGGTTCGCCCACAGAACCCAAAATGCGTAAGCTGGTTAAATCGTAATTTTTAGGATGTGTCGCTGGCGTAGTATCAGCCGCTTTAATCAATGAACGAATAGCGGTTGGCGCCGTGTAAAAAATACTCACTTTATGATTTTGTATCATTTGCCAAAAACGGCCAGCGTCTGGATGCGTAGGGATACCTTCAAAGATAATCTGCGTTACGCCCATGGCTAGCGGGCCATAAGCCACATAAGTATGGCCAGTAATCCAGCCTACATCGGCTGTACACCAAAATATGTCGTTGTCTTTAATGTCGAAAGTCCAGCGCATACTGTTCATTGCGTGTAACAAGTAACCGGCAGAAGAATGTTGCACGCCTTTTGGTTTGCCAGTACTGCCAGAGGTATAAAGCAAGAATAACGGATGTTCTGCGTTGACCATTACCGGTGCGCAAGTATCAGCAACATCGGCGATTAAATCATGCCACCAAATGTCGTTTGTTTTAGATTCAATGTCTAAACCAGTTTTTTTAAGCACAACCACATTTTTAATTGATTCACAGCCGCCTAAGGCAATGGCTTCATCTACAGCATTTTTTAACGGCAAAGTTTTGCCGCCACGATACTGGCCATCCGCAGTAATCACCGCAACAGCACCGGCATCTAAAATACGTTCGTGTATGCTCTTGGCTGAAAAGCCACCAAATACCACAGAATGAATTAAACCAAGGCGCGCGCAAGCTTGCATGGCCACTACGGCGTCAATGCCCATAGGCAAATAAATAATAACGCGATCACCAGTGGCTAAATTCAGTTTTTTCAGGCCGTTGGCAAACTGACAAACGCGATGATAAAGCTCTTTAAATGTCACGTTTGTCACGGTGCCATCATCCGCTTCAAAAATAATCGCCACTTTATTTGGAATAGTATTTAGATGTTTATCTAAACAATTGGCAGAAACATTCAGTTCGCCATCTTCAAACCATTTGTAAAATGGTGCATTATCTTCGTTAAGCGTTTTAGTAAAAGGCTTATTCCAAACCAATAACTCGCGCGCCAATTTCGCCCAAAAGCCTTCGTAATCATCAGCCGCTTCTTTGCACAAAGCATTGTAGGCAGGCATGCCTGAAATGTTCGCCGACTTTACAAATTCTGCACTTGGTTCAAAAACACGGTTTTCTTGAAGAACTGACTGAATTGACATGCTTAAAATCCCCTTAAATTGCTTTTATACTTTTATAATTAGACTTGTATTAAGTTAAATTTTGACCTGAATAATTCAAGTTAAAATTTAGATTGTAATTAAATGTTAATCGCCATATTACCTTAAAAAAACTATGCTATCACTCGATAATTTGTTATCTGAAAACCGCGCCGCGTCTAGCGATGAAGCTTATGTGCGTCATGCTGTAAGTTGCAGTCCTTTTGCTAAGAGATTGTTCACAAAAGATGCTGGTTTACTCAATGATTTGCTAGCAAATCTGCATCAAGAATATTTATTGAGTGATATGCAATATTTTTTATCACAACAAAAAATAGTTGATGAAATTTCACTAAAATCGGCTGTTCGGCGTCTTCGACAGCAAGTTTTAGTGCGCATTATCGTGCGAGATTTGAATGGATTAGCCGACTTGCACGAGGTAATGCGCACCACCACAAGCTTGGCTGAATGCGTTATTAACAGCTCAATTGCTTACCTAAATACTTGGCAAACGGCGACTTATGGCCAGCCAGCAAATGCCACAGGCGAGCCGCAAAGTTTTATTGTGATTGGCATGGGTAAATTAGGTGGCGGTGAACTGAATGTTTCTTCAGATATTGATTTGATTTTTGCCTACGCAGAAGAAGGCGAGACGCAAAGTGAGGCGCCGATTAGCAACCAGGAATTTTTCACCCGTTTAGCTAAAAAACTCATCGCTACCATAGATGAAATCACCGAAGATGGCTTTGTATTCAGGGTGGATATGCGTTTACGTCCCTTTGGTAGCGAAGGCGCGCTGGTTTCTAACTTAGATGCGCTGGAAGATTACTACCAAAATAACGGCCGCGAATGGGAGCGCTACGCTTGGATTAAAGGCCATGAAGTGACAGGTGGCAACCAAGTTTCACGCCTGTTAAAACCGTTTGTATTCCGCAAATATTTAGATTTTGGGGCGTTTGCAAGCATGCGCGATTTAAAAATACAAATTCAGCGCGATGTGAATAGCAAAGGCATGCACGACAATATTAAGCTTGGTCGCGGCGGTATTCGTGAGATTGAATTTATTGCCCAAGTATTTCAGCTAATCCGTGGCGGCCAAGATGTAAGTCTGCAAATAAAACCAACGCTAGCCGTGTTAGATTTACTCAAAAATAAAGGTTTGCTGCCAGAAAAAACCGTCAGTGAACTGACTGAAGCCTATGTTTTTTTAAGAAATTTAGAACACCGATTAATGTATGTGGAAGATGCACAAACGCAAGAATTACCAAAATCAGACGAAGCCAAAGCGCGTATTGCCAAAGCGATGAATTTTGACCAAGTTGAGGGCTATGGTTGGAATGAATTCTTAGCAAAATTGAATAGTTATCGCCAGCAAGTACAGCAACATTTTGACGCAACTTTTAGCGATGCAAATACCAGTCACGAGGCTTTAGATGTTGAAAAATCCATCTGGAATGGCGCTTTAGCCGAACCAGAGGCAATCGCCGCCTTGCAAAAAATAGGCTATGCCGAAGCACCAGAAACCTTGCGCCGCTTAAATAGTTTGCATCAAAGTAGTCGTTATTTGCAGTTGCCTGAAGTAAGCCGCTTACGTTTTGATGCCTTAATGCCGCTAGCTATTTCGCAGGCCGCAAGCATGCAAAATGCTGACACCAGCCTAATACGTGTCACCGATTTATTAGAGAGTATTTGCCGTCGCGCCAGTTATTTAGCTTTACTGGCTGAACATGCGCATGCCATGCATTTATTAGTTAAATTGTGCAGTAGTAGCCCGTGGTTAAGCAATTATTTGGTGCAGCATCCAATATTGTTAGACGAGTTATTAGATGCGCGCACTTTATATTCTGAGCCAGATTTTGAGCAGCTAGGCGCGGAATTAGTGCAACGCTTAAACGAGGCTGATGGCGATATTGAACGGCAAATGGATTTAATGCGCCATTTTAAGCATGCCAATATATTCAGGTTTGCCGCGCAGGATATTAATGGCGAATTGTCGCCAGAAAAACTCTCAGACTATTTAAGCGCGCTGGCAGATTTAATTTTAAGTATCAGCCTAGTATTTATTTGGAAAAACGTGCGCGGCAAACATCTTGAGGTGCCTAAATTTGCTGTGATAGGTTATGGCAAATTAGGTGGTAAAGAGCTGGGTTATGCCTCAGATTTAGATATTATTTTCTTGTATGACGATGACGCGCCAGAGGCCGGGGAGGTCTATGCACGTTTTGCCCAGCGCATTAATAACTGGTTTAACAGCTTAACGTCAGCCGGTTTGCTGTACGAAACCGATTTGCAATTGCGCCCAGATGGTAATAGCGGTTTATTGGTGAGTAGCGTTGTGGCCTTTAGAGATTATCAGCTCAATAAAGCTTGGGTGTGGGAACATCAAGCGATTACGCGCGCCCGTTTTGTGGCCGGTGATGCCAGCATAGGCGCGGCCTTCGATAAGATTCGTATTGAGGTGATGGCGCAAGCGCGTGACAAAACCAAGCTTAAATTAGAAGTACAAAGTATGCGTGAAAAAATGCGCGCTACGCTACATATTGCCGCAGATATTTTTGATATTAAACACAGCGTGGGCGGCATTATTGATGTGGAATTTTTAGTGCAATATTTGGTCCTAGCCTACGCCAAACAACATCCGCAACTGACCAATAATATCGGCAATATTGCTTTATTGAAATTGTTGGCATCACTCAAAATAATCGACCAACATTTAGCCGAAAATGTGGTGCTGGCGTATCGCGATTATCGGCACACGCAACACGTGCTTAAACTGCAAGGCGCGGCGCATTTAAGAGTGCCGCTAGATACGGTAAAAACGCACATGTTGGCGGTAAAGGCCTTATGGCAGCAAGTTTTTGCCGACTAGTTTTGCAGAATAAATGATAAGCACGATTTATTAGCGCGCAAAGCCTAGGCGCTGACATGTTAAAATACGAAAATATGAATGAAAATCACCCTGTAAGCCAGCCTATAAAACAGTCTGTAAGTCCTAAAGCAATCACCTTGACGTATGCAAGCTTAGAAGCCGACTTGCAAAGCTGCATGCTGGCTGATAGATTTATATTACGCCGTAAATTTAGAGAAGCAGGCGATAGTCAAAAACTAAAAGATGAAAAATCCTTAGCTAAAGCGCAGCGCTTAATTAACGAAATTACGCAAAAAATACGCACTTCGCAACAGAAGTTTGCCGCACGTTTAGCCAGTTTGCCTAAGCCTGAATATCCAGCAGAATTACCAGTAAGCGGTAAAAAAGACGAGATTGCAACCGCCATTGCTAAAAACCAAGTAGTCATTATTTGTGGTGAAACTGGCTCGGGTAAAACTACGCAAATTCCGAAAATCTGTTTGGAATTAGGCCGCGGCGTGTCAGGTTTAATCGGCCATACGCAACCGCGCCGTATTGCCGCACGCTCAGTGGCCTCACGCATTGCGCAAGAATTGCAAAGCCCGTTGGGCGAGGTGGTCGGCTACAAAGTACGTTTTAACGACAAGTTGACAGAATCGACTTATATTAAGTTGATGACAGACGGTATTTTGCTGGCAGAAACGCAGGGCGATAAGTTTTTAAATGCCTATGACACGATTATTATCGATGAAGCACACGAACGCAGTTTGAATATCGACTTTTTACTTGGCTATCTCAAACAATTATTACCAAAACGCCCAGATTTAAAAATCATTGTGACCTCGGCCACTATTGATGCGACACGATTTTCTGAGCATTTTAACGGCGCGCCTGTCATTGAAGTTTCAGGCCGTACTTTCCCGGTTGAAATTCGTTACCGCCCTTTAGGTAAAGCCGGTTTTCGCGCTAAAGAGGGCGCTGTTGCTGAAAATACACAGTTTGATTTAGACGATGATACTGACTTTTCATCCGCAAATATTTTGGGCATCGCCCGCAAAGCCAAAACAGAAGCGCGCTGGCTAGAAGAAGATGACGAAGAAGAAGCCATAGAAGAGGCGATTTTAGACGCGGCAGATGATTTGTTGCGCCAAGGCGATGGCGATATTTTGGTATTTTTACCGGGCGAGCGTGAAATCCGCGATACCGCCGAGCACTTACGAAAATACCAAGGCCGTTCAACCAAACTTAAACATATTGAAGTGTTGCCATTATTTGCACGCTTAAGCATTGAAGACCAGCAGAAAATATTTAAACCGCACCATACGCGGCGCATCGTATTGGCGACCAATGTGGCGGAAACTTCACTTACCGTGCCTGGCATTAAATATGTGATTGATGCTGGTTTAGCGCGTATGAATCGCTACAGCACGCGCGCTAAAGTTGAACAGTTGCAAATCGAAAAGATTAGCCAAGCCGCCGCTAAGCAACGCGCAGGTCGTTGCGGTCGGGTTTCAAACGGTATTTGTGTACGGCTTTATTCAGAGCAAGATTTTGATGGTAGACCGGAATTTACCGAACCGGAAATTTTACGTAGTTCACTCGCCAGCGTTATTTTACGCATGGCAGCTTTGCGTTTGGGCGACATTAACGACTTTCCGTTTATTGAAGCGCCAAGTAGCCGTTTAGTGACCGATGGCTATCAATTGCTGCAAGAATTGGGTGCGGTAGATAGTCATAGAAAAATCACCGAGACTGGTTTGCAATTGGCTAAACTGCCTTTAGATCCACGTGTAGGCCGCATGATTTTGGCCGCCAAACATGAAAGCTGCCTGAAAGAAATATTGATTATTGCCAGTGTGTTAAGCATGCAAGACCCACGCGAAAGGCCGATGGATAAACGCGAGGCGGCGGATAACGCGCACGCCAAATTTGCCGGCGAAGGCTCAGACTTTATGAGCTATCTTAAGTTATGGGATTTTTACGATAACGCGCTAAAGTCTAAAAAATCGAATAAAGATTTGCTAAATCAATGTCATAGCAATTTCTTGTCTTTTTTACGCTTAAAAGAATGGCGCGAGTTACATGGCCAAATCAAGCAAATTACCGATGACATGGATTTCAAGCTCAACGATAAAGAAGCGAATTTTGAGCAGATTCACAAGGCTTTATTAGCCGGATTACTGGGTAATATTGGCTTTAAAGATGGCGATAACGATGCTTACTCTGGCGCACGCGGCATTCGTTTTCATGTAGCGCCTGGTTCTACGCTTAAAAAAACGCGTCCAAAATGGGTGATTGCTGCTGAGTTAGTCGATACCACCAAGTTATACGCCCGTTGCGTAGCAAAAATTGAACCAGATTGGATAGAACCGCTGGCCAAAGGTCTAACCGATAGCCAATATTCAGACCCGCGCTGGGACAGAAAAATGGGCATGGTCAATGCTTGGGAGCGTGTTTCGCTGTATGGCTTAACCATTATTCCTAAGCGCCGCGTGCATTACGGGCCAATTAACGCTAAAGAATCGCGCGAGATATTTATTCGCGAGGCGTTAGCCAGTGGTGAGTTTGATACTAGAGCTGCATTTTTCACCGCCAATGAACGCTTAATCGCCGAAGTTGAAGAATTAGAGCATAAAGCGCGCAGGCAAGATGTGCTGGTCGATGAACATCAATTATTCGCCTTTTATGACAGCAAAATTCCGGCAGATATTTTCCAGGCCGCAACTTTTGAAAAGTGGCGTGAAGGCGCAGAAAAAGCTAACCCAAGATTATTGTATCTAACCCGTGATGATTTAATGCGCCACGGCGCCGATGCCATTACCGCTGTACAGTTTCCAGAAAAAATGCTGTTGGATGGCGTAGAAGTGCCGCTGAAATATCGGTTTGAGCCTAACCATGTGTTGGATGGCGTGACTGCAACCGTGCCACTGGCGTTGTTGAACCAGCTTAAGTCAGAGCAAACTGAATGGCTGGTGCCGGGTATGTTGCGCGAGAAACTTACTTATTTGATTAAGGCCTTACCTAAGACTTTTCGGCGTGTTTGTGTGCCGGTGCCAGATTTTGTGACTGTTTTTTTAGAACAAACTAAGGTTGGCGAAGGCTTTATTAAGCCAGTGTTGGCCGCGTATATTCAGCGTGTAACGACCTTAAAAATTTCGGCAGAAGATTGGACCGATGAAACGCCCGCACATTTACTCATGAATTTTAGCGTGGTAGATGATGCCGGCCGCGAGCTAGCCACAGGCCGCGATTGGAACGCACTAAAAAAACAATTAGGTTCAGCCGCGCAGCTTACTTTTAGAAACACCTCGCCAGATAATGTTAAATCCCTAGAAAAAACCGGCTTAAAACAATGGGATTTTGGCGACTTACCAGCCACTTTAAGTTTTGAGCGCGATGGCTTAAAAGTGACCGGCTACCCAGCCTTAGAAGATGATGAAAATAGCATCTCGGTTAAATTATTTGATACCGAACGTGAAGCGGAAATGAATCACCGCAAAGGCGTGTGCCGTTTAATGCGTTTTGAGCTTAAAGAGCAAATGAAGCAGCTAGAAAAAAATCTGCCTAACTTTAACCAATACGCGCTGACTTTACGCAATGTGGTGTCGCCAGATGATTTGCGCGAAGACTTGATGATTACTATTTCAGACCGCGCTTTTATAGGTGAAGATGATTTGCCGAGAACCAATGCCGACTTTATGAAGCTAAAAGCGCGCGCCAGAACGCGTCTGCCAGCGGTTAGCCAAGCAGTAGCAAGGCAAGCGCAGACCATTGCCACCGAGTATCAATTATTGTTGACCCAGCAAAGCAAAATGCCAGCAACGGTGAACCGTTTAAAGCGCGATGTTGAACAGCAAATAGCATTGTTAGTGTATAAAAATTGCTTTAGCCAAACACCGTGGGAACAGTTGCAACATGTGCCGCGTTACCTAAAAGCTTTGCGTTTGCGTATTGAAAAACAGCCAGCCAACCCCGATCGTGATGGTAAGAACGCCGCTAGCGTTGGTATTTTATGGCAAAAATGGCAAGATAAAGTCACTGCGCTACAGCAGGCAAACCTTGATGTGCCGAAAGATATACAGCATTATCGCTGGTTAATTGAGGAGCTACGCGTTTCATTATTTGCACAAGAACTTAAAACGCCGTTTCCGATTTCAACCAAGCGCTTAGAAAAAACTTGGGCAGATATTCAACACTAAATACGCATGCAAATAGTTAAAACGACACCTTTAGAAACGGATTTAAGTTTAGATTTAAACTTAAATCCTAACAATTCACCAGCTGAAGTGTTGGGTGATTATTTGCTTGCGCCTATTTCCAAAAAAACATTGTTTAATGCTCACCGTGGCGACCGGCTTATTCGCATTAATCTTAGTCGCAACACTTTAATTGCCATTGTATTTTCGCTATTAATACACGGGCTGATTTTATTAACAATAGTGCCACAAATTAATTTTGACAATGCCTCCGCACCCCAACCCAAAGCCATTGAAGTGAGTTTAGCGCCACCAAAACCGCCCAAAATTATTGAGCCTAAACCTCCTGAAATACCAATAGAAATACCTCCAGAAAAAATAAAAGAAAAGCCCGCGCCTAAGCTTAAAGCCACACCAAAAGTACTTACGCAAAAGCCTAGCAAAAATACCAAACCGACATTTACCGTGCCGGAAGTGTTGACCACACCTAAACCTTCGCCAGAAGTGACGCCACCCAAAGATAATGCGCCAACTGATATGGCTTCTTATATTAAAGCGCGGCAAGCGCAAAAGCAGGCTACAGAAGCCGATGCTGCCAGACAAAATGCCGAAGCTGTTGCGCGTGAAGCTGGCCCTAGCGAATCGCAAATGAGAGATGAGCGCATCAAAAATAACTTTAAAAATGGCACCAACGGCATTTTTGAAATTACCAGTTTAAATAGTCGCCGTGCGGCTTTTGCGTTTCGCGGTTGGACTAACGATTACAGCAACGCTAGACGTGAATCGTTCGAAGTAGAAGCCAGCACCGGCCAAGATGTAAGACTGCTAATGATCAGAAAAATGATCACGCTAATACGTCAACACTACCCCGGCGACTTTAATTGGGATTCGCATCGTTTAGGTCGCGTAGAAGTGAAATCGGCACGCCCAGAAGACAGCGCCGATTTGGAAAACTTTATGATGATGGAGTTTTTTGGGCCTAATTATAAAACGGTGCAGTGATAGAAATGGCTGTTAATTAAAGCAGAATATCGATTATTTTTGCTGGGCAGGGTGGCAACTGATTGCCCCCGCGTAATGATTTTTGACTCTGAAACTAATTAACTTGTGGGCGGAAAACTTGACCACACTACTTGCTAACTAGTTTCGTGCAAAGGGCTTATAGATAGTATCAATTGACATTACACCTCTTATGTATATACTTTTAATATATATTTAAATTTAACGCTTAAGGGGTCGCTAATGAAAACCGCTAAATTATTTCAAAATGGGCAAAGCCAAGCCGTCCGCTTACCTAAAGAGTTCCGCTTTGAAGGTGACGAAGTCATCATAAAACGCTCAGGCAATGCCGTGGTATTAATCCCCGCCAATCACTCATGGGACGTGCTTGCAGGCAGTCTGGATAAATTTAGCCATGATTTTATGGATAATCGCAATCAGCCTGAACAACAAATTCGTGAAGATTTATTCGCATGAAACTCATGCTAGATACCAATATTTGCATCGCAATTATTAAGCAAAAGCCAAAAGATATCATGCAAAAGTTTAGTGCTTATCAAGTGGGTGATATTTGCATTTCATCGATTACCTTGGCCGAGTTGCGCTATGGCGTTGCTAAAAGCCAACATCAAGAGAAAAACCAAGTGGCACTAGATGAGTTTATTTTGCCCTTAGAAGTTGCAGACTTTGATCATGCCGCCGCATTTTTTTACGGCAACTTAAGAGCTTCACTAGAAAAGCAAGGCACGCCCATAGGCCCGCTAGACACAATGATAGGCGCGCATGCCCTAAGCCTAAATCTGACGCTAGTCACTAACAACACCAAAGAGTTTAAGCGCATTCTGCAACTAAATGTGATTGATTGGATTGTGCTTTAGACTTTATGAAGATAAAGTTTTTTGCCCAGATTGTAAAATGACGCAGTGATACAAATGCCGTTTAATTAAAGCCCAATAGCGAGTATTTTAGTTAGGTAGGGTGGGTAACTTGTTGCCCACGCGTAACAATATTGGACGCTGAAACTAATAAACGCGTGGGCAGAATCTGCCCACCATACTTGGCTATATGATTTCTTTTAATTAGTCGTCCAATTTAACGCCCATTCCTTTCGCATCGATATAACCCCATGTTGTAAAGCCCATGCCGCTAGTGTAAGTGACTTTAATCACGGCATCTGCACCAATCACCTTAGCTTTGGTTACCAGCGCTTCATTGGCCTGTTCTTTTGTTGGGTCTTTGTGAAATACTGTTAATTTTTTGATGCTAACTTCAATAGGCCCAATCTCCTTGTATTTTCTATCTGGAATGCCTTCTAAGACTAGTACATTGCTCTTTGAGCTTACTGCAGAAGTAGGTTGAGATGGTATGTTGGAGTCTGTTCTGTAGGTTGCGCAGCCGGAAAGCGCTGTTGTCGTGATGGTCAAAATTAGTAAAGGGAGTTTATTTAACTTAAAGTTCATATTTATTTTCTTGGATAGGCCAGATTGTTTGAGATAAGGGGGGGCGCTTCAACCGAGTAGTGTGGGCAACTTGTTGCCGACGCTTACCAATATTGGACGCTGAAACTAATTAACTTTTTTGATTTGAGGCTACTTGAAAGGTATGCCACTCAAATTTAATCATAAAAACATTGTATGAACATTAATAAAATTATCAAAAGCCCTAATGTAGAGTTAATGGGCTGGATTTATCAAGTTATTTTTGAAGGATACGTTAGGACAAGTGATAATCATGTTGCCTGATAGCCAAATACAACTAAGGAAAAAGCCCACCTAAGTGGGCTTCTCTTGCTGACTTAATGTGTAAGCTTATATCTTAAAACTCGTAACCAACAGAAAGATTTACTGAGTAAAGACTAACATCGGTAACGTCTTGAGGACTTACTCTTGTGTATGCAGCTTTAGCACCAACATAAAGACTTTTGTCTATATTGTATTTAGCGCCAGCGTTAACAGAGTACGCAAACTCAGTGCTATTAACTGAATTATTATTATCTAATTTAATATCCGCTACACCAACACCAAAACCAACAAATGGTGTGAAGTCAGTAGAAGTTTTAAAGTCGTAGTAAGCGTTTACCATATAAAGATTTGCACGAATGTCAAAATTATCTCCAGCTGCAGCAATCTGAGCTGGTGTTGCATTGACACCATTTTGTTGTGCGCCATTCAAATCAAACTTCATGGTAGAAATAGAAGTACCAATTCTTAAGTTTGGAACAACTACATCTTTAAAACCAAATTCAACGCCATAAGTTATGCTTGAATCAAAACTAACAGATATATCTCCTGAACTCACATCACCAAGATTTGCATAACCAAGTTGACCTTCAACGTAAGGTGTAGCAGCTTGCGCTGTTGCTGAAACTGCAAGTGCAGCTAGAACCGCAGTAGCGGTAAGAACTTTTTTCATATTCATTTTAATTTTCCACTGTTTTTAGATATCTGTATGTAGGCGCATATTTGCTTACGTTATGGATACTTTAAAAACATCCTTTAATTTTTGAGTTAATCCCGTTTTAGTTACAACGGGCGTGAGGTATAAATAAGCAGTAAATACAAAATAAAATTTACCGCTTAGCATCATATCAAAATGATAAATATATTCAAAGTGAAATAAGTAATAATTAATATTAATTATTAACAGCCAAAACTAAGCTCAACAAGGAACTCACAACCAAAAATACCCCCATAAACCCTATGTTTAAATCATCCGCAATGCGCTAACATAAGCCCTTCTCTTCAAAGACAAAAACCATCATGGGTCAGCATCATCTAAAGCCGTTATTTGCACCTAAATCTGTTGCGGTGTTTGGGGCTAGCGACCGCATAGATTCAGTTGGGCAAATCGTTTTTCAAAACATGTTGCAAAGTGGTTATCACGGTGCGCTTTATCCTATTAATCCTGGCCATGAGCAGGTTCAGGGTTGCAAGGCTTATACAACTATTACTGAAATTATCGAGCCTGTGGAGTTGGCGGTAATTGCCACACCAGCGGCTACTGTGCCGGATATTATTGACGAGTGCGGCAGGCATGGCGTGAAGGCGGCGATTATTATTACCGCAGGGTTTGGTGAGGCAGGCGAGGATGGTAAAGCTTTGCAGCAGGCGGTGCTGGAGAGTGCGCAGCATTATGGTATTCGGCTGATTGGGCCAAATTGTTTAGGCGTGATGCGCCCGGATATTGGCCTGAATGCGACATTTAATAAGGGCAATGCTAGTGTTGGTAACTTGGCTTTTGTGTCGCAATCTGGCGCTTTGTGTACGGCAATTTTAGATTGGGCAACCACTAATGACGTTGGTTTTTCTAGCGTGGTGTCTATGGGCGCTTCGGTGGATGTCGATTTTGGCGAGATTCTTGATTACTTAATTTCCGATACCAAAACGCATAGTATTTTGCTTTACATTGAAGGCATTCATAACGCGCGTAGTTTTATGAGTTCGATTCGGGCGGCGGCGCGTATTAAGCCGGTAATTTTGGTCAAAGTGGGTCGCCATGCGGTGGGTTCTAAAGCGGCCATGTCGCATACTGCTTCGCTGGTGGGTTCGGATGATGCTTTTGATGCCGCCGTGCGACGTGCCGGTGTGGTGCGTGTGCAGACGATTACGCAGTTATTTTCTGCTGCTAAGGCGCTTTCTTGCGGATTTAATCCTACTGGAAACCGCTTGGCGATTGTGACGAATGGTGGCGGCCCGGGTGTAATGGCGACTGATTGCGCGGCTGATTTAGGCTTGGTAATGGCGACGCTTTCAGATAGCACGATGGAAAAATTGAATCTGGCGTTGCCTGCCACTTGGTCGCATGGTAATCCGATTGATATTATTGGTGATGCGCAGGTTGACCGTTTTCATCATGCGGTAAAAGCGTGTTTAGAAGACCCGAACGTGGATGGCGTGCTGACCATTTTAACGCCGCAAGCCATGACTAAACCTTTGGAGGCGGCCGAGGCGGTCATCGCGCTGTCTAATCAATTTAATAAACCATTGCTAACTTCTTGGATGGGCGGAGCGCAGGTGGAATCGTCACGTGCGGCGTTTAATCATGCCAAAAAACCGAGTTTTCGCACGCCAGAGCCAGCGGTAGAAGTGTTTTCTTATCTCAGCGCTTATCATAAAAACCAGAAGTTTTTAATGCAAATGCCGGGGCCGTTATCGCATCATTTAGAGCCAGATGTTGAAGGCGCAAATATGATTATTGAAGGCGCGCTACAAGAAAAACGCAAAATTTTAACCGAGATGGAATCTAAAGCGTTGCTGGCAGCTTTTCATATTCCGGTTGCGCAAACCATGGTCGCGCGCTCGCCAAATGAGGCTTTGTTGATTGCCCAGCAATTGGGTTTCCCAGTCGCCATGAAAATTAATTCGCCTGATATTACGCATAAATCGGATGCTGGCGGTGTGTTGCTGAATTTGCTTAACGCGCAAGCGGTGCGTGGTGCGTATCACGAAATTATCAAAAACGTACAGCAAAGCAGGCCTGATGCGCTGATTGATGGCATCTCGATTCAGCCCATGATTGTTAAACCAAACGGGCGCGAGTTAATGGTGGGCGTAAGCAATGACCCAGTATTTGGCCCGGTAATTACCTTTGGCGCCGGTGGCACTACGGTAGAAATTATGGGTGATCGCGCGGTATCGTTGCCGCCGCTGAATACATTCTTAGTGAAAGATATGATAGACGGCACGCATATCGCCAAAATGTTGGGTGCATTTAGGCACATGCCAGCGGCCAATATGGAGGCGCTAGAAAGCGTATTACTGCGCGTTTCTGAAATGGTCTGTGAGTTGCCGATGCTGATGGAAATGGACATTAATCCATTAATACTGGATGAACATGGCGTGCTGGCGGCCGACGCGCGTATTGTGGTTGAACTACGTTCGCCAGGTGCTGATAGTTCAGACCGTTATTCGCACATGGCGATTTACCCTTACCCTACACATTTAGTGAATAACTGGCAAAGTAACGATGGCAGTAATGTGGTGATACGCCCGATACGCCCAGAAGATGCCGAACTTACGCAGGAATTTGTGCGAAATCTGTCTGAAGAATCGCGTTATTTCCGTTATATGAACAGTTTTCAGGAGTTGAGCGAAGCGATGTTAGTGCGCTTTACGCAGATTGATTACAGCCGTGAAATGGCGCTAATCGCGGTGCGTGACGAAAACGAAAAAGAAGTGGAATTAGGCGTAACGCGTTATGCCATTAACCCGGATGGCGAAAGTTGTGAATTTGCTTTAGTGGTGGCAGATAGCATGCGCGGCACTGGTTTAGGGCTTAAGTTAATGGTGGCTTTAATGGAGGCCGCACGCTCAAAAGGCCTAAAAATCATGGAAGGCGAAGTGCTTAAAAACAATGCCAGCATGCTTAAGTTAATGAAGCGCTTAGGTTTCAGCATTGAGTCTAGCCATGATGATGAAAGCATTAAGATCATCCGCAAAGTTTTGTAAGTAGGTTACATATGCATAGCGCTTATATTACGCATCCGGAATTTCTCAAGCACGACATGGGCGCAGACCACCCAGAATGTCCAGCGCGCGTGCACGCGATTCAAGATCAGCTGATTGCTTCAGGCTTGTTTGATTATTTAACCCAATATGAAGCTCCTAAAGCCACTAAAGAGGATTTGGAGCGTGTGCATAATGTGGAATATATCAACATGGTATTTGCTAAGTCGCCACAAGCTGGCTTGGTAGATTTAGATGGCGATACCTCTATGAACCCCTTTACGCTGAATGCCGCTTTACATGCGGCTGGCGCGGTGATTCAAGCGGTAGATTTAGTGATGACAGGCACTATGGAAACGGCATTTTGTAATATTCGCCCACCAGGCCATCACGCGGGGCGGGCGAGTGCGTCAGGCTTTTGCATATTCAATAATGTGGCCGTGGCCACGGCTTACGCGCTTGAGCACTATGGATTGCAGCGCGTTGCCATTGTCGATTTTGATGTGCATCACGGTGAAGGCACAGAAGATATTTTTCGCGATGACCCGCGCGTGATGATGTGCTCTACTTTTCAACATCCGTATTATCCTTTTTGCGGTGCAGACAGCAGTAACGAGCATATTATCAACGTGCCACTTGCCGCCAGAAGCACAGGCGCAGAGTTTCGCGAGGCTGTGACAGCGCATTGGTTACCGGCCTTGGAGCGTTTTCAACCGCAGTTAATTTTAATTTCAGCCGGTTTTGACGCACACTGGGAAGACGATATGGGCGGCTTGGCGCTAAGAGAAAATGACTATTTTTGGGTGACGGAAACGCTGAAAGAAGTGGCTAAGCGGCATGCAAACGGTCGCATAGTTTCTGCGCTAGAAGGTGGTTATGCGCTACATGCTTTGGGGCGCAGCGTGATGAATCATATTAAAAGCTTGAGCGAGCTTTGATTTTCATTTTCAAGCCTTCTTATTTTTTTTGCTCATTTAATTAGAACTATGAAAGCATTTGTCGAACTTTGCTAAAACCATTGCAAGGTACGGAAATCGACGCGATTTCTATCAAAGCTACTTATACAATTCTCAGTAACCCGTCCAGATTACTGGTAGGAGCGGCGCCTCGCCGCGAAGGCTATGGTGAATATTGCAAATAAGCATTTTTATGCACTATTTTTAACGCACCATTTTTAACGCACCTACCGTTTTTCGCGGCGAGGGCGCCGCTCCTACATGTGAATTGCGGGCGTGATTACTGAAATTGTATGCGGAATATGACTTGAATGAGCTGCTTAGTATTAAATCTTAATGCAGCTTAACCATTGTAGGAGCGGCGCCTCGCCGCGAATGCTATGGTGAATATCGCAAATAAGCATTTTTATGCACTATTTTTAACGCACCTACCGTTTTTCGCGGCGAGTGCGCCGCTCCTACATGTGAATTGTGGTCGCAGCTCCTACATATAGAGCTATTTTTTTGTTCTCAGGTTTGATTTACGCCCATTTAGCCCTAAAACTGCATCAAAGCCTTTCTAATCGCCAACTCATCCAAACCTTTGCCAATAATTACTATGCGCGAAGTCGGATTTTCTTCAGTCCAGCCTTCCAGCAACGTTGGCGGGTAGGGCGTAAAGTGCACCGCATGAATTGCCAGCGGAAACTCTTGATCTGCCGCATGAATAATGCCTTTTAAGCGCAATAAGTTTTTTCCGTAAGTTTGGCAAAACCATAATAAATGTGGTTTTAGCTGCGCCCAATTGAGCGGGCTAGGCATCATTACGGTAAAGCTTACAATGTCGTCATCGTGAATTTTATTAGTCGTATTTGTAGGCAAAGTACCCTTCGGCGCTTTGTTTTTTATAGGCGCGCGCAACCATCGTTGCGGTTCAGGTTTTTTGGTTTCGCTATCAAATAATCCGACCTCAATTACAAATTTTGGCTCTAATTCACCATTAACAATCGTGTGTTGAACCGCGCCAGCGTTTATGTTGCTAAGTTTTTCTTGCAAGGCGCTGATTTGCGCTGCGCTAGCTAAATCTGTTTTGGTCAGCACTAAAACATCGGCCACGGCGGCTTGTTTTAAGGCTTCAATATTGTCGGTAAGTTGCTGCAAACCATACACGCTGTCTATGGTGACTACCACCGCATCTAAACGGTAGACAGATTCAATCACCGGTTCATTCATCAAATTTGCCAAAATCGGCCCCGGGTCTGCCATGCCTGTGGTTTCAATAATCAAACGTTGAAATTGCGGAATGGCTTGTAACGCGCGTTTAAAAAACAAATCGCGCATGGTGTCTGCCAGCTCATTTTTTAAGGTGCAACAAAGGCAGCCGGAACTCAGCAAAACCGTGTTATCAGCAATGTGTTCGCTTTCAATATTTTGCGCTAAATTGCTGTTGGCGAATATCTGATCTAGCCCAGCATCGCCTAATTCATTGATAATAATGGCGGTGTCGCGCATGGCGGGGTGGTGCAAAAGTTTGTTGAGTAGCGTGGTTTTACCGCTGCCCAAAAAACCAGTGAGCAAGGTAACAGGAATGCGTTTATCCATAAATATCGGTTTGGCTAGATGTTAATTGGCCACTATTTTATATTGCATTAAAGCGATTCTGCTAATACAAGGTAAAATGTAGCCAATTTAGTTTGTAACGTAAGTATAAAAAGTAAGTATGAAAAGCACCGCATGAACGTATTTTTTGAAGAAGATGGCAGCTTTAAAGTAGCCTCAATAATGACCGAAACGCAGGGTTCTTTACAAATAGAATCCGCCAGTGGCAAGCGCAGCAAGGTTAAAGCCAGTAATGTGTTAATGCGTTTTGAAACGCCTATCACTGGTTTTATGGATGCCGCCAATGCTGAAGCCAACACGCTAGAGGTCGATTTTTTATGGGAATGTTGCACCGAGCCTGAATTTGGCTTTGAAGCGTTTGCCCAAGATTATTATGGCCGTAAACCCACCTCGCTAGAAGCGGCCGCAGTTGCGCTTAAACTGCATAGCGCGCCTATGTATTTTAATCGTAAAGGCAAAGGGCGTTATAAAGCCGCGCCGGCGGAAATTTTAAAAGCGGCATTGGCCGGTCTTGAGAAAAAACGCTTACTCGCTGAAAAAATGGCTGGTTTTGTGGCACAACTTAAAGCGCAAATCATGCCTGATGAGCTGCTGCAAAAGTTAGACATGCTGCTGTACGAGCCAGACAAAAACGCTTTTGAATACAAAACCTTAGAAGCAGCCTCGGCCGAAACGCATTTAAGTCATCTTAAATTATTGCAAGCTTGTGGCGCAATACCTTCAGCTGAAAATTATCATCTAGGTGCTTTTTTGCGTGAGCATTATGCCAAAGGTACGGCGTTTCAGGACTATGAAATCGACGCTATTCCTGATGATTTGCCGCTGGCCGATGCCGAAGCGTTTAGTATTGATGACAGCACCACCACTGAAATTGACGATGCTTTTTCCATCAAAGAATTACCGGATGGCATTACCCGAGTGGGCATTCACATTTCAGCCCCAGCGCTAGGCATTACGCCAGATAGTCCGCTAGACAAAGAAGTGATGCAACGTTTATCAACCGTTTACATGCCGGGCAATAAAATTACCATGTTGCCAGAAGCCGCAATTAGGCCGTTTAGCTTGGATGCAGGCCATACCAAGCCGGTGTTGTCGCTGTATTTACATGTGAATGCTAACCTTGAAATTGTGCAACGTGATACTAAAGTTGAGCTGATTAAAATCGCAGATAATTTGCGCCACGATAGCTTAGAGCCGTTTTTTAATGAAACGACTTTAGCCGCCGATAGCGGTCACCCATATTGGGCTAAGTTATTGTATTTGTTTAATTTAGCTGAAACGCTAGAAAAAGCGCGTGGTAAATATGACCCGACTAAACCGCCACAAATTGATTACAATTTTTATGTCATTGATGGAAAAGTGAGCATTGTTGGCCGTCATCGTGGCTCGCCTATGGATAAGTTAGTGGCTGAATTGATGATAGAAGCCAATAATCAATGGGGCGCGTTATTGGCCACGCATGATGTGCCGGGTTTATATCGCGCGCAATCTGGTGGCAAAGTGTATATGACGACTAAAGCCGAGCCGCATCAAGGCTTGGGCGTGGCGCAATATGCTTGGAGTACTTCACCATTGCGTAGAGCTGTCGATTTAATCAATCAGCGTCAAATTATTAGCGTAGTGCAAAATTTAGACCCCGCATATCTGCCAAATAGCGATAAGTTAACCATGCACATGCGTAATTTTGAGCAAACTTATCAAGCGTACAGCGAGTTTCAAACGCGGATGGAGCGCTATTGTTGCTTGCAATATATGAAACAAGAGAACATTGAAACCATACATGCCACCGTTTGGCGCGAGAATTTAGTGCGCTTAGATAACGTGCCATATATGACCAAGGTTTATGGTTTGCCAGAGCTAAAGCCGGGCACGCGCGTGAATTTGCAAGTGCAGGAAGCCGATACTTTGTTGATTGAGTTACGCACTAAATTTCTTGGCGTGTTGGAAAATGAGCCTGCGGTGATTCTGGATGAAGAAGCCATGAATGACGATTTGGCGGCAAGTGAGATTGCGGTTGATGTGGTTGATTTGACGACAGTTGATTCAGTGGCGCTTGAAGCAACCCCAGAGGCTGATGCCTAATGCTACGTGTCGCCAAGCATTTAATGCGCGGACTGATAAAAAAGACCGACGATACGGTTGATGTGAGTGAAATCGATGGCGTGCGTTCTTTGCATTTAGGCTCAGTCACCATACAAAGTGCCATGCGTATTCGCGACCCCTTTGCGTTGGAACTTAGCTACACCCGCGCCATTATGTGTTTTTTGCTGTTTAATCAGCAAATTAAGAATATGCTGGCGATTGGCTTAGGCGGCGGTTCTTTGGCTAAATATGTGCATGCCAATTGCCCAGAAATTCACAGTAAAGTGATTGAGCTTAACCCTAGAATTATCCAGGTAGCGCGCAATCAATTTTTTGTACCAGACAACGATGAGCGCCTAGAAGTGATAGAAGGTGATGGTTTAGTCTATTTAGCTGAACATCAAGACGTGGCTGATGTGCTACTGATAGACGCGTTTGATAGCAACGGTATTCCGCCTAATTTTTGTAGCCAAGACTTTTTTGACCAATGTGCAGAAACGCTGACTAGCGACGGTATTTTGGTGATTAATTTGTGGGGCAGTGACAAGAAATTTGACGTTTATTTGCAACGCATAGAACAAACTTTTGATGGCAAAGTGCTTACGCTTTATACCGGGAAACCAGGCAATATTGCCGTATTTGGTTTTAAGCGCGAACCGGCTGATTTACGTTTAGCTAGCTTGCGTGAGCGGGCTAAAACGCTAGAAAAAACCCACAAAATTGAGTTTTTGCAGTTTGTAGAAAAGTTAGCAGAAAATAACTCAAGCAGTACTAATCGACTTTTTATGATTAAAAATTTAGCCAATTTAGACGGCTAATCAGCCATAGCCTTAGTAAGTCAGTAATACAGTAATACAGTAAACCCAGAAATTTAACCAATAGCGATACTTAACATCATGATACCAAATAGATATTTTGCCACCTGCCCACGCGGATTAGAACAATTACTGGCAGACGAACTGCTAGCGGTGGGCGCCAAATCAATCAAACCTACCGATGGCGGTGTGAGTTTTGATGGCGATTGGGCTATTTGCTACGCGGCAAACTTAAATTCACGCATTGCCACCCGAATTTTATGGCAAGTGGCGCGCGGTAAGTATATGAATGAAGAAGATTTATTCGATGCCGCTTATAAAATTAATTGGCCGCAATGGTTTGATGTAAAAAATGATTTTATGGTGAAAGTGACTGGCGTTAAATGCCCGCTTAAAAGCCTGGAATTTGCGACTTTAAAAATTAAAGATGCGGTGTGCGATAAATTTAGGTTAGTGGTGGGCGCGCGTCCTTACATTGATACCAAAACCCCAGCAGTGCGCATACACGCGTATTTAGCCGCCGATGAATATCAATATTATCTGGATACCTCAGGCGCTGCGCTGTATCAGCGTGGTAACCGTGGCGCAAGCATTGAAGCGCCTTTGCGCGAAAACTTAGCCGCCGGTATTTTGAAATTATCTGGCTGGCAAGTCGGCCAACCTTTGTTAGACCCAATGTGTGGTAGCGGTACATTTTTGTTAGAAGCCGCCATGGTAGCGCTAGATATGGCCCCCGGTTACAAGAGAAGCTTTGGCTTTGAAGTCTTAAAAAACTTTGAATCACATGTGTGGACTAAAATTAAAAGCCAAGCTGCTGCCAAAGTAAAGCCAGTGACTTTTCAAAAAATCTATGGCTCAGATGTCGATTTACGCGCAGTGCGCATCAGCAAGCAAAACCTTGAAGATGCTGGATTGTTAGAAGCGGTACAGCTTTCACACGTGGATATTGTCAATGTTGTACCGCCAGCAGATAGCGGCGTGTTAATTGCCAACCCACCTTACGGCGTGCGGATTGGTGATGACGACAGTTTACAACTGCTTTATCCAAAAATCGGCGAGGCCTTAAAACGTAAATTTGCCGGTTGGAACACGTATTTCTTAACCAATGATTTAACTATGCCAAAATTAATGCGCCTTACGCCAAGCAAGCGCACACCACTTTATAACGGGCCATTAGAGTGCCGCTTATTTGAAATTAAAATGGTGGCTGGTAGTAATAGGAAGTAGTTTAATTTAACTCGTGTAAACACGGTTGCAAATAATATGACTGATTCATTAAATGAACTCAAACAAAAGCTAGAAAACTTTGTGGTTGAACGCGATTGGGCGCAGTTTCACTCACCCAAAAACCTAGCGATGGCGATGATTGTTGAAGCTGCTGAATTAGTTGAACATTTTCAGTGGAATACTGAAGCCGAAAGCCATGAATTATCGGCTGAAAAACGAGAGCAAGTCGGGCATGAGTTAGCCGACACTTTCGTCTATTTACTCAGGATTTCGCAGGTGTTAAATATAGATTTAATCGAAGCCGCGAATAATAAAATAGCGCTAAATGCGCTTAAATATCCTGTAGAAAAAGCGCGCGGTAAAAACAATAAATATACGGATTATCAGTAATTCTTTGGTAATTAAAAAGCCTAGTTCAAATATTTGAACTAGGCTTTTTATTTTCAGGCGGGTGTTACTTCGCTGTTGACTAGTTTACTTATTAATCAATAAGATACATCCATATTTTTCTACTAAATTGCGTTAGTGAAATTTTCTTACTTGAATATCTGGATAGCCGACGGTCAAAATTTTCAATTCCGACCCATTAGAAACGTTCACTTAATTTCGCTAGATGACAGCTAGATCCTAAGAAGACAGTCAG
>CANFZA010000005.1 GCA_947451235.1 Methylophilaceae bacterium | reverse complement strand
TCGCATAAAGTTGCTCACTAATACTATCTATTAGCCCTATTTTTTCAACTTGATATTGTTGACATACATAGGCTGTAATGGCATCTGATCCTGCGAAAAATCCTGCCCCAGCCTGACCAAAAGACTTAAGTAATGCGCTGTCATCAAACTCACCAACGATATTTGGGTAAATTTGCTTGGATTCCATCCATGTAAGTAGTTTTTTCTGAAAAGAAAAGTCTTCACCTGGCATTAGAAATGGTGCATTGTGCAAAATTTTTGGGAAAGATTTATCCGCATACTTTTCAATTAAGCTTTTAGCGGCAAAAATCGCCAATTTACTTTCACCCAATAAATGATTATAGGCGCGGACATTTAAATTGCTGGGCATAGGGCGATCAGCAATAACCAAATCAAGTTGATTAACCGACATTTCTGACAATAAATCTGCCAATTTGCCCTCTCTGCATATTAATCGAATGGATTCATCCATGAATAACACAGGCTCTATTACTCGATAGGCGACTGATTTTGGTACGGAATCGGTGATACCGATGCGAAACGGAATACTTTTTCTGCCTTGCTGATGTTGTGTAAGCTCCAGCAATTCATTGCCAATTGAGAATATCTCATCCGCATAGCTAAAAACTCTACGCCCCATATCAGTCAGTTCAAGGCCACGACCAACTTTGCGAAAAAGCTGCACGCCAAGACTGTTCTCTAAATCACCTAATTGAACGCTGATCGATTGCGGAGATAAATGCAGTTGCTCACTCGCGCGGACAATACTTCCAGTCTTGCCCACCATCCAAAAATATCGCAAGTGCTTAAAATTTAAATTCTTTGAATTTAAGCGATGTGAATTTAAGTTATTTGAATTTAAGTTCATCAAACGCCTCTCCTATATAAAATACATCTAAAAATTAGATGTATTAGTCAATATTTATCTAATTGTTAGATGTATATTCTAAGCGTAAAGTTGATCACATATTCAACAGCAAGGAGAAAAAGATGCAACTTGATATTCAAACCAATGGTTTTTCACTCACTGATGGCATACGCGATTACACAAAACGCCGAATGGAGTTTGCGCTTAACAGAAATGACCAATCCATCACACGGGTTCAAGTGCGGTTAGCAGACATTAATGGTCCTCGAGGTGGCGTAGACAAGCGTTGCCAAATTGACTTAAGTTTGGCGGGCCACAACGATATTGTGATTGAAGATACTGAAACTGACCTTTATGTGGCGATTGACCGTGCAAGTGACCGTTGCGCGCGTACTTTAATCAGGCGTTTAGAACGGGCGCGCGAGTTTTCGCATGAAACAGTGATATTGCCAGTAGCAGAAGACTAGCCGTAAGACTCACCGTACAACTAGCCATAAAAATAGCACTGCAAGTTTTTGAGATGAGCAAGATTAAACATAAATTGACGGCTAATACTACTAATGTAAAAATTTAAGAGTAAAACCATCAATTCTTTATTGATCTCAATACTTGTAATTAACTATTCTTTGAAGCGGTGTTTAATACTGTATTAGCCATGAACCAGCCTCATTCAATGACGTACCCTTATTCGTCGACAGTGACATGTTCACTAGGATAAGATTAGAACGCTCTGGAAATTTTTAAGGAAATTATATGAAACGCATTTTTTATTTTTTAGCCACCAACATTGCCATTATGCTGGTGCTTTCAGTCACCATGCGCTTATTAGGCGTAGAGCCTTATTTGAATGCTAACGGGCTAGACCTTAAAAACCTACTCGCCTTTGCTGCCATTATGGGTTTTGGTGGTGCATTTATTTCATTAGCGATTTCAAAGTGGTCGGCCAAACGCATGTCCGGGGCGGTAGTCATTGTAGAAGCTAAGACGCCAACAGAAATTTGGCTGATTAAAACAGTACGTATTCAGGCGGATATGGTCGGCATTAAAATGCCAGAAGTGGCAATTTTTGATTCCCCTGAAGTTAATGCCTTTGCAACTGGCATGACTAAAAACAGCTCACTAGTAGCGGTATCTACTGGTTTGCTCAATAAAATGAGTAAAGATGAAGCCGAAGCGGTATTGGCGCATGAGGTGTCACATATTGCTAATGGCGACATGGTCACGCTCACGCTGATTCAAGGCGTAGTGAATACCTTTGTCATGTTCCTCTCACGTGTGATTGGTTATGCGGTCGATAAGCTTATTTTTAAAACTGAAAAAGGCACAGGTCCAGCATTTTTTATCACCATGATTATCGCTGAATTGATGTTGGGAGTCTTAGCCTCTATCATCGTGATGTGGTTCTCACGCCAACGAGAATTTCGTGCAGATGCAGGCGCGGCAAAATTGTCGAGTAGTAAAAAGATGATTGCGGCATTGGAGCGTTTGCAAGCTGAGCATGAACCTTCAGTTTTACCCAAACAAATGGCGGCTTCTGGTATTTCTGGAGGTGGGGCGAGTGGCTTAAAAAAACTATTTACCACGCACCCGAGTTTAGAAGAGCGCATTGCGGCATTACGCAGTAATTCATAAATATTGAGATAAAAAATGAAACGCATTGAATTATTTTTAGAGCACTTTATGTTTAACAGCCGCTGGCTGTTAGTCCCTTTTTACATAGGCCTGATTGCAGGTATTGCTCTGTTATTGGTTAAGTTTGGCAAAGCATTTTTTGCATTAATCCCTACCGTATTTTCTGATGATGCTGGTGCTGCCTTGCTGGGAATTCTTACGCTTGTAGACATTACGCTGGTTGCAAATTTATTGCTGATTATCATTTTTGCCGGCTATGAAAACTTCGTCTCAAAAATTGATACGGGAGACAATGAAGACCGTCCGGAATGGATGGGCCATGTTGGATTTTCTGATTTAAAAATTAAACTCATTGGCTCCATCGTTGCTATTTCTGGAATCGAACTTCTTAAATACTTTATCAATGTAAAAGAAGTTTTGGCAGAGCCCAACGGTAATACTCAACTTGCTTGGCTAGTGGGCATTCATTTAACGCTGGTGTTTTCAGGTGTGATGTTTGCGTTGATGGACCGTATTGCTAGTGGAAATCATGGCGCCAAATCTAAGTGACTAATGACGTGAGATATAAGTCAGTGGAATGCACTTACAATTAGATTAAGACTAACCATGCTTCAAGCACACAAAATGTGAATTAACATTAAGCGATGATTTAAAAAAATGATTGGAAATAAATATGGGTGAAATGCAATCAATTGCTACGTGGTGGATGTGGTTAGGCTTTGGCTTGTTTGTTTTAGCCATGCTCGCGATTGACATGTTTTTATTAGGCCGCCATGGCGCACAAAAAGTGGGCGCGCGCGAAGCATTAAGCTGGTCGCTAGTGTGGTTTTTTTTGGCGATCCTCTTTGGCGGCGCTTTGTGGGGTTGGTTAGATCACACCGCTGGACGTGCCATAGCCGATACTAAGGCTATGGAGTATTTCACGGGATATTTACTAGAAAAAACCTTGGCAATTGATAATATATTTGTCTTCGTGATGCTTTTTTCTTACTTCGCAGTGCCGATTGAATATCAAAAACGTGTGCTGGTATATGGCGTATTAGGTGCAATTGTATTACGTGCATTAATGATATTACTTGGTGCATGGTTGATTGCAGAGTTTCACTGGGTACTCTATGTTTTCGGCGCATTTTTACTTATTACGGGCATCAAGATGTTTGTATTTGCTGACCATGAGCCAGATTTAACTCAGAATCCTTTGCTACGTTGGTTGCGCGCTCATGTACGCATCACAGAGACTTATCACGGCGATAAATTTTGGATAGTTAAGAATGGCGTGCGCTGGTTTACACCCATGTTTTTAGTGTTAGTGCTGGTCGAGTTCTCAGACGTAATTTTTGCCATGGATAGCATTCCCGCTATTTTTGCTATCACTAGCGACCCATTCATCGTGTTTACTTCAAACATCTTCGCAATTCTAGGTTTGCGCGCATTATACTTTTTGTTAGCAGATATGGCTGACCGCTTTCATTTACTTAAATATGGTTTAGCGGTTGTCCTCATGTTTGTCGGCACAAAAATGTTGATTGTAGAATGGTTTAAAATTCCTGTTGCGGTGTCACTTGGCGTCGTGATTTCAATACTGGGCATCAGCATATTATTAAGCTTAAAAGCCAGCCGAAAAAAAGCTACGCTTGGCGGAAGTTAGTTATTTAAAAGTCACCATGGAGATGTTGTCATTATTGGGTGGAATTAGGTGAATATCTCAATTAAGTGGGCATCTCAATTAAGGTGACTGGATTAATTAAGGCTCATTACCGTAACTTTTAGCTATTAATATTTGCTGCTAAAGTAAGCCCATGCAATGGTAAAGTAAGCCGTTTTGTGTGATGCACTTTTAAAGTGCTCGTAAGCGCGAATGCACCAAAAATAAGCCGCTAATGCATTCGATTGATGAGTAAACCGCCACTCATTACTTTCATTAACGTTATTTTTAAGATGGCTTACATTTTGCTTACCTATAAATTTATAAGGTCGGTCATTATTGACGATGATAATAATTTAACGGATAAATGTATGAGTCAAATAACTTCAGTTCAGATTGATAATTTTCTCCCTTACATGAGAGATGTTATTCGATGCGAGCAATCTTTGCATGAACTCAACCTGATGTGGCGCATTATTGAATCCTCTGCCAAGATGAATTGTCCTGTTGAAGCTAAAAGCATTCTACCTACGATGGCCGCAACACGAGAAGGCTTTAATCGGCTAGAAAAAGAGCTTGTACTGAGTTTAGTGCAAGAAAAAGTAGCCACCGTATTGAATGAAATAGGCACTAAAGCGCAGTATGTAATCGATATTTTAGTGCGTAATCTTTATGAGCGTACCGCTGACGTAGGTTTTTTAGCTACCGATAAAGAGTTATGTGCCTTTGTTGCAGGCTTATCCGGCAGCGAAGATAGTATTCGAGCACGTTTGCACGCCTACAGAAGAAAATATACGGTATACGATGAAATTATTTTACTAGACGTAGATGGCAACGTTTTGGTGCAAATTAATGAAGAAACCCCGATTGAAGGAAGCTTAGACCCTCTTATTGCTGAAACCTTAGCCTCTGATCAATATGTAGAAACTTATCGAGCTTCAGATCTACGGCCGAGTAAAGATAAGGCGCTGATTTATTCAAAACGTATGTTGCATCAGGACACTGGCGAAGTGATTGGCGTGTTGTGCCTGTGCTTCAATTTTGTTGAGGAAATGGCCGGTATATTTAAGTCGCATGGTGACTCTTCTGGACGTTCTGTCATGCTTTTGTTAGATGGTAACAACCGCGTCATCGAGACTAGCGATTTACGTTGGGTTCCAGTAGGCGCAACAGTGCCGGTAAATTGCGATGGTCAATCAAATTTGAAAATGTACGGTGGACGTGAGTATTTAATCCGTACGTTTATTGCAGATGGTTACCAAGGTTATCTGGGACCTTTGGGCTGGCAAGGCCAAGTGATGATTCCAGTGGAAATCGCTTTTACTGGCAAAGAAAGCAATGCATTAAAATCTTTAGACTCAACGGTAGCAGAAGGCTTGCTGTCACATGCTCAATCTTTTTGCCCACCACTTTTTGAAGTGATGACTGCGGCATCCACCATCAGACGAGTGGTTTGGAATGGCCAAGTGATGACTGCTGGGCAAAGTGGTGAATTGTTGAAACTAAAAACTATTTTAGATCAGATTAGCGAGACTGGCACTCGAAGCAATGAGTTATTCGCGCAATCCATTAATGATCTCTATGAAACCGTACTGGCCTCGAGATTACAAGATTCCGAATTTTTATCACATCTATTAGTAGATTTACTAGACCGTAATCTATACGAACGCTCTGACGATTGTCGTTGGTGGGCGGTGACGCCTGAATTAAGAGTAGCGCTTGCTTCTCAGATTATTGACAGCACAACTGTTGCCAAGATTACCGAGATTCTGGCGTATATCAATGAGCTTTATACGGTTTATACCCGTATTTTTGTCTATGACAAATCTGGCTGCATCATTGCCAGTACCAATTCAATGAATGGCGACGATTCTATCGTTGGTACAAAAATAGACGAAACGACATTAGCGCGAGTGCTGTCTTTACGAACCGAGCAGCAATATTATGTGTCTCCGTTTGAGGTCGATGCTCTGTATGACAATGCGCCAACCTACATTTACCATGCGGCCATTATGGCGCCAGGTAGTGATGCTGTGGTTGGTGGTATTGGCATTGTCTTCGATTCAGCGTCTGAATTATTGGCTATGCTGCAGGGCGGCATAGCCGAAAAAGAATCTATTCAAGCCTTATATATCGACAGGCAAGGCCATATTATTGCTAGCACAGACCCAACCCGTCCAGTAGGCACTTCATTGGATATTGGTGCAGATTTACTTGCGTTACCCAGTGGTAAAAGTGCCTCTAGAATTGTGATACATGATGGGCATTATTCAATACTTGGGTGCAGCGCTTCTTACGGTTATCGAGAATTCAAAGTTAACGATGGATACAAGGAAGATATTATCGCAGTGGTCTACGATTCTTTTGGCGAGGTTAGAGAGCGGGCAAGTTCAGGTAATAACTCGGCCTCAATTATTGAAGCCGCACCGATTAAATCAGGTGATCCTGAATTCGCTACCTTTTTTATTGATGGAGGATTGTTTGCAATCGAGGCTGAGTATGTGCTGGAAGCACTATCAGCATCAGAAATTTCTTCAGTTTCCATCGGTAGCCGTTCTGAGCGCGTTGGTATATTGGCAATACAACATGAAACCGATAATAAGAACTATGCTTGGGTGTTTGATCTTGGCTTTTTATTGAGTGGTGAGGTTTCTGTAGTGGATAGCAATAGCCAAGTCATTGTTATCGAATATGGTCACCACAAAATAGGCCTGCTCGTAGGGGCGTTGCATTCTGTGGCACAGTTTGGTTTGAGCCAAGTGACGATGACGCCGCTTGCCGTTACTAGTGATGGTGTGTTGATCAAACAAATAATTAAAGCCAATAATGGCAAGCTTCTAATTCAATCGATAGATATTAAATATCTACTCAATATGCTAAGTAACCCATTTGAATCAGTGAATGAGCAGAAACAATTAGCATGAAGTAATGGGTAACGAAAGCCAGATCTTACGGTCTGCAGACATGCTATAAAAATAGTATTAAGTACTGTTTACCAGACTATATTCAGTATTGACGGGAACATTTCAACATTGTTTGATATCAGACATGTTCAATTTAGTACTTAATATTATGAAAAAACTCATTTTAAAATTATTTGTAATCATGTTATTTGCAATCAACTACCTGGCAATGAGTAACATGGTTAGTGCGCAAACTTTTTTTGATAAAGCTTTTACGGGAAAATACGAAGAGAAGTTTTCTGATGGCAAAACAAAATACGAAGTAAACATCAAAAAAGGCAAAAAAGAAGGGCTGGAAATTTTTTATTACCCCCGCGGTAACAAGCAGATTCAAACTAATTATGTCAATGATAAAGAGGATGGCGTTTGGAATCAATGGTATGAAAACGGTCAGCTTAAGTTAGAAGCGCATTACCAAGCAGGGCAAGAACATGGCGTATTTATACAGTGGTACGAAAGCGGCCAAAAAAGGGTAGAAGCTCACTTTATACTTGGTAAGAAAGATGGCGTTGAGTCTGCTTGGGCTAAAGATGGCAGTGTAAAATCAACCACCATTTACAAAGGCGGCCAAGTGGTTGCTGAGTAAGTCAGTGAATTTTAGGATGCAATAGAATCCTGGTCAGAGCCATGTCGCAAAGCTGCCAAATGACCCAAAACCCTCAAATAATCTCACGTTTATAACTAAGCCAACACTGACGCATGACAAGAAATCTTATTTTAATTTTGGGCGACCAATTAAATCTCGATAACCCAGCATTAGATGGTTTTGACGCTGCGCAAGATGCTATTTTTATGGCGGAAGTGAGTCATGAAGCAACAAAGGTTTGGAGCCATAAAGCGCGTATTGTGCTTTTTTTATCTGCCATGCGTCATTTCTACGATGTGTTTTCCAGCCAATATTCAAACGGCTTAAAGGGTAGTTATTTAAAGTTAGGCGAACATGGTTTTGAAACACTTAAAGCCGCTTGGGCAGAACAAATCTCCATCTTAAAGCCGCAAAAAGTCATTATTTGCGAGCCCGGTGAATATCAGTTAGAGCAAGATTTAATTGCGCTATGTAAAGAATTTAATACGCAGTTAGTGGTGCGAGATGACACACATTTTATGTGTTCAAAAGCCGATTTTATACATTGGGCAAAAGCAAGCAAGCAATTACGCATGGAGTTTTTTTACCGAAAAATGCGCCAGAAATATGACGTGTTGATGCAGGGTAATGAGCCAGTAGGCGGTGCTTGGAATTATGATGCTGAGAACCGCAAAACCTTTGGCAAAGCTGGGCCGCAAAATTCACCCTCAGCGCCACAAGTGAGTATTGATAAACTTACCCAAGCGGTTATCGATACTGTTGAGAAACATTTTAAAAATCACCCCGGCAATTTAAGCAACTTTATTTGGCCAGTTACGCGCGCCGCTGCACTTAAGTTTTTGGCTGACTTTATCGAGCACAAGTTGATCGGTTTTGGCGATCATCAAGACGCCATGTGGCAATCAGCCGATAGTCGCCAAAGCCCATATTTGTGGCATTCTTTGCTTTCTACTTCGCTTAATTTAAAGCTGTTAAATCCGCGAGAAGTCATTGCGGCAGCGGTTGCAGCCTATCATCAACATCAATTGCCGCTTGCTAGTGTAGAAGGGTTTATTCGGCAAATACTAGGCTGGCGCGAGTTTATACGCGGTGTATATTGGCTTGATATGCCACAGTTGGGCGAGGCCAATCATTACAACCATATGCGAGCATTGCCAAGTTGGTATTGGACTGGCGAGACTGATATGAACTGCATGAAGCAAACGATTAATGACACCATGCAGCAAGGTTATGCTCACCATATTCAACGCCTGATGGTTACAGGTATGTTTGGCGTTTTGGCTGAGCTAAATCCACGTGAAGTTGAAGCTTGGTATTTAGCTGTGTATGTAGATGCCGTAGAGTGGGTAGAGCTACCCAATGTTGCTGGTATGGCTTTGTATGCCAATGGCGGGCGCTTTACCAGTAAACCTTATGTGGCTAGTGGTGCGTATATTAAACGCATGAGTAACTATTGCAGTGATTGCAAATACAAGCCAGAACTGAAAACAGGTGACACTGCCTGCCCAACGACCACGCTTTACTGGCATTTTTTAATTAAGCATTACGACACGTTTAGCCGTAACCCACGTACCGCATTGATGACTAAGAATGTAGATCGATTTAGTGAGGCTGATAAAGTTGAGGTGCAAGCACGCGCTCAATACTTACTTAATCATATCAATGCTGTTTAAGAAAAATCACATCAATACGACGATGTTGATAACATTCATTTGACGAGATGCAACGAAATAAATAATAGCGACTAGGATTTA
The DNA here is from genome assembly GCA_947451235.1 of Methylophilaceae bacterium. Lineage (GTDB taxonomy): Bacteria > Pseudomonadota > Gammaproteobacteria > Burkholderiales > Methylophilaceae > Methylotenera. Next base: position 45,765 of record CANFZA010000005.1, on the reverse strand, counting down.
GGTGTATATTCAAATCAACCGATAGTTGAGAGTCGCTCAGCCAGCGTTTTTTAGTCAAGCTAGTAAATATGAACGCCACCACACTTTTTCCTGCAGTGAACTTTAGTTTTTCGAGCACTTTTAGTGCATTGTTCAAGCAGCTAGTTGTCGCCACGCTCTACCTGTTATTGGGGATGATATTTCAACTCACATTCAGTGGCAACGGAATCGTAAGTATTATTTGGCCACCAAGTGGGTTAGCGCTTGCAGCACTCCTGATTGGCGGAAAGCGTTACATTTGGGGAATATTCCTCGGCTCTCTGATTCTTAACGTATTGTTAGATGACTCTCTATGGGCCATTGGTGGAATCACTCTGGTGAATGTCGTAGAGCCTCTTTTAGGGTTTTGGCTACTCACCCGTGACAAAAAATCAACCTCATATTTAGATTCACTACCAAATTATTTACACTTAATTGTACTGGGTGGTGGCGTTGCAAGCTTATTCGGAGGCATTGTTGGGCCGTTATCTTTATTGCTTTCTGGGTTCATCACCCCTGAGAATTATTTACAGAACGTACTGCATTGGTGGATGGGCGATACATTAGGTGTCGTAATAATCACTACATTAATCTTAGCGTGGCACCAAGTTAAATCCCCGCAGAAAATGCATCAGAAGCGATTTTCGAATATACGGATATTGGAAGGGGCGTTACTGGTAGTCGCAACCTTTATATTTGGTCAAATTGTTTTTCTAGACTGGTTCCACCAATATTTTAGTGACACACCAAAAGGTTACGTTATGTTTCTTTTTGTTGCCTGGATTGCGATACGCTTAAAAGCTCAATGGGTCACATTGGTGGTGCTGATGATCGCAATACAAGGGCTATTTGGCGCATATCATGGGGTCGGATTTTTTTCGCACGACATTGCCAGAGCTGAACTATTTAATTACTGGTCTTACATGCTAATCATATCAACAGTGGGCATGGCAATGACCACTTATGTTGAAGAAGTTAAACAAAATGCGCTTAGGCTGCAAAAGAGTGAAACTCAACTGATCTCATTGGTAAATGCTATTCCTGACCTCATCTGGCTAAAAGATGCAGAAGGCGTTTACATGTCTTGTAACCATATGTTCGAACGATTTTGTGGTACAACAGAGCAAAATGTGATCGGCAAAACGGATTACGATTTTGTCGACAAAACGCTGGCCGATTCTTTTAGAGAGAACGACAGAATGGCGATGCTCACACAAAAACCTAACTTCAATGAAGAGTGGCTAACTTTCGCTGACAATGGTTATCGCGGCTTATTTGAAACGACTAAAACCTCACTGCGGGATAAAGAAGGAAACCTGCTAGGCGTGCTGGGCATTGCGCACGATATTACAGAACGCAAGCAAGCTGGCGATGAAATTCAACAGTTAGCTTTTTACGACACTCTCACTAGTTTGCCTAATCGACGGCTATTAATAGACAGATTGAATCAAGCTTTAGCCTCTAGTACCCGTAGTGGCAGAGATGGCGCGATACTCTTCCTTGATCTTGATCATTTTAAAACGCTAAACGACAGCCTAGGCCATGATGTTGGGGATCTGTTGTTGCAGCAAGTGGCTGAACGCTTAACTAATGTAGTCCGTGAGGGCGATACAGTGGCACGCTTAGGTGGTGATGAATACGTTATCATGCTAGAAGATCTGAGTGAATCAGCGCATGAGGCCGCTGCACAGGCAGAAGTGATTGGTGAAAAAATTCTCGCAGCACTTAATCAGCCTTATAAGTTGGCTACACACGAATACCACAGCACACCTAGCATCGGTGTCACCCTCTTTAGTAGTCATGAGCAGTCTAAAGAAGATTTGCTTAAGCATGCAGATATCGCCATGTATCAGGCTAAAAAAGCAGGCCGGAATATGCTGCGATTCTTCGACCCAAACATGCAACAAACCATTGATGCCCGGGTAGACCTAGAGCGTGAGCTACGTAAAGCGCTTGATCAGCAGCAATTTCATCTGTATTACCAAGTTCAGGTCGGTATTTCCGAGCGTCCATTAGGCGCCGAGGCTTTGATTCGCTGGGTACACCCAGAGCGCGGCTTAATTCCCCCTGTTCATTTTATCCCGTTGGCCGAAGATACATGCCTTATTCTACCCATTGGACTGTGGGTGCTAGAGACCGCCTGCGCTCAGCTTAAACAATGGGAACAAGACCCGCTCACTCGTGATCTCACAATATCAATCAACGTTAGTGCTAAACAATTCTATCAATCTAATTTTGTGGCGCTAGTGCAGGCTGCGGTGCTACGCCATGCGATAGCCCCAATGATGCTTAAGTTTGAACTCACTGAAAGTATGCTGCTGAACAATATAGAAGACACCATTGCCACAATGAATGCCTTGAAAAATATAGGAATACATTTCTCTTTAGATGATTTTGGAACAGGCTATTCATCATTGCAATATCTTAAAAGCTTGCCGCTGACTCAGCTGAAAATAGACCAATCATTTGTGAGAGATATTGGAACTGATAACAATGATCAAGCCATTGTATACACCATTATTGCTATGGCTCAGTCTCTGCACTTAGATGTTATTGCTGAAGGCGTAGAAACGATTGAGCAACAGCAGCTACTTTTAAATAATGGTTGCCTGCATTACCAAGGATATTTGTTTGGTAAACCCATGCCAATTGATGAGTTTGAAGCTGCGCTTAGAATTGCTTAGAAATGCTTAGTTTGACGTGAAGGTCAAACTAAAGTTATTTAGAATTAGGCTGCTGTTGTAAAAATTTTAATGTGTGAACGCCAATTCCTTATAAATTGAGCCATTAATATTTTGGCTCTTGAAATCCACTCTTATGGAAAGTCAGTACTAGTGTATCCCTGTAACCACTTGAAGAATTTGATGTGATTGCAGTGGTTTCATGCAGCATGCGCGTGTCATCAATCATCAATAAAGTCCAAGAGCTGGTTAGTGTTTTAGCTAGGCACATCGATCCATCTGCATAAAGAATTCTGGATTCTCCCCCTTGAATTTGTTCTCGGTCTACTAAAATAATACCCACAAAATCAGCCCCATCTCGATGCACACCTTCAGGGGTAGGAAGCCCAGTTCCGCTAAGTGTGTTAATGCGAAATTGATGGGCCTCCACAAACCATTTGGCCGTAGCAGGGTTTACTAAATTCAATAGCTTAGTTATTCCTAATAAAATATTTTGCCAAGATGTGCGAACTGTAAGGTTGGGTTCGGGGGAATCATACCACCGTTGAATACCCCCATTTAGCTGGTTGTTCTCTAATGACTGCCAATGAGCGCGGTAGGGGGCAGTTGTGATTTTATTATTACTGATGGTGTAGCTAGCATGTCGCCGGTGGCGATAATTACCTCTATCTTTTAGATATGGATCTAATGGTAAATGATGCCAATACATCTTAAGTTGGTTGAGTTCATGTAGGCTTGAGTCCACTACTTCTGAAAACATTTCCGGATCTACCAATACAAAGCCATTCTGCGTTAAAGCATCTGCAATGCTATTGTGGTTGAAATTATTTACCGAAGTCATCTTGTTTTCAAGTTCCAAACCACTCACCAATTGTTTCAATAGCCTGTGCGATAAATAAGGCGGCTAACTTGCAAGAAGGCATATTTGACTAAATTCTTCCGCTATTAATGAGCCGCGACCGATTAAGCCACCATCAATATCTGGCATTGAAAATAATGCCAAAGCATTCTCTTGGGTAACGCTACCCCCATAAATAATTCTCACTCTTTTGGAAAAGTCAGCATCTATTTTTGCAATTAAATCGCGAATAAAGGCATGCATATCTTGCGCCTGTTCTGGACTGGCGGTTTGGCCATTGCCAATAGCCCATACCGGTTCATAGGCAATTACCATGTCGACTTGCTTTGCACGTTCGAATGTTGAATCATCTAGGCCATATGTAATTGCCAGAATTTGGTTCTTCACCACATTTTCTGCTAGGCCTTCTGCTCGTTCTTGAGAGGTTTCGCCGACACAATAAATAGGTGTAATGCCTGCATTAACTACTCTTGCAAATCTTTTCGCTGCCTTTTGATTACTTTCATTACTTAATGCCCTGCGCTCAGAATGCCCAATAATTGCAAAATTACAGTCGAAATCAGCAATCATGTTTGCTGAAATTGAAGAAGTGTAAGCACCATCTTTAAACTGACTAACATTTTGCGCTCCCCAAAAAATATTGGTGCCAGTCAGCAATGCCTGAGCTTGAAAGAGGTATGTATATGGAACGCATATTGCAAAGTCAGCTGTGCGTATATTATTTAAACGCACTAGCAAGCTGGCTATCAGCAGTTTATTTTCGCTTAGGCTGCCATTTAACTTCCAGTTGCCTACAACTAGCTTACGTCGCATTAATTGATATCCTTTATTTTACAGTTAATAAACAACAGAATTTAACTCACCGTTGCTGTATCTAAATGCCATAGTATTCAAAGCGATAGGTTTTATTTTGCTAGCACGACCCGCGCTGCCAAAAGCATCAAAACGCTCTTTACAAACTTGCTGTGCTGCCGAAATAGCCATCTTTAAAAATACCCGAGGATCAAATTCTTCAGGATTCTCAAACATTTTTTTTCTTATAGCGGCTGTCATTGCCAGGCGAATATCAGTATCAATATTCACTTTTCGCACCCCGTTTTTAATGCCTTCAATAATCTCTGAAACTGGTACCCCGTAAGTCTCTTTAATCTTTCCACCATGGTTTCTAATCATCTCTAAAGCCTCTTGCGATACGCTAGACGAACCATGTAGCACGAGATGGGTGTTGGGTATGCGTTGGTGGATAGATTTAATTCTATCAATTGCCAAGATGTCTCCCGTGGGTGGGCGGCTGAATTTATAGGCACCATGACTCGTCCCAATTGCAATAGCAAGGGCATCAACTTGTGTTGCTTTGACAAATTCAGCAGCCTCATTTGGGTCTGTTAGCATTTGCGATTCGTTTAACATCCCTGCTGCACCACTGCCATCTTCATCCCCAGCCTGACCAGTTTCCAACGACCCTAAGCAACCCAACTCACCTTCTACAGAAACACCCACTGCGTGAGCCATTTCTACAACGCGCCTTGTGACATCAATGTTATAAGTATTAGATGCCGGCGTTTTTGCGTCCGCCTGCAAAGACCCGTCCATCATCACGCTTGAGAATCCACTACTTATTGCATTCTGGCAAATTGCAGGTGATGCCCCATGATCCTGATGCATGCATATTGGTATATGCGGATACTGCTCAATAGCGGCTTCAATCATTTTTCGTAAAAATGCTTCGCCTGCATACTCTCTTGCCCCTGCTGAAGCCTGTAAAATTACTGGGCTATCAGCTTCATCAGCAGCCTGAAGAATGGCGTGTATTTGTTCCATGTTGTTAATGTTAAAGGCTGGCAGTCCGTAGCTATATTCAGCCGCATGATCTAATAATTGCCTTAAAGAAATAAGCGCCATATTGTTCCTTAGTTAACTGCTCTGAGTAAGTTGGGTTTGATCTAATGAGGATGAATTTTTTACTTCTGCATGCGTTGCATCAAATTCAGTGTGATATGACTCTATTAAATTCACTTCAAGACGCGACCCCATAATGACTGGCACACGTTGATGAATTTCATCAGGCTTAATGTCTAAAACCCTCTTGCGGCCTGTTGTGCTTTTGCCGCCAGCTTGCTCTACAATAAAACTCATAGGATTTGCTTCATAAAGCAAACGGAGGCGACCGGCTCTGGCAGGCAGTTTGTTGTCATGCGGATATAAGTAAACGCCGCCGCGCATTAGAACTCGATGCACATCAGCCACCATGCTAGCTACCCAACGCATATTGAAATCCTGCCCTCTGCAACCAGTGCGACCTGCCTTACAGCCATCAACATACCTTTGTATTGGAGCCTCCCAATGGCGCTCATTGCTTGCGTTGATGGAAAAATCAGATGTGGTTTCAGGAATCCTAATGTCGGCGTGGCTTAATACAAACTCCTGTGTTTCAGTATCTAAGGTAAACCCTTGAACACCACTGCCGATGGTGATGACCAGCATCGTACAAGGGCCATATAAGGCATAACCGGCAGCCAGTTGAGCATTGCCAGATTGTAGGAAATTTAAAGATGCTGAATCATCTTTATTATCTTTATTATCTTTATAGATTGAAAAAATTGAGCCTACCGATACATTTACATCAACATTAGAAGAGCCGTCCAAGGGATCAAAAACAACTAAAAATTCACCACCATCACCAGCTACTTTTATCAAATATGGATCATCCAGTTCTTCGGAAACCAAACCGCTCACCAAGCCAGTTTTTTCTAAGCTTGTAATAAATGTCTCGTTGCTCACCACATCTAAATTTATCTGAACTTCACCTTGTACGTTAGTAGCCCCAAAATTACCAACTGCTGTATCTAAATTACCTTTAGAGGCTAGGGCTGCAATTTTTTTAGTGCATTCAGCAATAGTTAACAATAGGCTGGTAATAGATTCACCGTATAAGTAGTCACCAGATACCAGAGTTAAATATTGAGTTAATGTTGTTTTAATCTGGGCTGAATTGCTAATCAATGACTTCATCAAGCTACACCTTCTATAGATAATTGATCTGGAATAGTTTAAAAAACAAACTAAGCACCTGATGGCTAATATAGAATAGGCATCGATTTAAGTAAATTGACTAATTCTTTGGTATACCTTAAGTTTTACTTATGCGAAATCTCACACTTCGACAAATCAGAATATTTCTCAGCGCCGCTAAATGTCAGAGTTTTTCTAAAGCGGCAGCAGAATTAAATATCACCGGCTCTGCTGTTTCTTTGCAAATTAAAGAAATGGAAGGCGATATAGGCGTCAGCCTTTTCAATCGTGAAAATAAAAAAATAGTTCTATCTTCAGCGGGCGAGCACTTTTTACTTTATGCCAACAGAGTTATTAATACTTTGAATGAAGCCAGATCTGTGATGGAAAATTTACGAGGAACGGAAATAGGGATACTTAAAATTGGTCTTGTAAGTACAACTAGATATTTTTTACCGGAAATGCTGGTTCAATTTAAAAAAGAATACCCTAACGTTCAAATTAAGGTGGTTGTCAAAAACAGAGAAGCACTTATCGAGTTGTTGCGTGAAGGTGAGATTGATATTGCCATTATGGGTAAACCTCCCAAGCGTATCAATGTAGACACAGAAGCTTTTGCCAGTCACCCTCACGTATTTATTGCTAGCCCATTGCATAGGTTGGCAGGCAAGCCCAACTTGCCTCCAGATACATTAACTCAGATAGATTTAATTTGCAGAGAAATGGGCTCCGGAACCCGCTACATCATGGAAAAATATATCGCAGAGCAAGGCCTCACCTTGAAAATGAGCATGGAAATGTCTGGGAACGAGACTATCAAGCAAGCTGTGGTGGCCGACTTGGGAGTGTCCTTGGTTTCTTTGCATACAATCGGTAATGAGCTTGCTAACAAGCAAATTGTAGTGCTTGATATTGAAAACACGCCCATCATTCGCACTTGGTTCATAGTTTTACCGAAAAATCGTGATGCAACGCAAGCGACAGAAGCTTTCCGTCAGTTCATCGTTAACAAAGGCGAGGGGATACTAAATTCAATGTTTAAAACACCTCAAATAGCCACTTAGGCAAGGTGCTAAACTTTTAAGTCTACGCAAATAAAATAAATTCACACTATTACTTCATTTAGTTAGAGGACAGAGCGTCCGCTTAGCGGCTTGAATTCAAAAAAATCATCGTACTGAATTAAATTAACAGTATCTAATGCAATGATTATTGGACTTCATGTTTGTTCGAAGTAATCCTGTTCTTGGATATAATTATTACTTAACCTAAAGTTATATTCACATCGTATTAAGGGGTTTATATGCTTAAGTGGGATTAATAGAATTACATTGTCAAGAATGTTAAATCATCGAGGCTATAGCACCGTAACCGACAATCTAGATAAATTGTGTAAGTATTTTGACTGCAAGGTAGAGCACCTCATTGAGTACGTGCCAGACGAACTGGTAGGAGTATTAAAAGATTGATTGGTCGTGAAGTCTGAGAAGTGTTTTTTAAAGATGGGCCAGTAGACTAAAAGTCATTGGCAATTAAATTAGGAAAGAATTTAGTTTTATGGGCCAAATTTGGGCTGAGAATGGGCCAAATATGGGCCATGAGGAAGTTGGTTAGTAAGTACTATCGCCGGAAGGCAATATCTATTGGTGCGCCCGACAGGAGTCGAACCTGTGACCTTCGGCTTCGGAAGCCGACACTCTATCCAGCTGAGCTACGAGCGCAATAACCGGTGCATTATAGCAAAGTGTTGCATCTAATGCCTTTATACCTGTATCTAAGATTTTTGCCTTAACTTGAAGTATAGGTATAATAGATTTATATCAAACTGTTTATGGGGATTTACTGTAATGAGTATTAAAGATAATGAATACAAAGGCTCGACATTTTGGCAATTAATTCTTGTTATTCCAGGTAGTATTTTAGCGTTTACCTTAGTTATTGCGTTAATAGCAAAGACTTTCGGTGTGATAGGCGCACCTGCAGTGGCTGAGCCTGCTGCTGCCGTTGCGCAAGTTGAAGCCAATATTAAACCAGTAGCTACTGTTGAAGTTGCTGTTGCTGATGCTGGGCCTCACGCAGATAAAAGTGGTGCTGAAGTAGTTCAGGCCGTGTGTGCTATGTGTCACGCTGCAGGCTTAATGAATGCGCCAAAAATCGGCGATAAAGACGCTTGGAAGCCACGTATTGCGCAAGGTTACGACACTTTGATTAGTCATGCGATTAACGGTATTCGTAGCATGCCTGCTAAAGGTGGTAATCCTGCTTTAACAGATGGCGAGATTGCTAATGCTGTAGCTGAAATGGCTAATGCAGGTGGTGCAAGCTTTAAGCCAAAAACTTAATCTAGCTTTAATTATGTAATGGTAATGAAGGTTAGTGACGTTTTTTGATTAGCATTTAAGTTGTACGCTAGACTTTAAACAACTTAATAAAATGAAAAAGCCGCTTAGCATTAAGTGGCTTTTTTTATGGATAAGGATTAAATGGCAATTTACGCGATTGGTGATATTCAAGGTTGTTATCATGCTTTTCAGGCATTGTTAACGCGTATTCAGTTTGATCCAGAATTAGATCAGCTTTGGTTAGTGGGCGATTTAATTAACCGTGGAAGCGGCTCCTTAGAGGTATTGCGTTGGTGTTATCAGCATCAATCTAGCCTGCAAGTTGTGCTGGGTAATCACGATTTGCATGCTTTGATTGTGGCGCATGGCTTTGTTAAAGCGCACAGGGGCGATACTTTGGACGCTTTGCTGGCGGCGGAAGATAGAGGTGTTTTGCTTGATTGGTTGCGTCATCAGCGTTTAATAGTGCAGCAAGATAACTTTTTAATGGTACATGCTGGTTTGTTACCGCAATGGACGGCTGAGCAAGCGATGGCTTGTGCTTCTGAGGTTGAAGTTGCACTGCAAGGTGATAAGTATCTAGAGTTTTTATCTCAAATGTACGGTAATCAGCCCAGCCTGTGGTCTGAGCACCTAGCCGGTTTCGATAGGTTACGTTTAATCACTAACGCCATGACTCGGTTACGCGTGTGTACCGAGCAAGGTGAAATGGAGTTTTCTTTTAAAGGCGAGTTGCAAGATATTCCTAGCGGATATATGCCTTGGTTTGATGTGCCAACTAGAGCGACGCAAACTTCGGAAGTCATCTTTGGTCATTGGTCTGCGTTGGGATTACAGCACCGAAATAATGTGTATTCTTTAGATACCGGTTGCCTATGGGGCGGGCAGTTAACTGCGATGAACATTCATACCAAAGAAATTACGCAAGTCGCTTTTAATCCACTGGATAAACCTAGCAGATAAATTTTAACAATTTAATTGGCTTTAACGGTGCTGTCTATAATAGGCTGAAAATGTAGGTCCAATGTGTGCCGAATCAAATATTCAACGCTATGTGTAAGAGATCTACGATCTTTATCTTGTTCTGCTAGTTCTTCAACAATAATCGGTGCTAAAAAGAACAGTTCAACCACTGGATTTTTTTGCGACAATATTTGCCGCATTGATTCCAGCATGGTTGTTTCTCCGGCATATGCAAGCCTAATGTTGGCGCTACCATTAGGCATTGGGTAGCGAATTGCAACCGGTCTAATCGTGGCATTTGTTTCTATGGCAGCTTGAATTAGGCTACTCTTAAAACGCTTTATTTCGGTGCCATCTGTGGTGGTGCCTTCTGGGAAAAAGCATAAATTATCACCAGATTTCAAGCTATGCGCAGCCGTATTCACAATGCGTCCAGCATCTTGACGCTTGGCGCGATCTATAAAAAGGGCGTTGGCTTTATACGTTAAAAAGCCAATCACTGGCCAACTTCTTATTTCAGACTTTGCTACAAATCTTAACGCGATTAAGCTATTAAGCGCATGCACGTCGGTCCAAGAGATATGATTAGCCACAAACATTGTGGTTTTTAATCGGTCTTTTGCTTGTGGAATATGGCCATGAGAAATAACTCGAATATTGAATGCCGCTAATAAGCGCGTACTCCACCATTTGATGATGCATCTTTTTAGTGGTTTGCTAGCCAGAGGTAATATTGTGGATGCAATAATTACCCCTGCTAGTGTGTGTGATGCTACCCGACCAATTCTAAAATAACGTGTAATTTTACCGGTAAGAATTAAGTCAGTATTAATGTCGTTTATATTTAATGATTGCAAAGTAATTGAGCGATGAGTCGCAAGCCTCTTATTTTAAAAAGTGTGCAGCATATCTTGGGTTGATTCTAGATAAAGGTAACATTACCAGCATATCGGCTGTGTTGAAATAGGGATCCCATGCTGGTTCACCACAAATATAAGCACCAAGGCGTAAATAGCCTTTAATTAATGGTGGGCAAGCCACTTGCATGTCAGTGCGTAATGATTTGATTGGCAATGGATTACGCGCAAATACGCGATATTCAATCGGTGATAAGTAATCGTCTTGTAGTTTTTGATACAAGCTAGCTGCAGCGTGTCCACCGTCAGACATACTCAGGCTACCGCAGCCTATCATGTACTCGTAATTGTTAAGTTTCATGTATTTAGCAAGGCCAGCCCATAGCATAGTGATAGTGCCGCCGTTGCGATAGTTTTGGTGTACACAGGCACGACCAACCTCTACGGTGCGATCAAATAAATGTGCTAAGCGGCTTAAATCAAATTCGCCAGCAGAATAATAACCACCAGCTTCATTGGCTTTTTCTGGGCTTAGAATACGGTAAGTACCGATTACTTGGTTAGTTTCACTATCACGTACAATCAAATGGTCACAAAATTGATCAAAACCGTCAACATCTAGGCCATCAGTACCAGATACTTGTGCGCCCATTTCTTCTGCGAACACTTTGTAACGCAAGCGTTGTGCTTCTTCAATTTCTGCCTGAGTGCGTGCAAGGCTAATGCAAAGTCTTCTTTGCAGAGATTGTTGCAACTCAATTTGCTTACGGCTCTGTTCATTTGTATTTTCAAGTACAGTGAAATCTTTACCAACCATGAAATTTCTCCTTTAAGATTAAGGAGACTTTAATTAATTGAGGTTAACAAATGATGACAGTAATGTGACTATTTTTTTACAGTCACATCAATTTGAAAAGCTGGAATCACACAAGGTAATCGTGTGATTCCAGCTTGGTTTTATCAACCAAATGAAGGTTGATGATGGTTTTTGTAAACTTCTATCGCTAATGAGAAACTCGCGTTGTTCCGCCATTCTCAATCAGGCGTACTTTGTCACCAGCTCTAAACTGCTCGTCAGCTTCTTGAACAATGGCCACTAAAGCGCCGCCGTCTATTTTTACGGTAATTTCTAAAGCATCTTTACGCGTAACGCCTTCTTCTATGGCCGAGCCAGCAAGGCCGCCTGCTACCGCACCGATGATTGCACCGATTGTACTGCCGCCGCCATGTCCAATAGAACCGCCAGCAACGCCACCAATAGCACCGCCTGCGATGGTGCCAATAGGTGATTTAGTGCCTTCTAATTTTACTTGACGCACGCTTTCAACAACACCCGTTCTAACAGTTTGCACTTTACGTGCATCATCACGACTGTAAACGGCACCGGAGTTTGAGCTTGCGCATGCGCCTAACATTAAACTTAATAGGCCAATGGCTAATAATTGTGTTTTTTTCATACAGCACTCCCTTAAATTAAATACTTAAAAATCTGTTTAAATAGATTCAAATATGGCTTTTGCTTTGCCTATGCTAACTAAGACCTTGTTCAGCAATAGCGGTTTCATTCACTAATGCTTGGGCGTAAATCGCTTCAATTTCCGCACGTGTTGGCTTGTGGTTTTGCCCGCCGCGACTTTCAATTTTAATCGCGCCCATAGTTGATGCCAATCTACCGCAGGTTGGCCAATCCCAACCTTTTGCCATGCCATACATTAAGCCAGCACGATATGCATCGCCGCAACCCGTAGGATCAACAATGCTCATGGCCTTAACGCACGGAATATCAAAACGTTGACCATCTGCATAGATGTTTGAGCCGGCACCACCTAGCGTCACGATAAGCGCTTTTACTTTCAGCGCCAACTCATCTAAAGATAAGCCTGTTTTATCCTGAATAATTTGCGATTCATAATCGTTTACAGCTAAGTAATCTGCCATTTCAATGAATTGTAAAAGCTCTTCGCCATTAAACATTGGCAAGCCTTGGCCTGGATCGAATAAAAATGGAATGCCGGCTTCAAAGCATTCACGTGCGTGCTGGAACATGCCGTCGCGACCATCAGGCGCAATGATCGCCAACGTTACATCTTGCGCGTCATTTACGCTATTTTGGTGAGACTCTATCATCGCACCCGGATGAAACGCCGTAATTTGATTATCATCCATATCTGTGGTGATAAACGCTTGTGCGGTAAAGCTGTTAGGAATCGTTTTAATATGCGAGGTGTTAAGTTTATGGCTATTTAACCACTGCGTATAAGTAGAGAAGTCATCACCTACTGTTGCCATAATGAGTGGATTGCCATCGAGCAATTGCAAATTATAAGCAATGTTGCCGGCGGTACCGCCAAATTCACGGCGCATTTCTGGCACGTAAAACGCCACGCTAAGTGCGTGAATCTTGTCTGGCAAAATGTGATTTTTGAATTGGTCTTGAAACACCATAATGGTGTCGAAGGCGAGTGAACCGCAGATGAGTGTATTCATGATAAGTAAGATAATTTTAAAAAAACATTATCTTATTTAATGCCTACTACAAGCAAGCAACTTAATATGTGCTTACATTTTTTGCGCCTAAAACATTCTGGAATTTAGAGTTAATCTGCCAGTGCGCCATCAATTAATATTTTTGAGGCTTTTTTTGCATACTTCATGGCGCCAGAGCCACGCTTCATTTGCTCTGCTTGCACGGCACCTTCAAATAATAATGAAAGTTGCAAAGCTAAGCCTTCAGCATCTTTAATGTTTGCTTCAGTAGCTAGGCTACAAATATATTGCTTAAATTCCCGAGATTGTTCTGAAGAGAGTTGATGAACAGGACTTTCTTCATTAGGGAATTCTGCTGAAGCTTTGATAAAGCCCATGCCGCGAAAGTTGGGGGACGTTACCCACTCTTCAATAAACTCAAATAGTTTAAGTAATTTTTCGCTAGGTTTTTTTGCGTTGGTATTTAATTTTTCGCTTAGCCAGCTTTGAAAGTCTTCATGACCTTTTTTGAGAACTTCAAGAATTAAATTTTCTTTGCTAGTGAAATACTTATAAAGCGTCATTTTAGTGGTGCCTGCTACCGCAACAATCGTGTCAACGCCAGTCGAGTTGATGCCTCTTGTTTGGAACAAGTCTGTTGCTACCACCAATATTTTACTTTTTAACGTGGACATAACAATTCTTACCAATTTAACACTTGATTTGATTCTATACTAAATTTTAAAAAAAATATATATACAGACCTGTATATATACGTTAACATTATTCAAATGTTGCAAATAAATAATTCTTGTTTGTTGAATGTAAAGAGGATTATTGGTTTTTTTGCAGCAATACTATGTTGTTATTTATATATACTGAATTGTCTATTTTAGGAGATTTATAATGAGTAAATTGTTAGTTGCATTGTCTTTATTAGCTTTTGGTTTTGCTGCTGAAGCAAATGCCGCCGAGTCAGCCTCACTTTATGTCATTAAATCAGTGAACATAAACGCACCTGCGGCAAAAGTATGGGATAAGATTTCTAAATTTTCAGACTTGGGTGCCTGGCACCCAGCCGTTGCTAAAACTGAAATTACTGCTGGTAAAGATGGTAAAAAAGGCGCTAAACGCTCATTGACGCTACAAGATGGCGGCAAGATTAATGAACAGTTAACGGCTTATAATGCAAACAATAAAACGATGAGTTACATCATTACTGATAGTGTTTTACCAGTAACGGCTTACGCTTCAACATTGCATGTGTACAGCAACGGTGCAGATAAATCTGTAGTTGTTTGGGAAGGTAGCTTTTTGCCAAAAGCACCTGCTGATGAAAAAACAGCGTCAGATACTATTGGCGGTGTTTATGATGGCGGTTTAAGTAACTTGAAAAAAATATCAGAGTAATCTCTTGATTAAGTAGTGATGCTGAATAAAGTATTTAGCCAGCGCTTAAATATTGCGTTTGGCTGAATTTATGCACAAGCTACTATTTTAATGAATGCCCACAATATTTATTGTGGGCATTTTTTATGGATTAGAGATTTTAATAAGTGTTTAGATTATTTTGAATGCGCCATGAGCATGGGCGTGAAGTTGCAACGTACTTTTTCTAAATAGCTATTCGCAATGGCTAAATCATGCAGATCAGTTGGTAGCTTTCCGCCCACAACATTGACTAGGTAAACCGCTTTGTCTTTATCCGGGATTTGAATAACTTCAGGAAACTGACATGTGCCATTGCGCATTTGTTCGAATTTTGCATACATGGCGGCTGCGTCACGCGCTGTAATGCTTGTATTTGCTTGTTGTGGCGCAAGCGCTAATGTTGCTTTATCTTTCACGATATTTTTGCCGGCGATAGTTGTTTGTAATCGGCTATTTTTAAGCAGGTTCGGCAGCAATATTGCAGCGGCAATTGTGACTACAAAAATGCTGGCGGCGATTGAGTAACTAACGCGTTTAGATATTGTAATGCCAGAAAAGAACCATTCTTTTTGTGTTTGCGCCAATATCAGCGCATGGGCTGCTTTTTTTGCATGTATCAAGCTATTGCAGCCGGGCTGATTAATTTCTTGTTGCGTAGCATTTTTGGCGATCAGTACAACGTGCTCAGCTAACATTGATGGATTTTCAGCCCCGCAGGCTTTGGCTTGTGCGGTGAAAAAAGTGACCAGTTGCTGGCTAGGGTTGATGTCTTTGTTAATATCTAGCAGCACATTTGGCGCTTCTAGCCAGTCGCCTAAAATGTCAAATAAACTTAGTATCCGTCCTTCAGGCGTTTTGCTAGATTTGGTCAGCATATTAAGCAGCCATTGAGAATTGAAAATATCCATTATTAAAACTATTTAGCCCAATCTAAAATTTAAAACGGTTGTACTTCAACCAGTATGACTATCAAGCAAAGCACGATGACTGGCAGTTCATTAAACCAGCGGTACCACACGTGGCTGTGTTTGTTTTTATCCTGTTTGAAATCATTCAGCAGTTTTCCGCAATAAAAGTGATACGCGACCAAAATGGCAACCAGCGTTAATTTTGCGTGCATCCAGTGGCCAGCAACGCCATAACCCAACCACAGCCAAAAACCAAAGCCTATGGCTAAAAATGCCAGTGGAAGCATAAATCTGAATAACTTCAGCTCCATTAGTTTTAGGCGATCTGAAGTTGCGCTATCGGACACCATTGCATGATTAACAAACAGTCTTGGCAAATAAAACAGGCCGGCAAACCAACTGGTTACAAAAATAATATGAAACGCTTTTATCCACAACATTTTATAAATCTACCTTTTTGTTATTTAATTCTTTATTGAGTATTAAATTTAAATCATTGAAATCTATATTACCGATAGTGCGGCGTAATAAATGGCCGTTTTTATCAAAAATATAAGTGGTCGGGGTAAGGTTAATGCCGCCAAATTTTTCGGTGACTTCTGATAATCCATCATGCATGACAGGAAACGGCAATGCTTTTTGTTTTGTATAATTAAGCACTTGCGCAGGTGGATCATAAGGCATGGCCACAGCAATCACTTCAAAGCCATTTTTATGATGTTGATTGTAAGCGTTTACTAAGTCAGGCATTTCTTTTACACATCCCGGGCAATCGGTTGCCCAAAAGTTGACTAAAACGACTTTGCCTTTTAAATCGGCCATCGCTATTTTTCGGCCTTCTATAGTGGTAAATGTCACATCAGGCGCGGCAGATTTATTGCTTAATTTAAATCCTAAAAAAGCGAGCAAAACAATAATGATGGCTGGCAATAAGGATTTTTTTAATAAATTATTCATATCGCTAGTTTATAGTTTTCATTTGATTAGACCAAGAAAATACTTTCAGAGTGACTAAAAAGTGCTTATGAATGCGATTTTAGCCGTTAAAATTAAAAGCCACTTAATATGCTGATGAGCGTTAAATAACCATGAAACGCTTACGCTTATTTGCAAGACTTCAGCATGTTATAATCGAACTTTATAGCTAAGCTATTATCACAATTAAATGAACGCACCCCTACCTAGCAATATTCTAAATGCTGAGCCTCAGCCAGCTTCGCGCTTGCGCGAAATCCCTTATAACTACACGTCATTCTCTGACCGCGAAATCGTCATTAGGTTTCTTGGTGAAGAGATTTGGGATGTATTAAATGAATTACGTGGCGAACGTAAAACAGGTCGCTCTGCGCGCATGCTGTTTGAAGTGCTGGGTGATTTGTGGGTCGTGACGCGTAACCCATACTTGCAAGATGACTTGCTTGAAAATCCTAAACGCCGCAAGGCCTTGGTCGATGCTCTACAGCACCGTATTGCTGCCATTGAAGAACGTAGCGCGGCTAATGCCAAAGTTTTGAAATTGGTGGTAGCTGGTCGTCAAGCGGTATTGCAGTTTGAAGAAGATTTTAAGAAAACCGCTAATCTACGCAAAAAAGCTTTAGCCAAATTAACCAAAATTACCCGTAAAGATAACGTGCAGTTTGATGGTTTAGCACGTGTTTCTCACGTCACAGATGCGACTGACTGGCGTGTTGAATATCCGTTTGTCGTGCTAACGCCTGATACAGAAAAAGAAATCGCAGCTTTAGTACGCGCCTGTATTGAGTTAGGGCTTACTGTCATTCCTAGGGGCGGCGGTACTGGTTATACCGGTGGTGCAATTCCGCTAACGCCAATGTCAGCGGTAATTAACACTGAGAAATTAGATCAACATACTGGCGTGCAGATGCGCACTTTGCCGGGTGTTTCGCGCCAAGTAGCCACTATTGAATGTGGCGCTGGTGTGGTTACCCGTCGTGCAATGGAAGCCGCTAGCGATGCCGGATTAGAATTCGCTTGCGATCCAACCAGTGCCGATGCGAGCTGTATTGGCGGTAATGTTTCTATGAATGCCGGCGGCAAAAAAGCAGTGCTTTGGGGTACCGCTTTAGATAACCTAGCCTCATGGCGCATGGTGACGCCAGACGCTGAATGGCTAGAAGTCGAGCGTTTGGATCATAATTTAGGCAAAATACACGATATCGCAATGGCGCGGTTTAAAGTTAGCCGCTATGCGGAAGACATGAAAACTTTGTTGGCTGAACCTGAGATTTTAGAAATCGCCGGCCCTAGTTTCCGTAAAGTGGGTTTAGGTAAAGACGTGACTGATAAAT
Source organism: Methylophilaceae bacterium (assembly GCA_947451235.1). Lineage (GTDB taxonomy): Bacteria > Pseudomonadota > Gammaproteobacteria > Burkholderiales > Methylophilaceae > Methylotenera. The sequence continues at coordinate 27,919 of CANFZA010000005.1, read as the reverse complement.
TTTTATCAGGTTTACCCGGCATACAAAAAGAAGGTTGCGATGGTTTAATTACTAGCGCCACTTTCATTTTGCATCGCATGCCTAAGCATGTGCGTACTGTTGCTTTGGAGTTCTTTGGCAATGTATCGCATGCGGTGCCAGCGATTGTTGAGATTAAAGATTATCTTGATGCTACTGCTAAAAAAGATCCGCTAGTGCTGATGGCTGGTCTAGAGCACATGGACGAGCGTTACATTAAAGCGGTTGGTTACGCCACTAAAGCGGCACGCCAGCAACGCCCAAAAATGGTATTGATTGCAGATATTGCTTCTGATGATGAAAACGCCGTAGGCGAGGCCGCCTCACATATTGTGCGCCTATGTAATGCACGTAATGGCGAAGGTTTTATTGCCGTTTCTGCTGAAGCGCGTAAAAAATTCTGGTTAGATCGCGCCCGTACGGCTGCCATTGCAAAACATACGAACGCCTTTAAAATCAACGAGGATGTGGTGATTCCATTGCCACGTTTGGGTGATTATTCTGACGGCATCGAGCGCATTAACATTGAACTTTCAATTAAGAATAAGCTTAATTTGCTAGATGCCATGCAAGAATTTATGCAAGGCGATTTACCCTTGCAAGCCGATGAAGATGGCAATGCCGACGCTGAAATGGTGAAAAGCAAGCAGGGCATGGCGTTGCAATTAATTGGCGAACTGCGTGCGCGTTGGAGCTTGATTTTAAATAATCTTGATGCGCCAGTGTCAATCTTGGGTGAAGTTGCAAGTAGCTTGAGCCAATATGAAAACGTATTCCGCGCTGTGCAATCTTACGATTTACGCATCTCTTGGAAGCGTGAGCTTAAACGCCCAATGGCAGAAATTTTTGCCGGTCGTGAATACCAAAAAATCTTAAACCGTGCGGATGAAATTCATAAAGCGGTACTTAAAGGTCGGGTATTCATTGCCTTGCACATGCATGCTGGTGACGGCAACGTACACACTAATATTCCGGTGAATTCTGATGATTACCAGATGATGGGTGCAGCGCATGAAGCGGTTGCCCGCGTCATGGCGTTGGCTAAAGGTTTAGATGGCGTTATTTCTGGCGAACATGGTATTGGTATTACCAAAATGGAGTTTTTGGAAAAAGAGACCATAGAAGCTTTTACCAAATACAAAAACAAAGTGGACCCAAATGGGCACTTTAACAAAGGTAAATTACTAGCCGGTTCTGGCCTCAAAAATGCTTATACGCCAAGCTTTGGCCTACTTGAGCAAGAATCTATCATTATGGAGCAGTCTGCCATTGGCGAGATCGCCGATTCTATTAGTGATTGTTTACGTTGCGGTAAATGTAAACCAGTGTGTACCACGCATGTGCCACGCGCTAATTTACTGTATAGCCCGCGTAATAAAATTTTAGGCACTTCGCTGCTTATTGAAGCGTTTTTGTACGAAGAAAAAACACGCCGAGGCATTTCCATTAAGCATTTTGACGAGTTTAACGATGTGGCTGACCATTGTACGGTTTGCCATAAATGTTTAAATCCATGCCCGGTAGACATTGATTTTGGTGAAGTTTCAGTGGCGATGCGTAACTTTTTACGTGAGCAGGGCAAGAAGAAGTTTAATCCTGGTACGGCTGCGGGTATGGCGTTCTTAAATGCTAAAGATCCGGCGACGATTAAATTATTGCGTACAGTGATGATAGGTTTTGGCTATAAAGCACAAAATTTTGCGCATGCCTTGGCTAAAAAATTTGGTTTGTTAAAAGATAAAATCAGGCCGCCAGCGACGGTTGGTAAGCCTGAAATCAAAGCGCAAATCGTCCATTTTATTAATCGCCCTATGCCGAAAAAAATGCCGACTAAAACTTCACGCGCCTTGTTGGGCATAGAAGATAGCAGCATGATTCCTGTCATTCGTAATCCGCAAAAAGTGACTGAAGATTCAGAAGCGGTGTTTTACTTCCCAGGTTGTGGCTCAGAGCGTTTATTTTCAAACGTTGGTTTAGCCACGCAAGCTATGTTGTATGAAGTCGGTGCGATTACCGTATTGCCGCCTGGTTATTTGTGTTGTGGTTATCCGCAAACAGCTAGTGGGAATCACGATAAAGGCCAAGAAATTACCACTGATAATCGCGTGTTATTTCATCGTGTGGCAAATACGCTTAATTACTTGGATATTAAAACCGTCATTGTGTCTTGCGGCACGTGTATGGATCAGCTGCAGAAATACGAGTTTGAAAAGATATTCCCAGGCTGCCGTCTGTTAGATATTCACGAATATCTAATGGAAAAAGACATGAAGTTGAAAGGCATTACTGGTACGAAATATATGTATCACGACCCTTGCCACAGCCCAATGAAAACCTATAAGCCTATGGAAGTGACGAATAAGTTGATGGGGCAGGATGTGCAACTGAATGACCGTTGTTGTGGTGAAAGCGGTACTTTTGCCGTTGCTAGGCCTGATATTGCTACGCAAGTAAAAATGCGTAAGCAAGAAGAGTTAGAAAAAGGCATGGGTAAAATGGGATTAACAGTTGGTGCGCCTGAAGAAAAAGTGAAAATTTTGACTTCATGTCCAAGTTGTCTGCAAGGATTAGCGCGCTATGGTGAAGATACTGGCATAGAGGCGGATTATATTGTGGTTGAAATGGCGAAGCATATTCTTGGCGATAACTGGATGCAAGAATATGTAGAACGTGTCAATAATGGTGGTATTGAGAAGGTGTTGTTGTAGTTTTTTTACACAATGTAGATGCTGAACTTGTATTAGAGGCTATTAAAATAGCTTCTGATGCAAGGGCAAGCCTAAAAGGTAAATCTAAAAAGGTAAAAATAGCGCAGTTGTGATGTTTTGCATCACGCGTGAAATGAATCGCTGCGATTTTTCTGCTAAACCAATGGCGTACAAATCTGTGCGTCCTATCATTTTTCCAAACTCACGCTCAAATGATAAGTTCTTATCTTTGTCATTGCTTTCATTAGTCAGTAGATAAAGTACACCAAGCTCGTCTCTAGCGTTCGATAGTTTCCATGCTGCTATTTCAATATTTCTAGCGACGTTATACATAGATTGTGGGTCTATGTTATCGGTAAAGTAAAAGTCCGATTTTCCGCCATGCGCCTTTATCAACATGGTTTGAATGCCAACAATAAAAGGCAAAACGCGGTCGCCTTTATAGTCGCTTTTAAAGGCTAAGAAAATAGCTTCAGTCCCTTGTAGGTTATTAATTTCGCTGAATTTGTAATGATGCTGTGATTCGCCATCTATTACCCATGCCACCATTTTTTCAGGACTATCTGGGGTGCTTTTTTGTAATTCGCGCGGGTTACGTTTGTAAAGTTTAAGCATTAGTGCGCGTAAACTTTCTGTATTTTCACGTATTTCTACGTCGGCCAGTCGGTCAAAATCTGTCTTCACCAGTTGCCCCATCGAGCTACGATCCTGACGTGCAGGGACTGGTTTTTTTGCGTTTGAATCAACTGTAGTAAGGTTTGTGCTTGCACACGATGACAGTGTTAAAAGCAAGAAAAAACTAACCGAGCTTTTAAGAGCGTACGCCACTTAAACGCCCACCTGTTTTTTTACTACTCTTGCTTTTGGAAACTTAATACTGAATGCGCTACCGGTGCCTAATATACTGGTAATTTCCAGTTTAGCTTGATGGCGAATTAAAATATGTTTAACAATAGATAGTCCTAGACCGGTGCCGCCGGTTTCACGGCTTCTACTGCGATCAACTCGATAGAAGCGCTCGGTAAGTCTGTCTATATGTTTTTCTTCTATACCTATGCCGGTGTCACGCACTGAAAAAACGGCTTGGTCATCTTGTAAATACCAGCTGATAAGTATTTCACCGCTATTGTTTGCATCACTCGTAGGTGTATAACGAATAGCATTGCTAACTAAGTTGGTGAAGGCGCTACGCAACTCCTCAAGTGATCCGCGTAAGTTGAGATTAGCGTCGGCTTCTAAGCGGATATGATGTTTAGCGCGTTTTACATTTTGATGTAGGCCTTGGCTGAAATTAATGGCATCTTTTTGTATGGATTTTAACAAGCCATGCATATCAATTTCATTGTTATTTGGGTTGCCAGTACTGCTTTCTATGGTGGATAGTGTGAGTAAATCTTCAATAATGCGACGCATACGCCCCGTTTGCTCTTGCATCAAACCAAAATAATTTTTTAAATTATCTGGAACTGCGCCGTCCATATCAGTTAGTGTTTCTAAAAATCCGCCTACTACAGTTAATGGCGTTCTAAGCTCATGCGACACGTTGGCAATAAAATCTCGACGCATCACATCCACTTTTTCCAACTGCGTCATGTCTCGACTAATTAATAGTTTTTGTTTAGATGCTAGGGGTATCACTTGAATCTCAAGCGTAGCATCAGAGTTTCTGCAGTGTTTAAGTTTCAGGGGCTCGGTATAAACTTCGCTGTAAAGATAAGCAATAAAATGGCTGTCCCTAATTAAGTTGACGATAGGCAAGTTTTTATCTGTGTCTAAATTAAGCCCTAGCTGATTTTCAGCATTAGCCGTACACCACTCAATCTGGTTTACATTACCTAAAATGACCAAGCCATCAGGAACAGCATTAGCCGTGAGATTGAAGCGTTCAAGAGCTGAGTTTAGTTTTATTTGATTTAGATTATTATTACGCTCATATTTTAATAGCGCATCAAAAACATCTTCCCATATTCCTGAGCCTTCTGGAATTTCTTTGAGAGTAGGTTTTTTGAACCAGAAAAGTAGTTTGTGTAGCCAAAAAATATGGCTAAAGAGGTAGAGTATAAGGATTGAAGTGAATACAAGTAATGCTGTCATGGCGCTGCTGATAAGCCATAAGAACACACAAATTATGCTTAGAGCAGCAACAAGTAAACCAGCTTTTAAACGAATATCTAGCACAGATTGTATTTTCTATAATTTTGCGTAGTTAATTATAGCGAATACAATCCATTTTTATTGCTAGAACCACGCATATTTTAATTTTAATTGGTTTGGGATGACAGGCGGTAACCTGCACCACGCACAGTTTGAATAAGATCTTCATGTCCAGAAGCCGAAAGGGCGTTGCGTAATCGACGAATATGCACATCTACCGTACGATCCTCAACAAACACACGATCACCCCACACTTTGTCTAACAACTGGCTACGGGTATGCACACGTTCAGCATTGGTCATAAAGAAATGTAGTAGTCTGAACTCGGTCGGGCCTAAATCTATGGTTTTTTGATTACCCGTTACGCGATGTGTGGTGGGGTCTAGGCGTAAGCCATTGACTTCAATCGGGTCGTCAGTCATTTGTGGCGCTCTGCGACGTAACACAGCCTTGATGCGGGCATTGAGTTCGCGTGGGCTAAACGGTTTGGTTACATAGTCATCTGCACCTACTTCTAAACCGCGCACTTTGTCGTATTCATCGCCACGAGCAGTCAGCATGATAATAGGAATAGTTTTAGTGAGTGAGTCTGATTTTAATTTACGTGCAAACTCTAAGCCATTCATTCCAGGCAACATCCAATCTAATAAAATAAGATCAGGAATCGTTTCGCGCATTAAATCCATTGCAATCTCTACGCTTAAGGCACGCATAGCATTGTGCCCAGCTTGAGTGATATTGAGTGCAAGTAGCTCTTGTATTGCTGGTTCATCTTCAACAACTAATATATTAGCAGGCATATTTTTTATCCTTGTTAAGCTGGATGCTAAACCTTTGAAATTTTTATGAATTTTAGGTTAAACATGATTTTTGACCGGATTTAGTTTATGACCTTAATATGACATATTCATGACAAATTCTAAACGAGTCAATAAGTAAATTGCCATTTGTTACGATTTGTTACATTATACAAATTAATTGTAAAAATCTTATTTAATAATTACTTGAAAGGCCTTGTATGGCAAGCTTTTTATCTAAAGAAAACACCATCGCTAATGCTGGATTTAATCGTTGGTTAGTACCGCCAGCTGCTTTGGCCGTGCATTTGTCTATTGGTATGGCTTATGGCTTCAGTGTTTTTTGGAAACCGCTAGGAAATGCGTTAACGGGTGCCGATGGTAAAGCGCTAGCGACTTGTGCTGCTGGCGCGAGTAATTTATCTGAAAAATTAGCGGGCACAGCTAAAGCTTTATTTGCCACCGATTGCAATTGGACGCAATTTGATTTGGGTTGGATGTTTACTTTATTTTTTGTCTTGTTAGGCTGTTCAGCGGCTGTTTGGGGTGGTTGGTTAGAAAGAGAAGGGCCACGCAAGGCAGGTTTTGTTTCTATGCTGTTGTGGTGCGGCGGATTACTTATTTCTGCTTATGGCGTGTACGCGCATCAGCTATGGTTAATGTGGCTAGGTAGCGGTGTTATAGGCGGTATTGGTTTGGGTTTAGGTTACATTTCACCGGTTTCTACACTGATTAAGTGGTTTCCAGACCGCCGCGGCATGGCAACAGGTATGGCGATTATGGGGTTTGGTGGTGGAGCGATGATAGGTTCACCATTAGCGACTAAATTAATGGGCTATTTTGCTACGCCGACTCAAGTGGGTGTATGGCAAACATTTGTCGTCTTAGCCGCAATTTACTTCGTGTTCATGCTGTGGGGCTCTTTAAGCTACCGCGTGCCGCCTACAGGTTGGAAGCCTGAAAATTGGACGCAACCAGCCACGCAAAATAATGCCATGATTTCATCTAAGCATGTGCATCTTAAAAACGCCCATAAAACACCACAATTTTGGTTATTGTGGCTAGTCTTATGTATGAATGTATCTGCCGGCATTGGCATTATTGGTGCGGCTGCACCGATGTTGCAAGAAACCTTTGGTGGTGCGTTAATTGGCCAAGCTGATGTTGGTTTTGCTGCAATCAAACAAGATGAAGCCTTAACTAAAACAGTGGCTGCCGTCGGTGCTGGTTTTGTTGGGCTAATCTCACTATTTAATATTTTTGGTCGTTTCGCATGGGCAACCTCGTCTGATAAATTAGGCCGCAAACGTACTTATTATATTTTCTTTATTTTGGGTGCCATCATGTATTGCGCAGCCACTTACGCCGCTGGATTAAAATCTCTAGCCCTATTTGTGGGTGCTTTCTGTGTGATTGCTTCCATGTATGGCGGAGGTTTCGCCACAATTCCGGCCTATTTAGCTGATATGTTCGGTACGCAATTCGTCGGTGCGATTCACGGGCGCTTACTTACTGCTTGGTCTACAGCAGGTATCGTCGGGCCGGTCGTGGTCAATTATCTGCACGATACGCGCTTTGAAGCTAAAGTCCCTTACGATCAAATTTATGCGCCTATTTTCTTGGTGTTGGCAGGTTTGTTAGTGGTTGGTTTTGTTGCAAATCTACTGGTTAAGCCGGTCGCAGAAAAGTTTTACATGACAGATGCAGAACTTGCCGCTGAGCGCCAGCTAGCGCATGAAAAAACAGCTGCAAATAATAGCGCTTCTAGTGCTACAAGTAGCGATTTTACAACAGCCACTAAACCAGTGCTGGTGGTACTGGCTTGGGCTTTAGTGCTTATTCCAATCAGTTATGGTATATGGAGCACAGTACAAAAAGCATGGGGATTATTCGTATAAACTATTTTTACTAAATCATGCGCGCGTTATGCGGTAAAATACGCTTTTATGTATTTGCAATAGTGATTAAGGACGTAACGTGAGAGAAATAGAAAAGAATTTAGACGGAAATGGCATGCAAATCGGCGTTGTCCTTTCAAGATTTAATAGCGATATTGGTGATGGCTTATTAAGTGCATGTAAAAGTGAGTTGCTTAAATTAGGTGTTGCTAGTGATGACATCACTATCGTTACAGTGCCTGGTGCGCTAGAAACACCTTTGATTTTGCAACACATGGCATTGAGCGAAAAGTTTGATGCGCTGATTGCTTTGGGCGCAATTATCCGTGGTGAAACTTACCATTTTGAAGTGGTTTCTAACGAATCTGCACGCGGAATTTCTGAAGTGCAATTTAACACTGGTGTGCCAGTGGCCAATGCAGTGTTGACGACTGAAGATGATGATCAGGCACTTGCACGCATGCACATCAAAGGTGCTGAAGCAGCGCAAGTTGCGATTGAAATGGCAAATTTGGTTAGATCGCTATGATAGATCCGACTCAGCCAGAAGCTGAAAATGGTTTAGCCAGTGAAGAGGCTGGTAAGCAACTGCCTAGCGAAGGCCTTACTAGTTTGGTAGCAGGCGAGATTAAGGCTGATGCATCAATGAACGTGAATCCAAGCGCCGGTAATCAAAGCGTAGTCAAAAAAGCGGCGAGCAAAAGAGACTTCGCTAAACGTAATGGCGGTCAAAATCGTAGAAAATCTCGTGAACTTGCAGTAAAAGCGGTTTATCGTGGCATGTTAAATCAGTCTGAATTAGGCCCTATCCTGCGCGATATGACTGAGGATCCTGAATATAGTAAAGCTGATGAGGCTTACTTTAAGCACTTGCTAGAGGCGGTTACAACGCGTGCTGAAGAGCTTGATGCTAAATTAACCCATTTTATTGATCGCAAAATTTCAGAATTAAGCCCGGTAGAACATGCTATTTTACGTATTTCAGGCTGTGAACTAATGTTTGATATGAGTATTCCGTATCGCGTTGTGATTAACGAAGGCGTTGAACTTGCCAAGCTTTATGGCGGTACCGATGGTCATAAATATATCAACGGTGTACTAGATAAACTGGCTGCTGATGTACGTAGCAACGAAGTTAAAAATATAAGAAGTTAAGTGAACGCTAAGCTCAATTTAGACTGAAAAACAGCATAGCAATGATGCTGCAATTAAACTTTATTATTTTTTTGTATGGTTTGATAGTGTAAGTTGAGCGGATGTTCTATTAGTAAGCCAGGGTTGAATATTCTATACAATTTATGAGGCAGATGATCTAATTACCAGCCTGAACCTCTGGCAAACGTATCGCCTTACAGCCATTCTCGCTACATATCAAATAGCTACCTTGCTCGTACCAATCACCTAAAACCCAGCGCGTAATATCGTGTCCGCTAACTTTTGTATGATGTTCATTTGGCCTATGCGTATGGCCATGAATGAATAGCGCTGGATAATCATAAGCCGCTATTAAAGCCTCAACAGCTTCTTGGTTAACATCCATAATCAACATTGATTTTTGTGACTTCTCTTGCTCACTGCGTAGCCTGATGGCTTCTATTTGCTGTTTTCTTGATTGCAGTGGTTGGCTTAAAAATTGAGCTTGCCATGATGTATTTCTTACTTGCAGGCGAAAGCTTTGGTACGCTAGATCGTCGGTACATAGCGCATCACCATGACTTAATAGCGTTTTTTTGCCATAAAGATCGATTAATGTCGGGTCGGGTAATAAAGTGATTTGTGCAGAGTGGCAAAATTTTTCAGCGATTAAAAAATCTCGATTGCCATGCATAAAATAGATTTTTACGCCGCTATCGGCTAGTGTACTGAAGGCTGTAATGATCACTTGGTGATGAGCATCTACGTCATCATCGCCAGCCCAATACTCGAACAAATCGCCTAAAATATAAAGCGCACTTGCCTTGCTTGCGGTGTTTTTAATAAAGTCTAGAAACGCGTTGGTGATGTGTGGCCGACTGGCGCACAGGTGTAAATCAGAAATAAATAATACATGACTAAAGGCGTCAGGGCTAACTGGGCTTGAGGCTAAATTATCCCTGACCTTTTTCATAGTAAGCAGAAGTTATTCATTAGGCTATATTAATATTGCCGTTAAATAAATCTGCATCGCATGACGCAATTAAGCGCGCGTTGCACTTTCAATAACAACATTATCAACAGGCACATCTTGGTGACCTTTACGGTTACCTGTAGCCACTTGTCTAATTTTATCAACAACATCCATCCCCGCGACTACTTTACCAAAAACACAGTAGCCCCAGCCGCTGCTTGTTGGTGCCGTGTGGTTTAAGAAGTCGTTATCACCAGCATTGATGAAAAACTGGTTGCTAGCAGAATGAGGCGCTGAAGTACGTGCCATTGCAATCGTGTATTTGTTGTTTTTCAAACCATTATCAGCTTCATTAGTAATTTCAGCCGCAGAATCTTTTTGCGTCATCGTAGCATCAAAACCACCGCCTTGAATCATAAAGCCATCAATCACACGGTGAAAAATGGTGCCGTTATAAGCCCCGTTATCAACGTATTGTAAAAAGTTAGCCGTAGTAATCGGTGCTTTTTCAGCATCTAGTTCTAAAGTAATCTCGCCAAAGTTTGTAAGTAGTTTAACCACAAAAAATCCTTAATAAATAATGAAAATGAAATCTGGTAACACAAATAAATTAGCCAATTGCTTAAGCGCAAGCACTTAAGCAGGCCAGTGCAAATTACAAAGCTTTAGTCAGTAATTTAACCTGAATAATTTTAATCGGTGATTTTGGCACATCGCTATATGGACCAGCATTGCCCGTTGGCGTTGAGGCAATCTCACGCACTACATCCATACCTTTAAGTACGCGGCCAAATACGCAATAGCCAATGAGTTCTGGGCTAGGGCTTTGGTAATTTAGAAACTGGTTATTCTCAAGATTGATGAAAAACTGTGCTGTTGCAGAATCAGGATCACCAGTTCTTGCCATCGCCAGCGTACCTATTTCATTCAATAAGCCATTGCCCGCTTCGTTAATGATAGGGGCGCGCGTTTGTTTTTCTGACATATCTGCGGTGAAACCGCCACCTTGTATCATAAAGCGACTGATAACTCTGTGAAAAATAGTCTCTTTATAGAAACCAGAATTAACGTATTGCAAGAAATTGGCCACGGTTTTGGGCGCTTTTTCTGGGTAAAGTTCTACAATAAAGTCGCCACGGTTTGTTTCAAAAGAAACTTGCGGGTTAGCTGCAAAAGCGTTATTGCTAATAAGTGCAGACGTGCTCAGCAGAGCGATTGTTAATAAAGTATAAAGTTTACGCATAATATTCCTTTGTAAGTTAGCAAACTGATTGTATTGAAAGTCTGCTTACGCAGAGCCTTCGTAAATAATTTTCCACATATTATTTTCTTGAATCCAGTATTGGCGCTTCTGCATTTTATTACTTAAGTTGGGGCTTTTGAAATCTTGTATAAAATCAACCATAACTAACTTCTTATCGGTATCTGGGTAAGCAAACATACTTAAGCCGGAAAGCGATATTTGGACATTAGGTTTTGATGCTTGTACGCTAATCTTGTGGTCAGCCCATTGCTTATAATCAATGCCATTACTCGAAAAATCATGCGAATAATGTGAAAGATATTTGTCCGTATCTTGAGATTTCCAATCACTTAACCAGCGATCTATTGCTTCTTTTAAAGCTAACTTTTCGTTGGATGAGTTGTCTGCATCAAGCCATTTAAGATTGTTGGCGATAATCACCGGTGTTTTACCCGACTGCAAAATGGGGCTGAGTGTTTTTATATCTTCATTAGTAAGAACCACGCAACCATCACTGGCGCGTGGTGGACGGCTATAAGTGTTGCTAGGTGTACCATGCAGCCAAATGCCTGAGCCTTTTTTACCATGCTGCCTATCCCATTCATTTGGATAGTTGAGAGGGAAGGCTGCATCGCCATAAATATCTGCTAGCGGCTGAGTTAGCTTCTGCCCTGCAAAATAAACGCCAATTGGCGTACGCTTGTCGCCTTCAGATTGCTTCTCTACACCGTTCTTACCTACCGTAATGTAATAGTCGGCCATGTAACTTAAAGTACCATGTTCATTTTTATATAAATACAGGCGAGATTTGTCAGTGTCCACCACCATCACATGTGTTTGCTGATCGTTAGGAGCCAGTAAAAGGTTAGGCAGCTTGTCTAATTGTTGCTTAGATAAATAACGCTCAATGCGCACGCGAGCTTCGTCTTGAAGATCGTTCACGGCGGCGTTTGGGGTAATGTTCGCACTACCAAATGCTTGTAAATGCTGACCCTGTGCCATTAACAAATCACCACGCACTAAGTTAGCCAATTTAAAGTTGGGTTTACTTAATAAAAGTTGATCAATAGTCGCCAGTGCCTGCTTGTTTTTACCTTGAGTAATTTCAAGCAAGCTTTTTACTAAAAGCGTTTCAGCTAAGTCTTTAACACTTTTTATATTTGGTTTTGAAAGTAAATTGCTAAAACTATACTTGTTGACAGCCGTTGCATTCCAAGGCAACAGCGTCATTGCCGCTAAAAGTAGATAGGTTAATCCTTTGTTCACTGCCGTCACTAAATTAATATCCTAACTAAAAATACACCTAAAATTAACTTACAACACACAGTGTTTAAATAGTGTACTGGATGGGTCTAACTGCTTTACTTCAATTTTCAAGTTGCTACTTTATAAGTTGCAGATTGATTAATTGCTAGCAATTTCCTGCTGAATAAACCAGTTGCTACCATCTTTTTTCATCATCAATGTTTTAGAAGTGCTAATTGGTTTGCCATCGGCACGATAAGATTGTTTGAATCGTACTTTTGCATTATTGCTATCTACCGCAGTAATTTTAATGTTAGAAATATCTACACTAATTTTTGATGGTCTAGTAATGCGCTCGCGACGTTGTGCTTCCCATGCTTTGCGACTTTCACCTTTTGCGGGTTCAAAACTTGCACCGTAACTTGCAAAGTATTTATCCATATTTTTTGACGACCAAGCCTGCGCCCAATCGTTGACCGCAGACGTTAAAGCATCGTCGTTGTTTTTCGGTGTTTCTGCGATTGTTTTTTCTGGCGCTTTTTCTGTTTTAGCTACTTCAATTTTAACTGTATCTGGTTTTTTAATTTCAACAGGCTTAGCTGGTGTTGCGGCCTTGGCTGGTTCTGCTTTAGCTGCATCTTTCGAGGCAACGTTTATTTTGTTGCCTGTGCCAAACAAATCTTTGATTAAAGAAAGTTTTGTTTGTGCGCGTGAATTGCTGGTATCAAGTTGAAGCGCCTTGTCATAAGCTTCAGAAGCCATGCGGGCATAAATATCGCCTAAGTTTTCATGTGCAGTTGCATAGCTTGGATGTGTTTTTATTGCCGTTTCCAGGGCTTTTCTGGCTTTATCAAACTGACCTTGGTCTGCGTAAAGTACGGCTAAGTTATTGTATGGCTCAGGCAAATTTGGAAACTTTTCTGTCACATCAGTAAAAGTTCTAATCGCTTCATCACGGCGACCTTGTTCAGCCAGCAAAACACCCTTCATGAACAGCGCTTGTGCATTTTTTGGGTTGGCTGTAATGAAAGTATTGACTCTATCAATAGCTGCCACTGTTTGACCTTGGTCTGCCATTTGTGAAATGTCTTTAAGCTCGTCGGCTTGTGCTGGTAAAGCAAGCAAACTTGCTGACAAGATGGCGGCTGGCAAAGCCATGTAAAACTTAACAATAGTACTGGTGGACACGGCTATAAAATTATTCATTATGATATACTTTTTAAGTAGATTTGCTGAATCGCAATTCTATCAATAGCCTAGCTAACATCCAATAGCTCATTTAGCTTTAATCCACTTTAATCTACTTTATTTAGCAATAACTCCCCAAGTACAAGTCTATTTAGGTAACATTTAGCCTTTGTCACTTGTTGCACCTCAAATACTGATCAGATTATGTTGAAAATTTACAATACCTTAGCGCGAGAAAAGCAAGTATTTACGCCAATTGTGCCCGGCAAAGTCGGGATGTATGTGTGCGGTATGACGGTTTATGACTTTTGTCACTTAGGCCATGCGCGCGTAATGGTGGTTTTTGATATGGTCAGTCGCTGGCTAAGAGCTTCAGATTATGAGGTGACTTATGTGCGTAATATTACCGATATTGACGACAAAATCATTAAACGCGCGAATGAAAATGGCGAAACAATTGCACAATTAACCCAGCGTTTTATTGATGCGATGGATGAAGATTCAGCTAAATTAGGCGTGATACGACCTACTTTAGAGCCAAAAGCGACTGAGTTTGTGGATGGCATGATAAGCATGATTTCAGCTTTGATCGACAAAGGGTTTGCCTATGTTGCCGATAACGGCGATGTTTTTTACTCGGTGAATAACTTTGAAGGTTACGGTAAATTATCTGGTAAATCTCTAGAAGATTTACGCGCTGGCGAACGGGTAGAAGTCGATACGCACAAAAAAGATCCTATGGATTTTGTGTTGTGGAAGTCTGTAAAACCAAATGAGCCCAGCTGGGATTCTCCTTTTGGCGGGCCTAATAACGGTAAAGGCCGCCCCGGTTGGCACATCGAATGTTCGGCCATGAGCTCGCAGTTATTAGGCAATCATTTTGATATTCACGGTGGCGGACAAGATTTACAGTTTCCGCACCATGAAAATGAAATCGCGCAAAGCGAAGCTGCCAACAGCCTAGCGTCTACGCATACCCATGACGGCCAATCTTGCCAAATGGTGAATTATTGGATGCACAATGGCTTTGTGCGGGTTGATGATGAAAAAATGTCTAAATCTTTAGGTAACTTTTTTACCATTCGTACCGTACTAGAACAATATGATGCAGAAGTGGTGCGATTCTTTATTTTACGCGCGCATTATCGCAGTCCTCTTAACTATTCAGACCAACATTTAGATGATGCCAAAGCTGCGCTTAACCGCTTGTATACCGCTTTGCGCGGACTTGTCGTGGAGGTGGCCGACATTGATTGGCGACAAAGCCAAGCAGCAAGTTTTAAAGCGGCGATGGATGACGACTTTAATACTCCAGAGGCGCTAGCCGTATTGTTTGATTTAGCCAATGAAGTGAATAAAACAAAATCGTTAGCCAGTGCCGCATTGCTGAAATCTTTGGCGGGTCTAATAGGTTTGTTGCAACGTGACCCAGATGAATATCTTCAGGGGCTAGCCAGCGTAAACAGTAACGCTGATGAAGCGCTTAATGTAGACCAATTAATTATTCAGCGTAACGAGGCGAAGCAAAGCAAAAATTTTGCTGAGGCCGACCGTATTCGCAAGTTATTGGCTGAGGCTGGTATTATTTTGGAAGATTCGCCGCAAGGCACTACTTGGCGTCGCGCTTAAGGTCACCATCAAAAAAAACTTAACTAAATGAAACAAGGATTAATCGTATGCCCGTTAATTTAACCGCACCAGCCGCCAATACGCTTTTACCCATCAGCGGCGTTAAGCTAGGTTTTGCTGAGGCGCATATTCGCAAACCTAACCGTAAAGATGTGCTTGTGATCACGCTCGCCGAAGGTAGTCATGTGGCTGGCGTATTTACCCTAAATCAATTTTGTGCGGCGCCAGTGCTGCTGTGTAAAACCCATTTAGCTGCCGTTGAACCTATCCGCGCCTTGCTGGTGAATACTGGTTGTGCCAATGCCGGCACGGGCGAAGACGGTCTGCACCGCGCAAACTTAACTTGTGTAGCATTAGGCGAGTTGCTTAACATTCAAGCCAGCCAAGTGCTACCATTTTCGACTGGCGTTATTTTAGAGCCTTTGCCTGAAGATAAAGTGATTGCAGGCTTACCAGCCGCTATTGCTAATTTAAAAGAAGACAATTGGCTGAATGCTGCAGAAGCCATTATGACGACCGACATTGTCGCCAAAGGCACTTCGCGCCAGCTGCAATTAAGCGGAAAAACCGTCACCATTACCGGTATCAGCAAAGGTTCTGGCATGATTCACCCCAACATGGCAACCATGCTGGGTTACATTGCTACCGATGCCAATATCACTAAAACTGCGCTAGAAAGCATTATTCATTATGCGGTGAATCAGTCATTTAATTGCATCACTGTGGATGGCGATACCTCGACTAATGACAGCTTGATTTTGATGGCAAGCAATCAAGCTGGCAACGTTGAAATATCAGAAACAAGCGCTGACTTTGTATTGTTACGCGATGCCATGACAGACGTGGCTGTGGAATTGGCACAAGCGATAGTGCGTGATGGCGAAGGCGCAACGAAATTTATGACGGTACGCATAGAAGGCGGTCGTGATGAAGCTGAGTGCCGCAAAGTGGCTTATGCGATTGGACATTCACCCTTAATTAAAACTGCTTTTTTTGCCTCAGATCCAAATTTAGGCCGAATTTTGGCGGCGATCGGGTATGCCGGTGTTGAACAATTAGATGTGAACGCACTTAAACTATATTTAGGCGATGTATTAGTCGCTGAAAATGGCGGCAGAGCGGCGGCTTATTTAGAAGAGCAAGGTTCTGCGGTGATGAAAGAACCGGAAATTTTAGTACGTGTAGACTTGGCCAGAGGTAACGCAAGTTGCACCGTTTGGACTTGTGATTTCTCTTACGATTACGTCAAAATTAATGCAGATTATAGATCCTAATTCAGTCGTAGATTTGCCGTTAATCAAAGTAACACATGCCGCAGTTGGCGTTATTCAGCGTGCTGACGGCTTTGTTTTGCTGGGTGAACGACCAGTAGGTAAGCCTTGGGCCGGTTATTGGGAGTTTCCTGGCGGTAAGATAGAAGAGGGCGAAACGCCTGAGTACGCGCTAAACCGTGAGTTGCAAGAAGAGTTGGGTATTAGCGTAATATCATGCTACCGCTGGCTTACGCGCTCTTTCGATTATGCGGCGAAGTTTGATGCGACTGGAAAATTAGAGTCGGTCGCCAAAACCGTTAAACTACATTTTTTCATCGTCACTGAGTGGGTAGGCGAGCCGTCTGGCTTAGAAAGCCAAGCGCTTAGTTGGCAGAATCCTGAAAGCATTCAGGTTGGACCTATGTTGCCTGCCAACTCGCCTATCTTTAATGCGCTTAATTTGGGCAAAATATATGCCATTAGCAATGTGAGTGAATTAGGTGAGACTGTATTTTTTGAGCGCCTAAAAGTTGCTTTAGATGGCGGTTTAAAGATGATTCAGATTCGTGAAAAACAGCTATCAAACGCAGCGCTAATTTCATTGGCTGAGCGCGTGATTGCAATGGCAACACCCTACGGCGCTAAAGTGCTAATCAATTCAGCATCTTGTTTATCCGGCCTTACAGATGTTTCAGACCTTGCTGATTTCAACTTTGCTGATTTTAACTTTCTTGGAAATCTAAAGTCAGCCGGACTGCATTTAACTTCGCGAGATTTAATGCAATTGCAATTAAAGCCAGCAGGTTTGTTATGCGGCGCTTCTTGTCATAATCGTGAAGAGCTAGCCCATGCGGTAGCGCTTGGTTTGGATTATGTCATGCTGTCGCCAGTGCAAGCGACCTTGAGCCATGCTGGCGCTGAACACTTAGGCTGGGAGGCATTTAGCGATTTAATCATAGATTATGCTTTGCCGGTTTATGCGCTTGGCGGCATGAAAACTACTGATATAGATAGAGCCAGATCACATGGCGCGCACGGTATTGCTATGCAACGCGGTGCTTGGATTTAAGGGCTTTAATTTAAAGTCTTAGATTAAAGTCTTAGATTCAAAGTCTTAGATTATTGCTACTTATGTAATTTTGAGGCAGCAGAGTCTTCATCGGAAGATTGCACCATTACTTTGATGGTTTGTTTGAATTGATGCTTATTTTTGTTTTTAAAGGTAAGCGTAAAATTCACTGGCTCGCCAATATTCAGTGGTTTTTTTAAGTCAAATAACATCAAATGGAAACCGCCCGGCGCTAGCTTATAAGGCTTGTTCGCCACTAGTGGTAGTGACTCCATCATGCGCATTTTCATCACGCCATTTTCCATGCTCATATTGTGTATTTCAACACTTTTGGTTGCGTCACTCTCAACACTTATCAGCGTAGTATTTTTAGCGCTTAAAAAAGTCATATAAGCTGCACCGACTTCTTGTCCCGGATTCGTAGCGCGTACCCAAGCATCTTTTATGGACACTAGATTTTCGGCACTTGCCGCGCTTGCCGGCATCGTTAATACGTAGCCAATAGTGAGCAGGAGCGCTAAAGTAGCGCGGAACAATTTTTGCTGTAAAAAGTTTTGCATGATTTTTTTAATGTTAATCCAAGTTACGTTAATCAATGTTACGTTAATTCAGGTTACGTTAATTCAGGTTATTTTAATCACTTTTAATGCGTTCTGCTTATTACGTTAGGCGCACTATTAATTATGCAATTGGTCTGGAAATGGATCAGAAAATTCATCTGGTTTAGCCGTTTCTGGAATGGCGTATTGCTCACTTGCCCACAAGCCTAAGTCTATAAGTTTGCAACGTTCGCTACAAAAAGGTCTAAAAGCATTGCTAGGTGCAAACTCAGATAGTTTATTGCAGTTAGGGCAAGGAACTAAACGTTTTTTAGTGGTAACCATAGTTGTATATTGAAGCTAATGTTAAATGATTGTTGAAGTAATATAGGCTGATGCAGCCCAGACACGTAATTTAAATTTTTTGAGTGTGTAAATGATTACAAGTTGCAGAGTGTTAGTGTGAAGTTGACGTTGTCTTCATATTTTTGTGGTTTTTGTGCGGATTCAAGTACGTTGAAGCGGATGTTAATTGCATATTTATTCGCGCTTACTTCAGGAAAGCAGACCACATCCTCGGCGACTTCGATTCTCAACATTTGAGCAGGCTTTGCACCACCAAGCATCTGTTGAAAATCACCGTTAATAGCAAGTAACTTAGTGGTAGCACCGCTGCCACGTAAAATGCGTAAAATAATCACAACCGCATGTTGCATGGGCAGTAGAGGTTTTAGCCACGTAGCAAAATCTTGCCTACGTCTCACTTCGCTAAGTCCAAGCCAATAATGATATGACGGCACATCAAATTCACATACGCCTCCCGGAATGCCTGCACGTTGTCTAATGCTCATCAGCCATTCATTTGCACGTAATGTTTGGCCAAATTTATTGGTTTCGGCACGTAATGCATCAGAGGTGACATCAATTTCATTGATAATAGTTTCTAGCGTGATTTCTGCGATGCCAGGATTGCCTCTTAGCATGATCATTACCGATCTTTGACGATCTAATTCTTGCAACAAGTCTAATTTTAATTCTGCGCGGTCAACAACATCTAAAATTTGCAGCAATGTGAGTAGCGCACTGTGGTGACTGTATTCGTGGCCAGCTTCTACGTGATACAAAACTTTGGCAAACAAATCCTCAACGCGCAATAATGTGCGTATGCGTTCGTTTAATGGATAGTCGTAGCTAGGCATGATTTGATTGTTAGCCTAAAAGCACGGTATTTATCATTTGTTAGAGTGCGAATTAAAGTTGAGGTGAATTATCAAAGTTATTGACTAACTATGCAAGTTTTAATGAACTTTTTATGAATCTCCGCAATTTTTTCAGTTAAATCAGTGAGCGTACCGTTGTTTTCAATCACTTCATCAGCGCGTTTAAGACGTGTTGCTCTTGAAACCTGTGCCGCCATCATCGCTTTTACTTCTTCTTCAGTCATATTGCTGCGAGCCATCGCGCGTTTGATTTGTATATCTTCATCACAATCAATCACTAATGTTTTATGCGTAACACCGTCGTAGCGATTGTTTTCAAACAATAACGGCATCACTAGTAGCTGGTAGGCGGGATGTAATTTAGCTTCATTTTCAGAAAGACGCTGCAACGCTAGGTCGTGTATCGCCGGGTGTAGTAGAGCCTCTAGCTTGAGTCTTTCATTGGTGTTTTCAAATACATGCGCGCGAAGCTTAGGGCGATTGAGCGTGCCGTCAGCGGTAATAAAATCTTTACCAAAAATGCGACGGATCTCAGCCAATATAGGTTGGCCGCTGGCGGTTAGTTCATGTGAAATCACATCGGCATCTACGATAGGAACGCCTAGCAATGCAAACTGTTTAGCAGCTTCACTTTTGCCTGAACCTATGCCACCTGTTAATCCAATAATTAGCATTCTGAATGTTTGAAAGATAAGTTAAATAAATAGCTTGAAAATCAAGTCACCAATAGTGTTGGCGACTTGCGGTCCAGAAAATAATGCTGCAATGCCTGCAATTGCTAAAAATGGTCCGAACGGCATTGGTTCTTCACGGCCACGATTTGCCAATAAGATTAAACTTGTGCCAATGATCGTCCCCAATATTGACGATAACAGAATGACAGTAGGTAGCATTTGCCAGCCGAACCATGCGCCGATTGCAGCTAGTAATTTGAAATCACCATAGCCCATGCCCTCTTTGCCGGTGATTAGCTTAAATAGCCAGTAGATAGACCATAAAACAAGGTAGCCAGCGATGGCGCCAATAACGGCTGATTTAATATCGGTAAAGCCGGTATTTAAGTTAAATATGAGCCCCAGCCATAGCAGCGGCAAGGTAATATCATCAGGCAATAGTTGTGTGTCGAAATCAATAAAGGTCAATGCGATAAGCGCGAAAACAAAGATCCAAGCGAAAAAAGTGGTGCTGGTATAACCAAATTTCCAGCTAACCAAGCCAATCGCAAGGCCAGTCAGTGCTTCTATCATAGGGTAGCGCATGCTAATAGGGGCTTTACAGCCGCTGCATTTGCCTCTCAATGCAAGGTAACTAACGATAGGAATATTTTCTTGCGCGCTAATTTTATGGCCGCAGTTTGGGCAGGCTGAGCGCGGGCTTGCTAATGTGTATTTAGTGGTTTCTGGAGATTCTTTTCCCTGCAACTCATGGCAGTTGTTCTGCCATTCCAGCTCCATCATTTTAGGCAGGCGATGAATGACTACATTCAAAAAGCTACCAACCATTAAGCCTAGAATAACTGAAAATGTAATGAAAGTAGCGCCATTTTGCTGCAAGATATTTGAAATATCAGTAAATCCACTAAGCATGCTTGGTCCTTAAAATTTAACTTATTTTGTGCTCGTTAGTCTGTTTTTTGTAAACTTTATGCATCATCGCACCGTTAATAACTTGTAGCAACCGATGGAATCTTTGTGGGGTTAATACACTCAAATTAAGCCGGTTTTCTGAAAACTTAAATTCAATCACTTGAAATGTAGATATGCCGCCACAAACATTAAAGGAAATATTGTAATCAACATTATAATAACAACACATCGCAAGAAGGAAAACACATGACAATCACCATTAACCAGCAAAACACATTTGAGCTAAGTCGCACTGAGCTTAATCATCCTGAGTGGGATGAGCCTATCATTTGCCGTGTTGAGGTTGATCTTCCTGCATGGCTGACGCAACTGGCTGGCGGTCGAGATTGGGAAGTTTATTCTGAAGCTGAAGAAGAAAGCTGCATCAGCTTCGCCATGCGCCAAGGCTCTAAACTGGATTCAAAACTTGCCGAGGTAACTTTGTATCACAATGGCTACGCACTTGTAGATGTTGAAGGCAAGTCTCTTTTTGATGGCTCGCTAACTGCAGGTACTAGTGATTGCGCACATTTGACCTATTACCACGCAGATAGCGGTGAGAAGATAGTGCTTAACTAAGTCTTTAAGTCTTAATGCTATAAATTAACCTAATTATATTTCTATGCTTTTTTAGAAGCTTCTAGTTACTGAAAATTGCGCCAAAGTAAGCATTGCTTGCTTGTAAGGCGAGTCTGCAAAATGCGCGATTGCTCTGCTAGCAGCCTCACATTCTTTTTCAGCTATTTTGCGCACGTGCTGCAGCGCTCCGGTTCGCTCTACAGCGCTAAGAACGGCAGGTAAGTCATCTAGCCCGCCGTGCTCAATGGCGTGTCTTATGGCTGCTTCTTCTTCTGTGTTGCCGTTACGCATTGCGTAAAGCAAAGGTAATGTAGGTTTACCTTCGGCTAAATCATCCCCTAAGTTTTTACCAATTTCAGCGGCGTTACCGCTTAAATCCAATACATCATCAATCAGCTGAAAAGCGGTGCCGATATGCATGCCGTATTGGCTTAGAGCCTGCTCATCTTCTGGATTAGCTTGGCTGATAATTGCCCCTAGGCGCGTTGCCGCTTCAAAAAGCTTAGCCGTTTTATAATGAATAACTTGTAAATAAGCTTCATCAGTAATCTCAGCGTTATGTACGTTCAATAATTGCAATACTTCACCTTCTGCAATGACATTGGTTGCATTGCTTAACACTTCCATCACGCGCATGTTTTGTACAGCCACCATCATTTGAAAAGCGCGCGAATAAACAAAATCACCCACAAGCACGCTCGCAGCATTGCCAAACAGGGCGTTGGCGGTACTTTTTCCGCGGCGTTTTGATGATTCATCCACCACGTCGTCATGTAATAAAGTCGCTGTGTGAATAAATTCAACTACAGCAGCTAATTGGTGATGCTCAGCTTTTATTGCACCAAATAAGCCTGCAGAAAGTAGCACTAATATAGGCCGTAAACGCTTGCCGCCGCTATTAATGATGTAATGCGCGACTTGGTTTACTAAGGTCACTTCTGAGTGCAAGGAGTGCAGGATAACTGTATTTACAGCTTCAATATCGTTGGCAATGCATGCTTGAATTGCCTCGATTTGGGATGTGCTAGATTGCATGTTGCTGGCCGTCACGTGATTAAACCTTTAAGAGTAGCGATTATTTTAACACAGCCTAATTTAGCGCATTCAATCTCATTAGTTTGAGCGCTATATTCGAGTGCTATATTTAAGTATTATATTTAGTGAGATAATCACTTTATTAGCCGTGGCCGCAAGCTTATTTTAATCAGCTTGCAATTATGGTTTGCTTTGCGAGATTAAGTGCGTATAATGCCGAGTTCTTTAGAAAGCGTAATTTAAGGCTCAATCATGTATGCAGTAATCAAAACTGGTGGTAAGCAATATCGCGTCATTGCAGGCGAAAGATTAAAAGTTGAGAAACTTGAAGTTGAAGTTGGCGGTACTGTTACGCTAGATCAAATTCTAATGGTTTCTGACGGTGAAAAAACAACAATCGGCTCACCAATCATTAAAGGCGCAATTGTTAAAGCTACTGTGCTTTCACATGGTCGTGGCGATAAAGTAATGATTTTCAAATTCCGTCGTCGTAAACATTACCGTAAAACACAAGGCCATCGCCAAAGTTTTACTGAAATTAAAATTGAAACAATCGCTGCTTAATTAGCTAGCGCTAATTAACAGTTACTCAAGTTTAAGGATTAGAGAAAAATGGCACACAAAAAAGCAGGCGGTAGTTCACGTAACGGCCGCGATTCACACGCACAACGACTAGGTGTTAAAGCATTTGGTGAAACAGTTGTAAACGCTGGTAGCATTATCGTGCGTCAGCGCGGTACAAAAATGCACGCTGGTGAAAATGTTGGTATGGGTAAAGACCACACTTTATATGCTAAAGCACACGGTAAAGTGTCTTTTGCAATTAAAGGTGCGTTAAGACGCCATACTGTAAGCATTATTGTTACAGCTTAAGTTAATTTGACTTTATTAAAGCCTCATCGTTTTGATGGGGCTTTTTTATTTGGTAAACTCTACACATGAAATTTATAGACGAAGCAACGATTAAAGTATATGCAGGCGATGGCGGCAACGGTGTTGCTACATTTCGTCGTGAAAAATACGAGCCTTTAGGCGGCCCAAGTGGCGGTGATGGCGGTCGCGGCGGGTCTATCACGATTGAAGCTGATCGCAATATCAACACTTTAGTGGATTATCGCTATACCCGAACATTCAGGGCGCAACGTGGCGAAAATGGCCGAAGTGCAGAATGTTACGGCGCTAAAGGCGATGATATGATTTTACGTGTGCCGGTGGGCACTGTGATTTCAGACAAAGCGAGCGAGCAATTGCTAGTGGATTTGAGCGAGCATGGTCAGCGAGCGCAAATGGCTACAGGCGGTAAAGGTGGCCTAGGTAATGTGCATTTTAAATCTAGCTTAAACCGTGCGCCACGCCAATGTACCAAGGGTGATCCCGGTGAAGAGTTTGAGCTTTATTTAGAGTTAAAAGTATTGGCTGATGTAGGTTTGTTGGGCATGCCTAACGCAGGTAAATCGACATTTATTCGCTCTGTTTCTGCCGCTAAACCAAAAGTGGCGGATTATCCATTTACTACTTTGCACCCTAACTTGGGTGTGGTGCGTGTTGATACTGAGCGTAGCTTTGTGATTGCCGATATTCCGGGCATTATTGAGGGCGCTGCAGAAGGCGCTGGGCTTGGACATCAGTTTTTACGCCATTTGCAACGTACTTCTTTGTTGCTGCACATCGTTGATATTGCGCCCTTTGATGAAGCGGTTGACCCTGTCCATGAAGCAAAAGCGATTGTGGAAGAGCTTAGAAAATACGATGAATCGCTTTATGACAAACCGCGCTGGTTGGTGTTGAATAAAATCGACATGTTGCCGGATGCGCAGGAAGTGGTAAAACAATTTATTAAAGATTATGGCTGGAAAGGCCGTGTATTCTCAATTTCAGCCATTAGCGGTGTCGGCTGTAAAGAGCTTACTTATGCGATTATGCAGCACATTGAAGAAAACAAACATTTGCAAGAAGATGCTTTGTTAGACACTGGCTTGATTAATGAAAGCTCTGTGGCTAAAACCCCGGGCGTAAGAATTAGTGCTGCTAAAGATTCTAGCGACGATGCTGGCGACAATTCAGCCAATAAAAATGCTGATACTAAAGCTTCAGACATTTAATCTTCTGAAACTTAACTTTCTGAAACTTAAACTTGGTTTAATTTAAGCGCCAACATGAAATCTTTACTTCTTGATGCGAAAGTGATCGTTGTTAAAGTAGGCTCAAGCCTTGTGACCAATAACGGCAATGGTTTAGATCAAGCCGCTATTGCTCAATGGGCTGCGCAAATTTCACTATTAGTGCAGCAGGGTAAGCAGATTGTGTTAGTTTCAAGCGGTGCGGTGGCTGAAGGCATGCAACGATTAGGCTGGAAAAAACGTCCGACGGCTGTGAATGAACTGCAAGCCGCAGCCGCAGTCGGTCAAATGGGCCTAGTGCAAATGTATGAAAGTTGCTTCAGCCAACATCAATTACACACTGCACAAGTGCTACTTACGCATGATGATTTAGCTGATAGAAAACGCTATTTGAACGCCCGCAGTACCTTGCGTACTTTGTTAGATTTAAAAGTGATTCCCATCATTAACGAGAATGACACGGTTGTGACCGATGAAATTCGCTTTGGCGATAATGATACTTTGGGTTCATTAGTGGCTAATTTGATTGAAGCGGATACCTTAGTTATTTTGACCGATCAGCAAGGTTTATATTCAGCTGATCCGCGTAAAGATAAGGATGCCAAATTTATTCAACATGCCACTGCTGGCGATGCAAGCTTAGAGCAAATGGCGGGCGGCGCTGGTAGCGATGTTGGTACAGGTGGCATGCTTACTAAAATATTAGCGGCTAAGCGTGCTGCAAGGAGTGGCGCCAATACTGTTATTGCTTCAGGGCGTGAGCATGATGTTTTGGTGCGTTTAGCGGCTGGTGAGGTTATTGGTACGCATCTAAAAACCACGGAAATGAAAACCGCTGCACGCAAGCAATGGTTGGCTGATCACCTGCAACTTCGCGGAAAATTAACGCTGGATGCTGGTGCGGTTAAGGTAATTAAACAAGATGGCAAAAGTTTGTTGCCTATCGGCGTCATCGCGGTTGAAGGTAACTTTGAGCGTGGTGAAGTAGTGGCTTGTTGTGATGCTGATGGCGTAGAGCTGGCTCGTGGATTGGTGAATTATTCAGCTGCCGAAGCGCAGCGTATTATGCGTAAACCAAGTGCTCAGATTGAAAAAATATTAGGCTATGTAGAAGAGTCTGAACTCATCCATAGAGACAATTTAGTCTTATTGTAAAGTTTTGCCAGATAAAAAATTACAGGGAATGTAAATGGAAAAACAACCATTAGTCGCCATTATTATGGGCTCAGATAGCGATTGGCCAATTATGAAAGCAGCAGCGCAAATGCTTGCTGATTTTGGTATTGCGTATAGTGCAGAAGTTGTTTCAGCACACCGTACACCAGATTTAATGTTTAGCTTTGCAGAAACTGCCGCAACTAAAGGTTACCAAGTGATTATTGCTGGTGCCGGTGGTGCTGCGCATTTACCTGGTATGGTTGCGGCAAAAACAATCTTGCCGGTGTTAGGTGTGCCCGTGCCATCTAAGCATTTGCAAGGCCAAGACTCTCTACTTTCTATTGTACAAATGCCAAAAGGCATACCTGTGGCTACTTTTGCTATTGGTGAGGCAGGCGCGGCTAACGCCGGTTTGTTTGCGGCTTCTATATTGGCGTTGAATAATGCGGAATTAGCGCAAAAACTCACTGAGTTTCGCGCTAAACAAGCGGATAAGGTGCAGTTAATGGTGTTGGCTGATAAGCCTTAATAGGCTATATTTATCAGCAAGTTATCAAGCAGTTATCGCACTTTTCAGCCAATCCAAAATTTTTAAAGTTAATTTTAAAACGATATGAATAATAGTTTCAGTGAAAATCATCCAGTAATTTTGCCGCCAGCCATGTTGGGTATGCTGGGTGGTGGTCAGCTTGGCCGATTTTTTGTAATCGCAGCCCATGAAATGGGTTACCAAGTTACGGTGCTAGACCCTGATGCGAATAGCCCTGCAGGTAAAATTGCTGATTTACATATATGTGCTGCTTTTGATGATAAGGCCGCATTAGCTGATTTGGCCCAAAACTGTGCTGCAATTACCACTGAGTTTGAAAATGTACCGGCTGATTCCTTGTCATTTTTGGCTGAATCAACCGTGGTTCGACCAAGTGCGTATAGCGTTGCGATTGCGCAACATAGAGTGAGTGAGAAAAACTTTCTGAAGCAAGCAGGATTGCCGGTTGCGCCTTATGAAGTGATTAATCAGGTTGAAGATTTACCCAGCGATGATAGCGATATTTATCCAGCGATATTAAAAGTAGCGCGTTTTGGCTACGATGGCAAAGGTCAGGCTAGAGTTGTTAATCAACATGAAGCGCAAGTAGCCTTTCAGCAATTTGAGCGTGAAGAATGTGTGTTAGAGAAAATGCTTAAGCTAGATTACGAGGTGTCAGTTGTATTGGCTAGAGATGTTCAAGGGAACGTAGCTACCTTTCCAACCTCAGAAAATAGTCACCTGAACGGCATCTTGGATGTTTCTATTGTGCCGGCTCGTGGTAGCGATGCCATTAATCATCAAGCGCAAAAGTTAGCGATTCTGGTCGCAGAAAAGCTGGATTACACCGGTGTGATGGGCGTGGAGTTTTTTGTGTGTAATGGCGAGTTATTAGTCAATGAGATGGCGCCACGTCCGCATAACTCTGGTCATTACACGATTGATGCCTGCGTTACCAACCAGTTTGAACAGCAAGTGCGCGTTTTGACTGGTCTGCCATTAGGTAATAGCCGTCAGCATAGTCCTGCGGTGATGGTCAATATACTCGGTGATATTTGGCCAGTAGATGCCGAAACTCAAGCGCAAGTTGAACCAGCTTGGCAGCAGGCATTTAGCAATGGTCAACTTAAAATGCATTTGTACGGCAAGCAGCAAGCGCGCACAGGCCGTAAGATGGGTCACTTTACAGTGATTAACGCCAGTCGAGACGAAGCGCTTAAGCAAGCGATGCAAGTGCGTGCAGATTTAAATATCGGCAAGTGATTGCTGGTTTGGTAAATAGTCTGGTAAATAGTCTGGTAAATAACCCAGTAACCCACCCAGTAAATAGATAAGTTAACTTAGCACTTAAGTGAAATTTGAATAATAAAAAAGCCGAATATAAATTCGGCTTTTTTATTAACTACTTTTTTAGAAGACTTGTGTTTAAGTCTTCTATTTAAAGTATTGCGATTAAAACTTAGCGTTAAGCCATAGCCTTAATTGCAGCATTTAAGCGGCTTTTATGACGTGAAGCTTTATTTTTATGAATGATTTGTTTGTCCGCAATACGGTCAATCACACTCACGTTTTCGCTGTAAGCTACTGTAGCAGCTGCTTTATCGCCAGCTTCTACTGCTTTAATAATTTT
Organism: Methylophilaceae bacterium; assembly: GCA_947451235.1. Lineage (GTDB taxonomy): Bacteria > Pseudomonadota > Gammaproteobacteria > Burkholderiales > Methylophilaceae > Methylotenera. The sequence continues at coordinate 175 of CANFZA010000005.1, read as the reverse complement.
TTTAATCGCTGTACGCAAAGTAGAACGCAAACTTGCATTGTGTGCGCGTTGCTTAACTGCTTGACGAGCACGTTTTCTTGCTTGTGCGGTATTTGCCATCTGTGATTTTCCTAAGAGCTATTCAAAATACGAAGCCCATAATAATAGCTATTTTATAAACATATTGCAAGTTATT